>NZ_CP007034.1:1905000-2222500 GCF_000512915.1 Barnesiella viscericola DSM 18177
ATTCTGTGTGTAGGTGTGCTGCTCCTGTGCGGTTGCGGTGGCAATAGCAACGAGTTTTCGGTCGAGGGAACCCTCAACAACCTGGGCGGTCGTCCCGTCTATGCCGTTTACCAGATTGAAAGCGGCATTGTGGTCGATACCCTGCGTCCGCAAAACGGCTACATTGCCTTCAAGAACTCGTCGCCTGCCCTCATACCCATACAGTTCTACTATTCCGACAAGACCCCGCTGACTCAGATCTATGTCCAGAACGGCGACCGCATCGAACTGTCGGGCGACGGGCAAGACCCCTTCGGGTTGAAGGTGAAAGGCAGTTCGCTCAACAAGGAACTGTTCAAGTTCAACCAGGAGAACAAGGGGCTGCTGTCGGTGTGGACCGTCGAGCGTAATGCCTCGGCATCGGGTTCGCCTACACCCCGATACCGGGAGTTGAGCGAAAAGTTACAGGGGGTAATCGCGACTTATGTGGGTAAGCATCGCGACTCGCCCGTAAGCGCCATTCTGGTGAACAACTATCTGTTGGGCAATGCCGACGAGGCTTTCTGCGATTCGCTCGTGGGGCTGATTGACGAAAGGGTGCTGGCCGGAGCGGCCGGAGAACCGTTGGCCCGGTACCGGGCGTTTGAGGCCGAATTGCGGAATGACACCGTGCTGCCCAACTTTTCGTTGGCGACGGTAGCCGATACAACCGCATTGTTGAATCCCCGCCGGGCAAAGGCTACGCTGCTCTGTTTCTGGGCTGCCGAGACGACGGGAAGCCGCCAGTATGAACCCTTTTTGCGGGAGATGACAGCCCGATACGATACCGCCGTGCAGGTGGTCGACATATCGCTCGACCGCGACAGCGCCGTGTGGAAGCGGGTGGTGACGGCCGATTCGGCCCGATGGGCCCGTCGTTGGGCCAAGGGGGGATATTTGGCCCCGGGTGTCAGGGACATGCGCATTCGCCAACTGCCCTATCTGGTGGTGGTCGATTCGGCCGGGCGGGTGGTGTCCCGGGGACTTCCGCCCGACTCGATGCGACGATATATCGACCGGTTGGTCAAGCCCTGACGACCGTTTTTTGAATAGGAATCTTAATCTAATGCTATGTTGGTAAAAGTGTTCGGGGCCGCCGTTCAAGGCATCGATGCCCTGGTAGTCACCATCGAGGTGAACTGCTCGCAAGGAATCCGTTTTTTCATGGTGGGACTGCCCGATGCGGCGGTCAAGGAGAGCCACGAACGCATCGTTTCGGCCGTCGAACATAACGGCTACAAGTTCCCCCGCCGACAGATTATCGTGAACATGTCGCCTGCCGATATCCGCAAGGAGGGGGCCGCCTATGACTTGCCTCTG
Organism: Barnesiella viscericola DSM 18177; assembly: GCF_000512915.1. Lineage (GTDB taxonomy): Bacteria > Bacteroidota > Bacteroidia > Bacteroidales > Barnesiellaceae > Barnesiella > Barnesiella viscericola. Next base: position 1,906,339 of record NZ_CP007034.1, read on the forward strand.
GCCGTGGGTATTCTGGCCAGCGACGGGAAGATAGCCTGCGACAAACTCAGCGATTACATGATGATGGGTGAGTTGTCGCTCGACGGGTCGATACTCCCCGTCAAGGGGGCTTTGCCTATCGCCATCAAGGCGCGGGAAGAGGGCTTCAAGGGGCTGATTGTCCCCAAGGCCAACGTGCGGGAAGCCGCCGTGGTCAATAATCTCGATGTCTATGGCGTGGAGAATATTACCGAGGTGATACGGTTTCTCAACGGGGAGGTCGAGTTGGAGCCGACCGTGATCGATACCCGGGCCGAATTTTTCAGGGAAAACACCCGCTTCGACCTCGATTTCAGTGACGTGAAGGGGCAGGAGAGTGTCAAGCGCGCCTTCGAAGTGGCTGCCGCCGGAGGGCATAACATCATCTTGATAGGTCCGCCGGGTGCCGGCAAGTCGATGATGGCCAAACGGTTGCCGTCGATACTCCCGCCCCTCACCCTGCAAGAGGCACTCGAAACGACCAAGATACACTCGGTGGCCGGCCGCATGGAGCGAGGCAGTTCGCTGCTGTCGCAACGGCCGTTCAGGGCACCGCACCACACCATCTCATCGGTGGCGTTGGTGGGTGGAGGCACCTATCCCCAGCCGGGCGAGATTTCGTTGGCACACAACGGGGTCCTCTTTCTCGACGAGCTGCCCGAGTTCTCGCGGCAGGTGCTCGAAGTGATGCGTCAACCCCTCGAAGACCGCAAGATAACCATTGCCCGAGCCAAATACTCCATCGAGTATCCCGCCGGGGTGATGCTGGTGGCCTCGATGAATCCCTGTCCGTGCGGCTACTACAACCACCCCGACAAGGAGTGTATATGCAGCCCGGGTGCCATACAGCGCTATCTGGGGAAGATTTCGGGTCCGTTGCTCGACCGCATCGACATTCAGGTCGAGATTGTGCCCGTGCCGTTTGAGAAGATTTCCGATACCCGCCCGGCCGAACCGAGCGAGGCGATACGTCGGCGGGTCATTGCAGCCCGGGAGATTCAGGCCGCCCGCTTTGCCGACACTCCCGGCGTCTACTGCAATGCCCAGATGACCACCCGCTTGTTGAACCGCCATGCCGTGCCCGATGCCGCCGGACTGAAACGGTTGAAAGATGCCATGGAGCGATTCCACCTCTCGGCGCGTGCTTACGACCGCATCTTGAAGGTGGCCCGTACCATCGCCGACCTCGACGGGAGCGAGACGGTGCAGGTGCAGCACATCAACGAGGCGGTGAACTACCGCAACCTCGACCGCGAGAACTGGGGCGACCGGTAAAACAGAGTGGTATACGAACTTAATTTTTATAAAAAGATTTTTCTTTTTGAAAAAATATCTATTTTTGCCGCAACTTTGCAAATTGAGATGTGGGCCGATAACAGAGCGACGCTGCTTACCACCTTTGAAGGGGAGGTATCGGCCGGAAAATAGAGAGAAACACTAAATAATATTTCAATACCCATGAAAAAAATCTGTACTCTAATCACGTTTTTGAGTGTTTGTTTGATGATCTACTCCGGCAGCAAAGCCATCAATGTGGAGTTTAAGGACCAGACGGAGGTGAGCGTGCTGCTCTCCGACGATTTGACTTTGCAGTTCACCGACAGCGAACTGCTTTTTGAGAGTTCCGTTACGAAGAATCAGTTTGCCCTGGCCGACATATCGGGCTTTTACTACGGCAAATACACCTCGTCGGTCGAGACGGAAAAGTCGGCCGAGACCTTCATCGTTACCCCCGACGCCTTGCAGATTGTCGGGTTGCCCCAGGGTACTGTGGTACGGGTTTACGACCTGAACGGTGTGATGGTGTGCGAGAATCGTGCCGATGACACCTATCGGTTGGAGCTGGCTCGGTTGACCAACGGTGTCTATGTGGTTGCCTACGGTCAGGTTGCCCGCAAAATCATCGTGAACCGTCGTTGACGACTGTCCATATCCCTGTCTATTATTAAAAGAGTATTCATATACGCATTCAATTCATACCCATGAAAAAATTATTTCTCCTTCTTATGTTGCTCCCCCTGCTGGCTTACGGAGAGCAAGCACACCCCTGGTTGCACATCTATCGCAACGATGTCAATTTCCACTCGATAAAAGCTGCCCAGATCGACAGTATTACACACAAACTCTATGAAGACGAGTCGCTCGACAGCATGATTGTCAACGGCAAGGAGAACCGGTTGTCGGTGCCTCTGTCGAATATCGAGCGTTGTGCGGTAGGGACCAATGTGCCCACTGTCTATATTACCATTCCTGATAATCCCGGCTTAACCGAGTTGTACAACAAGGAACTCTATCTCGACGCCATGATCAGCATCGACGGCAATGGTGTGGTCGACGACCTGGAACCCACGGCCGTTTCGATTAAGGGTCGGGGTAACAGCACGTGGAATTATGCCAAGAAACCCTACCGGTTGAAGTTCGACAAGAAGATTGCCATCTGCGGCTTGGCCAAAGCCAAGAGCTACGCCCTGATTGCCAACTACATCGACTGCACCCTCATGAGAAACGCCGTGGCCTTGAAGATGGGGCAGCTGTTGAATATGCCCTTCACCAACCACTGCCAGCCCATTCGGGTCTATTTCAACGGCATTTTCAAGGGAGCCTACTTCATTACCGAGAAGATTGGCATCACGGGCGCGAGTGTCGACATCGACGAGGAGAGCGGCATTCTCTTCGAGATGGATACCAATTTCGACGAAGCCTACAAATTCACCTCGATGTATTACAGCCTTCCGATGATGGTCAAGGACCCCGACCTGAGCGAAATTGCCGAGTTGAAAGGGGTAACCCCCGAATCTCTGTTGAGCACCTGGGGCGACGATTTTACCGAGTTTGAACGTAAGGTCTATATGGGTGAGGACCTCTCTACCAGCCTCGACATGGAGTCGCTGGTCAACTACATGCTTGTCTATAACGTGTGTGGCAACCGCGAGCCGGCCTGGCCCAAGAGTGTCTACCTCTACAAGGCCAGTCTCGACGATGTTTATCACTTCGGTCCCATCTGGGACTTCGACTGGGGTTTTACCTATAACGACGGGGTAGAGAATCAGGTAGCTACCCTGCCACTGTTGGAGACTTTCCAATACGAGCAATTCGGAGGTCCTTTTTTAAAGACAATCTGTTCCAGACCCGAATTCAGAACGCTTTACCAGCAGAAGTTCGACAATTTTAAGCAGAATCTGCTCCCGGCGCTGCTCGAATATATGGACGAGTATGCCGACGAGATAGAGCCCTCGGCCATAGAGAACGGTGTGGTATGGGCCCCCGAAGCGGGTAGAACCGAGGGGTCGTTCCACTTCCGGGAAAATGTCGAGAAACTAAAACAATGGATTGCCGACCGCATTGAGTACATCTCGAATCACCCGAATTTCGGGCTGTACAATTGATGCGTGAGGCGGGAGACGCGGCCCTGCATCGCTCTCTTGTTGCCGGACGGTTGTACTCCGGTGTGTGGCCGATAGGCCGACAATTTCCCTGTCCCGAATAGTTCAACGCCTTTTATCCTTTCCTCGGAAAAGATAAAAGGCGTTTACATTTTTTTAATTTCACAAATTCGGCCGAAACCGTTATCTTTGTTTCTCTTAAACAGTCGTAAACAAGAAGATAAAAAATATATCGTGGCCAAGGAAATTGTTGAAACCCCGCTGATGAAACAGTACATCGAGATGAAGGCCCAGCACCCCGATGCCATACTGCTTTTCAGAGTGGGCGATTTCTATGAAACTTTTTCGGACGATGCCATCGTCGCATCTGAAATTCTGGGTATTACGCTTACCCGCCGGGCAAACGGCGCCGCACAATATGTCGAGTTGGCCGGTTTCCCGCACCATGCGCTCGACACCTATCTGCCCAAACTGGTACGGGCCGGCAAGCGGGTGGCTATCTGCGAACAGCTGGAAGACCCCAAGCTGGCCAAGAAGCTGGTGAAGCGGGGCATTACCGAGCTGGTGACTCCCGGGGTGTCGATCAATGACAATATACTGGACCATAAGGAGAACAACTTTCTGGGCGGTGTCCACTTTGGGAAAAACAACAAGGTGGGCGTGGCCTTTCTCGATATCTCGACCGGCGAGTTTCTGGCGGCCGAGGGCGACTATGACTATGTAGACAAGCTGCTGGGCAACTTCGCCCCCAAGGAGGTACTCTTCGAGCGGACCAAACGGAAGCTCTTCGAGGAGCATTTCGGCAATCGCTTTTTCACCTTCGAGCTCGACGACTGGGTCTATACCGAGGACGCTGCCCGCGACCGGCTGTTGCGCCATTTCGAGACCAAGAACCTCAAAGGATTCGGGGTGCACAACATGCCCTGTGCCATCATTGCGGCCGGGTCGCTGCTGCACTACCTCGACATCACGCAGCACACGCACATCGCCCACATCACCTCGCTGGCCCGTATCGAAGAGGAGCGGTATGTGCGGCTCGACAAGTTCACGGTGCGCAGTCTCGAACTGCTCGCCCCCATGAACGAGGGGGGCAAGAGCCTGCTCGATGTCATCGACCGCACCGTCACCCCCATGGGAGCCCGTATGCTCAGGCGGTGGATTATCTTCCCGCTGAAAGATGTGAAACCCATCGAGGACCGGCTCAACGGGGTGGAGTTCTTTTTCCGTCACCCCGAGGCCCGTGAGGTCATCGACCCGCAGCTCGACACGATAGGCGACATGGAGCGGCTCATCTCGAAGGTGGCCGTGGGCCGCATCTCGCCCCGCGAGGTGGTGCAGCTCAAAGTGGCCTTGCAGGCGATAGAGCCCATCAAGGCGGTGTGTGAGCAGAGCGACGAGCCGGTGCTGCAACGCATCGGCGAGCAACTGAACTGCTGTGCGAGCATACGCGACCGCATCGAGCGCGAGATTGTCCCCGACGCCCCCAACCTGGCCAACCGGGGCGGCATTATCCGCAAGGGGGTGAATGCCGAGCTCGACGACCTGCGTGAGATTTCCAGCTCGGGCAAGGACTACCTGCTGCATGTGCAGCAGCGCGAGAGCGACCGCACGGGTATTCCCAGCCTGAAAGTGGGTTACAACAACGTCTTCGGCTATTACATCGAGGTGCGCAATACCCACAAGGATAAGGTGCCGGCCGATTGGGTGAGAAAACAGACCCTGGTGAGTGCCGAGCGCTACATCACCCAGGAGTTGAAGGAGTATGAAGAGAAGATCCTCGGGGCCGAGGAGAAGATACTCTCCCTCGAAACGCAACTCTTCAACGACCTGATTCTGGCCCTCACTGAATATATCCCGGCCATACAGCTCGACTCCACCCTGATTGCCCGGCTCGACTGCCTGTTGTCGTTTGTCAAGTCGGCCGTCGAGAACCGTTATATCCGTCCCGAAATCAACGACTCGCTCACCATCGACATCAAGGAGGGGCGCCACCCCGTCATCGAGAAGCAGATGCCCCCGGGCGAGAGCTACATCAGCAACAGTGTGGAGCTCGACAACGACCGGCAGCAGATCATGATGATTACCGGGCCCAACATGGCCGGTAAGTCGGCCCTGCTGCGGCAGACGGCACTCATCGTGCTGATGGCGCAGATAGGCAGTTTCGTCCCCGCCGAGGCGGCCAGCATAGGCATTGTCGACAAGATATTCACCCGGGTGGGAGCCTCGGACAACATCTCGCTGGGCGAGTCGACCTTCATGGTCGAGATGACCGAGGCGGCCGATATCCTCAACAACCTGTCGGAGCGCAGCCTCGTGCTGTTTGACGAGTTGGGCCGCGGTACCAGTACCTACGACGGTATCTCCATTGCCTGGGCCATTGTCGAGCACATACACGAGCACCCCAAGGCCCGGGCCAAGACGCTGTTTGCCACCCACTATCACGAACTCAACGAGATGGAGCGCACCTACAAGCGCATCGTCAACTACAACGTGTCGGTCAAGGAGATTGACAACAAGGTGATATTCCTGCGCAAGCTGGTGCGGGGCGGCAGCGAACACAGCTTCGGTATCCATGTGGCCAAGCTCGCCGGTATGCCCCAGAGCATCGTGAAGCGGGCTACGCAAATCTTGAAACAGCTCGAATCGGAGAACCGGCAGACGGGCATGGCCAAACCTACGGCCGAGATTGCCTCGTCGCGCGGTGGCGTGCAGCTGAGCTTCTTCCAGCTCGACGACCCCGTGCTCTCGCAGGTGCGCGACGAGATTCTGCGGGCCGACATCAATAACCTCACGCCGGTCGAGGCGCTGAACAAACTGAACGAAATAAAAAAGATAATCACCGGGAAATAACAGTGATTTATGATGAAGAGAAGCGATTTTGAAATTATGGCACCCGTGGGTTCGTACGACTCGCTGGCTGCCGCCATACAGGGAGGGGCCGACTCGATTTACTTCGGTATCGAGGGGCTCAACATGCGCTCCCGCTCGTCTAACAACTTTACCATCGACGACCTGCACGAGATTGTGCGCATCTGCAACGAGCACCACATCAAGAGCTATCTCACGGTCAACACCGTGATTTACGACGAGGACATAGACCTGTTGCACCGCATCGTCGATGCTGCCAAGGAGGCCGGTCTCACGGCCATCATCGCCAGCGACGTGGCGGCCATGAACTATGCCCGCGAGATTGGGGTGGAGGTGCATCTGTCCACCCAGCTGAATATCTCGAACACCGAGGCCCTGCGATTCTACGCCCGCTTTGCCGACGTCGTGGTGCTGGCCCGCGAGTTGAACCTCGACCAGGTGTCCCGCATTCACGAAGCCATCGAGCGCGACCACATCGTGGGTCCGGGTGGTGAACCGGTGCGTATCGAGATGTTCTGTCACGGCGCCCTGTGCATGGCCGTCTCGGGCAAGTGCTACCTGAGTCTGCACGAGATGAACGCTTCGGCCAACCGGGGAGCCTGCATGCAGATTTGCCGTCGCTCCTACGAAGTGAAAGACAAGGAGACCGGCGAGGAGCTCGAAGTGGACAACGCCTACATCATGTCGCCCAAGGATTTGAAGACGATTCACTTCCTCAACAAACTCATCGATGCCGGGGTGCGGGTGTTCAAAATCGAGGGCCGCGCCCGCGGGCCCGAATATGTGCGCACCGTCGTGTCGTGCTACAACGAGGCCATCGAGGCCTGTTTGGCCGGCAGCTTCACCGACGAGAAGATAGCCGGGTGGGACCAGCGACTGGCGACGGTCTTCAACCGGGGATTCTGGAATGGTTACTACCTGGGGCAGCGGTTGGGCGAGTGGACCCACAACTACGGGTCGGCAGCCACCAAGCGCAAAGTCTACATAGGCAAGGGGGTGAAATATTTCTCCAACCTGGGGGTGGCCGAGTTTCTGCTCGAAAGCGGGTCGTTGAGTGTGGGCGACGAGGTGGTCATTACCGGCCCCACGACCGGCGCCCTCTTCCGCAAGGTCGAGGAGATACGGGTCGACCTGAAACCGGTGCAGACGGCCGTGAAGGGCGACCGCTTTTCGATGCCGATTGACGAGAAGATACGTCCGTCGGACAAACTATACAAATGGGTAGACAGTTCGGAACTTAAAACGAAATAACTATGTTCAGGAAACGAGCGATTGTGGCATGCCTGGGTCTCGTGTGTGCGGGGCAACTTTCGGCTGCCAAACCGGGGGTACCGGCTTATGACGATTACCAGGCTTTGATAAACAGGGGTATCTCTCTCTTTGAGGAGAAGAACTACGTGGGTTGTGCCGACGTGATGCAGGAGGCGTGCGAGGGTGACCTGCCGCACGAACTGCGCGAGACGGCCGACTGGTATATCGCCTGGTCCGAAGCGTGCAACCACTCGCCGCAGGCCGAGGCCCGGCTGACCGAGTTCCTGCGCGACTATCCCGCTTCGGCCTACACCCTGCAAGCCCGATTGGCCCTGGCCGACTATTACTACGCCCGGCAGGAGTATGCCCGGGCGTTGAAGGCCTACCGTTCGGTCGATGTGAGTTTGCTCACCGGCGACGATGAGGACCGCTGGGGCTACCGCACCGCCTGCTCGCTCTTGAAGACGGGCGATACCGCGGCGGCCAAACCGCTCTTCCAGATTCTGTTGGGGAAGAACAAATACAAAGAGGGTTCCACCTTTTACCTGGCCTACATACAGATGACCGAGGGTGATGACCGTGCCGCGTTGAGCGGCTTTGCCAAGGTGGTCGACGACAGCCGATATGGTTATCCGGCCCGCCTGCACACGTTGCAGATTTACTTCAAGCAGAAGCGCTTTGCCCAGGTGCTGACCGAGGGGAAAGAGCTGCTTTCGCGTCCGACCTCCGATGCCGATGCCTATACCGAACTGTTGCGGCTACTCGGCGAGAGTGCCTATCAGGAGGGTGACGACCAGGCCGCTACCGACTACCTCGAACGCTATTTGCAACGCACCGGCGACCCTCAGCGTTCGTCGCTCTATGCCTTGGGAGTGATAGCCTACCGGCAAGGCGACGATGCCCAAGCCATCGACTACCTGGGGCGGGTGACCGGCATCGACGATGCCCTGTCGCAGAATGCCTACCTTTACATCGGGCAGGCCTACCTGCGGGCTGGCGACAAGAACAATGCCCGCATGGCCTTCGAGATGGCCTCGCAGGGCGACTATGACCGGCAGGTGCGCGAGACGGCGCTCTACAACTACGCCCTCTGCCTCTATGACCGTTCGGCCTCGCCCTTCGACAATTCGGTAGGGGTATTCGAGCGGTTCCTCAACGAGTTTCCCGAGTCGCGTTACGCCGACAAGATCAACGACTATCTGGTCGAGGTCTACATGACCACCCGCAACTACCGGTCGGCCCTGGCTTCGATTGAAAAGATCCAGCGCCCCGACAGCAAGATACTGGCGGCCAAGCAGCGCATTCTGTTCCAGTTGGGTACCGAGGCCTTTGCCAATGCCCGCATCGACGAGGCCCGGCAGCTCTTCGCTCAGGCTGTTGCCGTGGGCAACTACGATGCCGACATACGGGCCAAGTCTTCGTTCTGGCTGGCCGAGTGCCAATACCGTCAGGAGCAGTACGGCGCAGCTGCCCGCAACTACTCGGCCTTCCTCTCGGCCTGCAAGGACAAGCGCAGCGAGATGTATGCCCTGGCCTGGTACGACTGGGCCTATTGCCAGTTCAAGCAACACAATTTCGCGCAGGCTCTCGACGGCTTCTCGCGTTACCTCTCGGCGCAGGCTGGGACCGACAAGCGCATGGTGGCCGATGCCTATGCCCGCACCGGCGATTGCTATTACTACGCCCGCCGGTATGCCGATGCCGAAAAGTATTACGATCAGGCGCAGCAGACTTATCCGGCCAGTGGCGACTATGCCCTCTTCCAGAAGGCGTTCATGGCCGGCTTGCAGAAAGACCAGGCACGCAAGGTCGAGCTGCTCGACCAGCTCATCGCCCGGTATCCCCGTTCGGCCTATCTGCCCAATGCCTGGTTTGAAAAGGGACAGGCCTACACGATACTCAACCGCAACAACGAGGCCATAGCCAGCTACCGGCAACTGATGGCCGACTATCCTCAGAGTGCGATTGCCCGCAAGGGTGGGCTGCAACTGGGTATGGTCTACTTCAACAACGGGCAGACCGACGAGTCGATAGCCGCCTACCAGCAGGTAATCGAGCGCTATCCCACCAGCGAGGAGGCCCGCATCGCCGTAGCCGACCTGAAATCGGTCTATGTCGAGCAAGATGCCGTCGATGCCTATGCCGCCTACCTCAACAGCGTGGGCCGGGCCGAGCAGGCTCCCGTGGCCGAACTCGACTCGCTCTCCTACATGGCGGCCGAGCGCACCTACATGACCGGCAAGGGAGCGGCCTCGCTCGAACGATACCTGCGCAACTACCCCTCGGGGGCATTCCGCACCCCGGCCAATTTCTACGTGGGGCAGGCTGCGTTTGCCGCCAAGGAATATGACAAGGCTCTCACGGCCTTCGACTATGTGGTAACCCACGCTCCCGACGGTGAATTTGCCGAGGAGGCTCTGGCCCGCAAGTGCGAAATCCTCTACCTGAACGGCCGCTACGATGAGGCGCTCGCAAGTTTCAAGTTGCTCGAACAGAAGGCCACCACTACCGAGAACAAGCAGGCGGCCGGGGTGGGCATATTGCGCATTGCCCGCAACAAACAGCAGTACGACTTGGTGCTGACCGCCGCCGAGGGGCTGTTGAGCGAGAGCAAGCTCTCGCCCGACCTGCGGCAAGAGGTGCTTTTCGACCGGGCCGATGCCTATGCCCACACCGGGCAGGGCGAGAAGGCTGCGGCCGACTGGCAGGAACTTTCGCAGGATACTCGCTCGGAATACGGAGCCCAAAGTGCCTATCTGCTGGCACAGTATCAGTTCGACAACAAGGCGCTCAACAATGCCGAGAAGACCCTGAATGCCTTCATCGACAAGGGCACTCCCCACAGCTACTGGTTGGCCCGGGGCTTCCTGCTCATGGCCGACATCTACGAGAAGCGGGGCGAGAATTTCCAGGCCCGGCAGTATCTGCAAAGTCTGCGCAACAACTATCCCGCCGGTGACGACGATATCATGACCCGCATCGACGAGCGGTTGGCCCGCTTGGGAAAAACAGAGTAAAAACAATTCAAAACCTGTAACGTATGAAACGGTTTTCTTTTTTGACGATACTGATTGTCCCCTTCGTGCTGTCGGCTCAGGAGAGTGCCGACTCCCTGCGTCGGGAGGTTACCATAGAGAAAGATTTCACGCCCATTGTGCGCGATGCCTCGAAAATCAACACCCTCCCCGAGGTCGAGGCGCCCACCGTTACCCGGCAGTCGATCCAGTACAGCGACTGGACGGTGCCGGCTCCGCTCGAAGCCCGTGCCGTGCTGCTACCCCCGGGCGGGTTCGGCGACCCGGCGCGGGAGAATCTCAAACGGGGCTATTTCGATTTTGGTCTGGGCAATTACTGGAACATGGCGGGTAATGCCGGTTACCGCATCTTGCAGAGCGAGAAAGACCAGTTGGGCGTGTGGTGGCAACATCGCTCGACCTGCGGCACGGTCGACTATAACCAGCAGTTGCCCGGCTATGAAACCTCCCGCACGATGAGGCAGCTCGAAGAGCGGGTCGTAGCCGACTATCGCCACACCTTCGAGAAGCTCGACCTGGGCATACGGGGTGGCTATCGCTACAACTCGTTCAACTACTACGGCCTGCGATTCCCCGGTGTGCAGGGCATCGCCTCGCCCGGGCAGGAGATAAACCGCTTCTTCCTCAAAAGCCAGATAGCCTCCAACAATCCCGAGGCACAGTTACACTACCGGGCCTCGCTGGCCTACCATCGCTACGGCTACCGACGCGGCTATCTGCAAGGCGACAAGGGAGCGGCCGAGAATTGGGTGGAGGCCGACTTTGCCCTGACGGCTCCCATCGACAAAAGCAGCGACATTACGGTCGACGGCGCGTTCGACTACATCGGTTACAGTCAGTTACCCTCGGCTTCGGGCTACGGCATGCTGTCGTTGAATCCCCGGTACAGCTGGCGCAACGACCGGGTATCGCTCTCGGCCGGGGTCAGAGCCGACATCTCGTTCAACGACGGTACCATCTTCCGTTTTGCTCCCGACGTGCGATTCGACTGGACCATCGTTCCCAACCTGCAATTCTACACCTGGCTCACCGGGGGTAAGCAGCTGAATACCTGGCATCGGGTATCGGCCTATACGCTCTATTTCAACCCCTCGGCCGTAGCCGACAACAGCTATATCCCGCTCGATGTCCGGCTGGGGCTTCGGGTCAATGCCCTGCGCGGTTTCTCGATAGGCCTTTCGGGAGGCTACGAGATAGGCAAGCGGGTGCTCTTCCTGATTCCTGAGCAGACCGACGATGCCCAGCTGACCGGCGTTTCGCGCTTCTGGGGCATAGATGCCTACGCCTTCAAGGCCGGGCTCGACCTCGCATACCGGTATGGCTCCCTGTGGGAGGCATCGGCCCGGGTCGACTATTGTCGCTGGACGACGACCGGCGGCGGTCAGGTTGTATCGTACAACCGGCCGCAGTGGCAGGGCGAGATGAAGGTGCGTTACAATCCGTTGCAGAAGCTCTCGCTCGAAGCCGGCTACCAGTTTGCTGCCGTGCGCAAGTACGGAGCGTTGGGTACCCTCTCCGACATGCACCTCGTGCACGTGAAAGCCTCCTATGCCTTCACCCCGTGCTTCTCGCTTTACGGCCTCACCGACAATGTGTTGAACCGTAAATACGACATTGCCTACGGTATGCCGGCACAAGGCATCAACTTCCTGTTCGGGGTCGATTTCAAGTTCTGAGATTCGTCTCTGTCGGGCCTTCGTGGAACAGAGCCGTGGTTATACATTATTTAATAAAAAAGTAAAAAACGCTCTGTTTTACAATTCGATTTCCTATTTTTGCGCAAAATTTGAACGAAAGTTGGCGTATGGCAAAAAATTTGGTGATCGTAGAGTCTCCGGCAAAGGCTAAAACGATAGAGAAATTCCTGGGAAAGGATTACGAGGTACTCTCGAGCTACGGACATATCCGCGATTTGAAAAAGAAAGATTTCAGCATCGATATAGCTCATCATTACAAACCCATTTACGAAATTCCGGCCGACAAGAAAAAGTTGGTCGAGACCCTCAAAGAAGAGGCGGCCAAAGCCGATATGGTGTGGCTGGCTTCCGATGAGGACCGTGAGGGAGAGGCTATTGCCTGGCACCTGTTCGAGGTGTTGAAGTTGAAGCCCGAGAAGACGAAACGTATCGTTTTCCATGAGATTACAAAAGATGCTATCCTGCATGCCATCGCCAATCCCCGCGACATAGACATGCACCGGGTCGATGCCCAGCAGGCCCGTCGGGTGCTCGACCGCATTGTGGGTTTCGAGCTCTCGCCCGTGCTGTGGAAAAAGGTGAAACCGGCTCTCTCGGCCGGTCGCGTGCAGTCGGTGGCCGTGCGGCTGATTGTCGAGCGCGAGCGCGAAATTGCCGCCTTCAAGCCCGAGGCCGCCTATCGCGTGGTGGGTGAGTTCCACTTGCCCGGCGGCGAGGTGCTGAAAGCCGAGCTGAACCAGAGGTTGAAGACCGAGGCCGAGGCGATGGCTCTGTTGGAGGCTTGTAAGACGGCCCGATTCACGATTGGCGACGTCACGGTGAAACCGGCCAGGAAATCGCCGGCCGCTCCCTTCACCACCTCGACCTTGCAGCAGGAGGCCGCCCGTAAGTTGGGCTTCTCGGTGGCTCAGACCATGATGGTGGCCCAGCGACTCTACGAGGCCGGACACATCACCTACATGCGTACCGACTCGGTCAACCTCTCGTCGCTTGCCCTCAATACCACCAAAGACGAAATTATCAAGACGCTGGGTGAGCGGTACCTGCACACCCGCAACTATCATACCCACACCAAGGGGGCGCAAGAGGCTCACGAGGCCATTCGTCCCACCTACATCAGCCACCACGAAATCAATTCGTCGGCCCAGGAGAAACGCCTCTATGAACTGATCTGGAAACGCACGATTGCTTCGCAGATGAGCGATGCCGAGTTGGAAAAGACCACGGCCACCATCACCATATCGGGCCGTAAGGAGTATTTCGTAGCCGTAGGCGAGGTGCTGAAATTCGACGGTTTCCTGAAAGTCTACATGGAGTCGACCGACGACGACGGCGACACCGAAGGTAACGACAAGATGCTGCCCCCCTTGAAGCCGGGCGAGACCCTCTCGCTGTCGACGGCATTGGCCACCGAGCGCTTCTCGCAGGCTCCGGCCCGCTATACCGAGGCCAGTCTGGTGCGCAAGCTCGAAGAGTTGGGTATCGGTCGACCTTCGACCTACGCCCCCACCATCTCGACGATTCAGCAGCGCGAGTATGTCGAGAAGGGCGACCGCAAGGGTACCGAGCGCAAATACCACCTGCTCACGCTGAGCGATGGCAACATACGCGCCGTGGAGAAGACCGAGGTTACCGGTGCCGATAAAGGCAAACTGTTGCCCACCGACATCGGTGTGGTGGTGAACGATTTCCTCACCAAGTATTTTCCCGAGATTCTCAACTACAACTTCACCGCCAACGTCGAGCAGCAGTTCGACGAGATTGCCGAGGGCAAGGTGGAATGGAGCGACGAGATAGACCACTTCTACAAACTGTTCCACCCCGTGGTCGAGAGTGCCATGGCCCTGCGCCTGGAACACAAGGTGGGCGAACGCGTGTTGGGTACCGACCCGAAGAGCGGACGCCCCGTGTCGGTGAAGATAGGCCGTTTCGGGCCGCTGGTACAGATAGGTACCCCCGATGACGAAGAGAAACCCCTGTTTGCCTCGCTGCTCAAGGGTCAGTCGATGAGTACCATAACCCTTGACGAAGCCTTGAAACTCTTCGACCTGCCCCGTACGCTGGGCGATTTCGAGGACAAGACGGTAGTCGTAGGCATCGGTCGTTTCGGGCCCTACATCCGCCACGACGGCAAGTATGTGTCGCTGCCCAAGGAATACACCCCACAAGGCGTGACCCTCGACGAAGCGATAGCCCTTATCGAGCACAAGCGCGAGGAAGAGAAGCAACGCTTCATCAAGAAGTTTGACGAAGACCCCGATCTCGAGTTGCTCAACGGCCGTTTCGGGCCCTACATCGCCTACAAGAAAAAGAATTACAAACTGCCCAAAGGCACCGAGCCTGCCTCTCTCTCTTTCGCCGACTGCATGAAGATTATCGAAGAGGCCGACAAGGCTCCCGCCAAGAAGAAACCGGTGCGCAGGAAGACGACGAAATAACGCCCCTCCTCTCCTGCACAGAGATATTGTCAACGCCCCTTTCCCGTTACGGAAAGGGGCGTTGCGCTTACCGGGGAGAGCCGAGATGCAGGCAGGTGGCACTCGACACACCCGGCCGGTAGAGAGGCCGGGGTGCAATTATCGTCGTTGCAGGAGTTGGATTTTCGGGCAGGATTCGTATTTTTGGGGAGAAAGAGAAAAACGACAGACCTATGGCAAAGGAACTTTTCAACCGCTATGTGTGGCTTATCGACATGTTGCAGCGATATGGTCGGCTCACCCGGCGCGAAATCGACGAGCTGTGGATGCGCAGCGAGTATTCCGGGGGGCGGCCGATGGCACGGCGCACCTTCATGAATTACCGGCAGGCGATACAGGAGATGTTCGACGTCAACATCGAGTGCGACCCTTCGACCTACGAATACTACATCGAGGACCCCGAGGCGTTGCAGGGGAGCGGAGCCCGGGTGTGGGCGCTCAATACACTGGCGGTCAACAGTCTGCTCGACGAGAGTCAGGAGCTGCGCGAGCGCATCGTGTTGGAGAATATCCCTTCGGGGCAGCAGTTCCTGCGCATCGTGTTCGAGGCGATGAAAGAGAACCGGATAGTCTCCTTGTCCTACCGGTCGTTCCGCCGGTCGACGGGCACCCGCACGTGGGTAGCCCCCTATTTTGTTCGGCTCTTCCGGCAACGGTGGTACATGGTGGGGCTGAATGTCACCGAGCAGAGAATCAAGACCTACTCGCTCGACCGGGTCACCTCGCTCGAACTGAGCGACCGCACCTTTGTCTATCCCGAGGGTTTTGCCCCGGCCGACTATTTCCAGGACTGTTTCGGCATTACCCATGGCGAAGGAGCGGCCGAGGAGGTGGTGCTGCGGGTACCGGCCTTGCAGGCCAACTACCTGCGCACGCTGCCGTTGCACGAGAGTCAGGTGGAGAGCGAGCGGAGCGACAGCCACTCGATATTCCGCTACCGGGTGAAGATTACCCCCGATCTGGTACAGGAGATTTATGCGTTGGGATTCTGGCAGGCCGAGGTGCTGGCCCCCCGGTCGTTGCGCGAGGCGGTGGCGGCGCGGTTGGCCGAGAGTCTGTCGCATTACGGGCCGTCGGGTACCACCCCGGGAGGGTCGTCGGCTCAATCGCCGGTATAGACTGCCTTCATCGATCCCAGAGCCAGCTTGCCCTCCACTTTGAGCGGAATGCGTCGGGAGTCGGTACCGATCCAGGCCGAGATGTTGTCGCTGGTCTTCTTGCCCGCCGAGTTGTAGAAATGGAGCCGCACCTTGAAGGTATTGTACTCCTTTTTGTTCTGTTTGAGAATCTCTTGTCCCAGGTATTCGATGTGGAGGTATTCGAGGCTCTTCCCCGAAAAGATTTTGGTTTTATAAAGCTGGTTCATGTGCATTGCCCGGAAATCGAAGGCGCGAATGACGTAAAAGACACTGAGCATGTCGTACACGAAGCCGGGTTCGGTGAGGGTGTAATCCTCGACCACATTCCGCTTGGGCCGATAGAGTCGTATCTGGCCGGTAGTCGCCGTGCCGTTGTAAAGGTAGTGTACCTCGTCCTTGCGGTACGTATGGTCCTCGTCGGCCAGTTTGGCATAGTAGATGGGCGTGAGGGCTCGGTTGCGGTGCATGTCGGCCACGAGCGTGTCGCGCACCCGGAATATGTTGTCGGCAAAGGGGAGGGTGCGTGCGGTCAGTACCGAGTGGTAGCTGTTGGGGCGGACGGTCAGTTGCAGGGTGGCGGTAGCCGCCCGTTTCCAGAGGAATCCCAGTTGGTAGATAATGTCGTAGGAGAGCCGTTCGTTCTGTACACCCGGCAGATTTTGAGCCCGTAAAGTCGCTGCCGGGAGCAGACTCCCGATGAGTAGAGCGACGGCCAGCACCAGGTTGCGCAGGGTCGTTGCGGTAGAAATGAGAGACAGGTGACGCATAGGATCAACTGTTTTTAGCGAAGTCAGAATCTTCGGACTTTCTGTTTGGGTTTGTTTTTCTTGATCTTGTCGGGTTTTTGCTTATCGACCGGCGTTTCATAGATGTCCCAATCCTGCTCAACGTCCCAGTTGGCTTTCAGTTCCAGGGCCTGAGGATAGTACGACACCTCTTCGGGTTGACGTTTCTCGGCATAGTTGCCGGTATCGTATTGGCCGTTCTCGTTGCGGTCGATGTAGAGACGGGCATAGTAGGTGCCCGGGTTGAGATACATGAACTCCGCCCCGCCGTCGACGACCGGGGCCGACCGGATAGGTTTGTCGTTCGAGTCGAGAATTTCGACGACAGCCGGGCCGGTAGGCCCGGTAATGGCCAGATAGAGGTTGGAGTACTCTTCGAGCGCCTTGACCGTGAACTCCTGGGTATAGTCGTCGGTAAAGAGCCCGTAGATATTGGTAAAGGCGATGGAGTCCATCGTCACGCGGTAGGTCTCGCCCGGAGCCCATTTGTAGGAGAGCTTGTAGTTGCGCAAGGCCAGGGTGTCTTGCTGGAAGTTGAACAGCGAGTCGGCTATCGGAATCCATAGCGTGTCGCGCTTCTGTTCAAGGTGAATCTTGGAGCGGTCGTAGCTTTGGATCGGTTCGGCAAAGGTGTATTCGAGCGATTTGTAAACGTCGAGTTTACCGCTCGCCTTGGGTGTCATTTGCAGGAACTTGATTTCGGGAGCCTCGATGGAGTCGGTCTCTTTCTTCTTCTCCTTCTTGGGCGTCGATTTGTTGACACGTTTCCTCATGATAAATTTGAGGGTGTCGTTGTAGGGCGACAGTTGGCGCAGGGAGTCGGTGCGCAGGTATTCGGCGGCAAAGAGCAGCGTGTCCATGTTGTAGATAAGCGAGTCCTTGATCCAGTAGTGCAGGGTATCGTTGTGGACCGACCGTTCGAGAATCGCCCAGTCGTCGCCCTCGAAGTTGAGCGGTTTCAGCCGGGGCAGCGAATCGGCCGGAGCCTTGAAATAGAGGCTGATTTTGCGGCGGTCGGTGCGCTCCTCCTTGTCGAGGTATTGCGACTGGAATCCCTCGTTGAACGAGGTGAGCAGAATGTCGTTGGGATAGAAGTGCGTGTGGTTGTACTCGATGATGGTGTCGATGGTGACGCTGTCTTTCCACAGGGTGTCGACATGCAGTTTGACATCGGCCGTGGGCACCACGATGGAGTCGAAGAAGGCAATCTCCTCCGAGGGGTTGTCAAACCGGTAGTCGCGGTTAAGGTCTTTGAGTGCAAAGAGGCGGTATTTTCCGGGTGCGACGTTGCGAATGGTGAAGTGTCCCCGTTCGTCGGAGCTGGCAATGCGCTCCAAAGGCAACTTTTGGAAAGCCGAGTCGTCAAGGTTGCTGTGCAGTCCCACCATCATGCCGGTTATCGGTTCCAGGTCACTGGCATTGAGCAGGATACCCGACACCTGCAACGTGTCGATTTTGGGCCCTGTCGAGAAGGCATAGGCAAAGTTATACAACGGGTTTTTCTCGTTGTTGTCGACAATGGCGTTGGAAAAGTCGATGGTGTAGGTGGTATTGGGCAGTAACGAATCTTTGAGCAGTATGCTCACCTTGCGGCCCGTGGCCCGAATCTCGGGCATATCCTTTTGCGGAGGCGATACGACCACCTTCTCGCCGGGGCTCTCGACCTGAATGATTTCGTCGAATTCGATTTCGACCCGTTGTTTCGACACGTTCAGCTCACCGGGAGCCGGGGTACTCTTGACAAACTTGGGGGGAGTTACATCGTAGGGTCCACCGCCGGGCCTCGACATATTGGCGCAGGAGTATATCGACAGCGCCAGAATCAAGGCAGCCGCGAGCCGGTAGGCTATGGTGTTGGAATGGGGTTGTTTCGAGTTCATGATTCCATAATTTCGGGTATAAAGATAGTGCAAACGGCGGTAGAAACCAACAGGTATCGTTCTGCCCGCGTGGCCGCTACGGTCGGGAGCGAAAGAACGGGGCGGTTGCTCGCCCGCGTTACGGCCCGGCCCTTGGCAGGCGCCGTGAACAACTCATGCACCGTTATGCAAAGATACAACAAAAAAATGCGAGAACTTTCGCTTATTTCCTTTAATGCCCTAAAATACCGCTAATAATAAATAAATCGAATAATTTTGGGCATCTGTGAAAAAATAATATATCTTTGCACCTTGATAAAAATACGAAAATCAATTAAAACAAAAAAATAAAGTACTAATCACATGCAAAACAAAGGATTTATTAGAGTCATTGCGGTTTTGCTTACACTTATCTGCTTGTTTTACATTTCGTTTTCGGTTGTAACAGCTATTTACAACAATAAAGCGAAAGAGTATGCAGCCGGCGATGAGGCGAAGTATAAACATTATATCGACTCTATCTCTACGGAAAAGGTGTCTTGGTGGTATTATACGTATCAGCAATGCCGTGAAATGGAAATAGGTTTGGGCCTCGACTTGAAAGGCGGTATGAATGTAATGCTGCAAATTTCGGTGGCCGATGTGCTCAAATCGTTGTCGAATAACAACCCCGACCCCAATTTCAATGCGGCTATTGCTGCCGCACAGGCTGCACAAGCCGGGAACAACGATTTTATCGCTTCGTTCTACGACGAATACAGAAAAATCGATCCCAATGTGCGATTGTCGGCTATTTTCAGTACTTTCCAATTAAAAGATAAGATAACGCCCCGTTCGACCAACGAAGAGGTAATTGCCGTTTTGCGCAACGAATTGAACAGCGCGGTAGACAACTCGTATAATGTATTGCGCACGCGTATCGACCGCTTCGGCGTGGTTGCTCCCAATATCCAAAAGTTGGAGAAAGACGGTCTTATCTCGATAGAATTGCCGGGTATCAAAGAGCCCGAACGTGTGAGAAAATTGTTGCAAGGTAGCGCAAACCTCGAGTTTTGGGAAACTTATAAGCTCGACCAGCTCATTGCCAAACTCGATGCTGTAAACAACGCTCTGGCTGCTGCCAATGCCAGCCAGGCTACCGACTCGGTAGCTGCCGAGACTCCCGTTACCGAACCTGCACCGGCTGCAACCGACACGACGGCTACTGCCGCTGCCGCTACGGGCGACAGCACCGCTCAGTCGCTGAAAGCCAAACTGCAGAAAGAGGAGTCGGATGCCGAAATGATGGCTCGTTTCCGCAAACAGAATCCGTTGCTTTCGCTGATGAACTATACACAAGCCTACGGCGGTTCGCCGGTAATCGGTATTGTGAACAAAAACGATACGGCTGCCGTAAACAGCATGTTGTCGAGCAAGATTGCCCGCGACATCCTGCCCAGCGACCTTATCCTGCGCTGGACGGTGAAACCCATCGACGAGAAACAGACCATGTACCAGCTCATCGCCTTGAAGGCCGGCAAGGGTGGCAAAGCCCCGCTGGGTGGCGATGTGATTACCGACGCTCGTGACGATTTCGACAAACTGCAAGGTTCTGTCGTGAGCATGACCATGAATGCCGAGGGTGCCAAGACGTGGGAGAAACTGACCCGCGACAACATCGGTAACGCCATTGCCATCGTGCTCGATAACCAGGTATATTCGTTCCCCAATGTGAACCAAGCCATCACGGGCGGTAGCTCGCAGATTACCGGCGGATTCTCTCCCGAAGAGGCCAAAGACTTGGCCAATGTGCTCAAATCGGGTAAGATGGCAGCTTCTGTAACGATTGTACAAGAAGACATCATCGGTCCTTCGCTGGGCCAGGAGGCTATTCAAAACGGATTGATTTCGTTCTTGGTCGCTTTGGTGCTGCTGATGGCCTATTTGATTATCATGTACGGCTGGACGCCGGGCCTTATTGCCAGCTTCGGTGTGATATGCAACCTTTTCTTCACTGTGGGTATTCTTGCCTCGCTGCAAGCCGTGCTCACCCTTTCGGGTATTGCCGGTATCGTGTTGTCTTTGGCTATGGCGGTCGATGCCAACGTGCTGATTTTCGAGCGTACCAAAGAAGAATTGCGTGCGGGTAAGAATATGAAATCGGCGGTTGCCGATGGTTACAAGAATGCATTCTCGGCAATCTTCGACTCGAACTTGACCTCTATCATCACGGGTGTGATTCTGCTGATTTATGGAACGGGTCCCATCTTGGGCTTTGCCACAACCTTGATTATCGGTATCGCTACTTCGTTCTTTACGGCTATCTTTATCACCCGTCTCATTTTCGAGGCTGGTCTGAACCGCGGGAAATTCAATAATATGACTTTCACTACGGCTATTTCGCGTAATTTCCTCACCGATACCCACATCAATTTCGTAGGGTTGCGCAAGATAGGTTATATCTGCATTCTGGCCGTAATAGCCGTGTTTGTCGTTTCGTTCTTCACTCGTGGAATGAATCAAGGTATCGATTTCTCGGGAGGCCGTAACTACGTGGTTCGATTTGAACAACCGGTAAGCCCGCTCGAAATCGAAAATATGCTTGAACCTTCGTTCGAAGGGCATTCGTTGTCGGTAATCACCATCACGAGCAGCAATCAAGTGCGTATCTCGACCAATTACCGTATTGCCGATAACGGCGAGGAGGTTGACCGTGAAATCGAAACAAAACTCTACGAGGGTATGAAGAGCCTGCTGGGCGATACTACCTACGAAGAGTTTTCCGAGAATATGATTCAGAGCCGCCAGAAGGTAGGCCCGACTATTGCCGACGATATTAAGGTGGGAGCCTATTGGGCAGTCTTTTTCTCGTTGATTGCGATGGCTCTGTATATCTTGCTCCGATTCCGCAACATCGCGTTCAGTGCGGGTACGCTGGTTTCGGTAGCCTTTACCACTTTCTCGGTAGTGGGCTTGTACTCGCTGCTTTATGGAGTTTTGCCCTTCTCGATGGAAATCGATCAGAACTTTGTCGCTGCGGTATTGACGGTTATCGGTTACTCGGTGAACGATACGGTGGTAATCTTCGACCGTATTCGCGAGGAAAAAACGCTCTATCCCAAGCGCGATTTGGTAACGTCGATTAATAGCGCCTTGAACAGTACGTTGCCTCGTACAATCAATACGGGACAAAGTACGATTATCGTGTTGCTGTGTATCCTCTTGTTGGGTGCTGAGTCGGTTCGTAGCTTTGCATTTGCCATGCTGTTCGGTGTAATCATCGGTACGTTCTCGACCTTGTTCGTGGCTACGCCCATCGCTTATGAAATACAGCGTCGTGGTTTGGCCAAGAAAGCTGCCAAGGAGGCTGCCGCTGCCAAATAAGAGAGGCGTTTCAGATAACAAAAAAAGGAATCCGAATTTTCGGATTCCTTTTTTTGTCTCCCTGCCGGGCAGGGCGTTCTTCGTGGAGGGAGCCTTGGCTTGGTCGTCACGACAAAAAGGGCTGAACCGATATACCGGTTCAGCCCTTTTTGTACCCCCGCCGAGAATCGAACTCGGATTTAAAGTTTAGGAAACTTCCGTTCTATCCATTGAACTACAAGGGCGTTCAGCCGACAAAAGTAGTACAAATATTTGTATTCGTCAACCCCTGGCGCGAGATTAGTCGAAGAGGGCTTTCAATATTTCGGGCGAGCGCAGTTCGCCAATGCCGGGCTGGTGCAGGCGGTAGTAGGTGAGTATGCGGTCGAGCACGGCGTTGCGTTCGCCCCGGTTGAAGTGGAAGTAGCGCAGGTTGTTGAAATCCATGCGGGTGAGCTGGGCGAAGATTTCGGCTTCGCGCGGAGCGAGCACATAGGCATGCAGCGGGCGGGTCGAGGTAAATATCCCGTTGAGCATGTCGAAGCAGTAGCCCGGGCGGTAACTCTCCATGTTGGGACTGAACCCCAGGAAACTGCACAGTTGTAGCAGGAAGCAGAGGTGAAAGTTGGCCTTCCCCTCGTCGATGAGGTTGAGTACCTGAATGGCCTGTGCCACAAAGGCGAAGAGCTGCGGATTGGGTTCGGGCTCTTTGAGTGTCTGTCCCAGCATCTCGGCCAGAAACAGCGTTTCGGCATTTTTCACCGGGTCGGTATAGATGTTTTGCAGGGGGAGCACGGTGCGGGCCTCGACAATCTTCTGAATCTCGCGGGTGTTGCGGTAGTCGATGTCTAGTTCGAGAATCGAGAAGGGCATGAAGAGCGGACGGTACATGCGAGCCTTCCTACCGTTTCCCTGAGGGAACAGAAAAGAGGTGCGCCCATACTCGCGGGTGTAGAGGTGTGCCACGGCCACCTTGTCGTTATAGGGAATGAGGTGTAAGACGATACCTAATGTTTTTTGCAGCATCGAATCGTAAAGTTTTCCTGCAAAAATAGCTTTTTTCAGGTAAAGTAGATAACCCCAAACCTCAGGTTTTTCCCACAGTTTTTGTAGCAAAATGATAAAAGAGCCTCACAGCAAAGGGGTCTCTGGAATAAGGGCTTATATTTGTAACGGAAACGTAAAGAAATGGTATGGAACGGTTGGAAGTTTTTGATTGCTCGAATGTGCTTATTGCGAGTTATTTTACCGATGACCGCGGTTGTGCCCATGAAAACCGAGATCACACGCTCATCTATCTGCGCTCGGGGGAGTTGGAGATCGAGGAACGGGGACGACGTACCGTGCTGCGTGCCGGCGATTGCGCCTTTATGCGTCGTGATAACCGCATGTGGCTGCAAAAGCGCATCGTAGGTGACGAGCCTTATCACTCGATTACTTTGAGATTCTCAAAGGCTTTTCTCAGGGAGTTTTATCAGCAGCGGTTAGACCCCAAGGAGATTCCCGCCGAGAGTCGCCAGGAGAAGACAAGTCTGTGGTTGTTGCCACGCGATCGGGCCGATGTGCGCTCGCTGTTCGAGTCGGTTATCCCCTATTTTGAAGCGGAGGAGAAACCCTCGGAGGAGATTCTGAAACTGAAAATGATCGAGGGTGTGTATGTACTGCTGCACACCGACAGCAGTCTGTATGCCACGCTGTTCGATTTTGTCGAGCCGTGGAAAATCGATATCCTCGATTATCTGAACGAAAACTACATGTTTGACCTTTCGTTGAGCGAGATTGCCAGCTACACGGGGCGCAGCCTGGCTACCTTCAAGCGCGATTTTGCCAAGGTGAGCGATCTCACTCCACAAAAGTGGATTATCCGTCGGCGGCTGGCCGCCGCCCACGACCTGATTCAGGGCGGGAACCATCGCATTACCGACGTCTGCTACGAGGTGGGCTTCAAGAATCTGGCCCACTTTTCCAGAGCCTATAAAGAGGTTTACGGAGTCCCACCATCGGCAAAGTGAGCTTCTCAGTCAAATAGATTGAGCCTTGCAACAAACCCGCTGCAAGGCTCGATTTTTATCTTTGCATAACACCAAATCAAAGTTATTATGGAAACGATGCAAGGAAAAGTAGTGTTGGTTACCGGGGCGGCTGCCGGTATCGGGCTGGCTTGTGCCGAGGCGTTTGCCTGTGCGGGAGCTGTTGTAGTCATGGCCGATATTCACGAGCCTGTTGACCAGGCTGCCCGGTTGGTTCAGGCTGGTTATGCGGCTGTGCCCTATTGCTGTGATGTTTCAGATACTCGTGCAGTAGAGGCGATGGTCGAGTGGATTGTGGCTACCTATGGCCGACTCGATGCGGCACATAACAATGCCGGGATACAGACTCCGCAACGGCCCATGGCCGAGATTACCGACGAGGAGTTTGACCGCACGGTGGCCGTCGATTTGAAAGGCGTGTGGAACTGCATGCGTTATGAAATACGCCAGATGCTCAAACAAGGAGGTGGTGCGATTGTCAACACCTCGTCGCAAGGTGGTGTTACGGGATTTCCCGGGCAGGCGGCCTATATTGCCTGCAAACATGCGGTGATAGGTCTCACCCGCACGGCGGCCATCGACTATGCCGCCCGGGGAATACGCATCAATGCCGTGTGTCCCGGTGTCATCAGAACCCCCATGGCCGACGAGCTGTTGCGCCGGAATCCTGCTTTGGAACAAGAACTGGTGCGCGACATTCCGGCCGGCCGCATGGGGCGCCCCGAGGAGATAGCCCATGCCGTGCTGTGGCTCTGTTCCAGTGAAGCCAGTTTTGTCGACGGGCATGCGTTGCTGGTCGACGGTGCATTTTCGATTCATTAAGAGAGAGGTTGTGATGAAAAATGAGAATCGGAATCAATCGTTGAGCCGCCGTCGCTTTTTCAAGCAGGCGGCTGTGGCAGGGGCAGCACTGGCGCTACCCTCGGGATTGAATCGCGTGTGGGGAGGTAATACTCCGGCAGCAAGCAAGTCGACCGGCAACCAGACTCCGGCAGCCCGGGGTGTCGTCATAACGGCCCGACGGGTGTTAGGTAGCGGGGCGGCCGCCATGGAGGTTTCGGCCCTTGGATTCGGGGTGATGGGTATGACCTACAACCGCAGCCAACACCCCGGGAAGCGCGAGTGTATTGCCCTGTTGCACGAGGCGGTCGAGCGCGGGGTTACCCTCTTCGATACCGCAATTATTTACGGGCCGTGGAGCAACGAGCGATTGGCCGGTGAGGCTCTTTCGGCATTCGGCGACCACATTTGTGTCACGACCAAGTTTGGTCACGAAGTCGTCGACGGTAGGGCAACCGGCCGGCAAGACAGCCGGCCGGCTACGATTCGCCGCTATTGCGAAGAGTCGTTGCGACGGTTGCGTATCGACGCAATACCCCTCTTCTATCAACATCGATTTGACCCGCAAGTACCTGTCGAAGAGGTGGCGGGGACACTCGGCGATTTGATCCGTGAGGGCAAGGTACTTCGGTGGGGTTTGTGCGAGGTTGGTGCCGAGACCATTCGCAAGGCACATGCCGTGCAGCCGCTCACCGCTGTGCAGAGCGAATATCACCTCATGCACCGGGCTGTCGAGGAGAACGGAGTGTTGGATACTTGCGGCGAACTGGGTATCGGGTTTGTGCCTTACAGCCCCATGAACCGGGGATTCCTGGGAGGTTGCATCAACGAGTATACCGTTTTCGATGAGCATAATGACAATAGACCAACGCTCCCCCGTTTTCAGCCCGAAGCAATTCGGGCCAATCTGCGCATTGTCAATGTGTTGCAGGAATTCGGCCGCACCCGCGGCATGACCTCGGCGCAGGTGGCGCTGGGGTGGCTGTTGCACCAGGTGCCGTGGATAGTCCCGATACCGGGCACGACGAAGCTGTCGCACCTCGAAGAGAACATGCGTACGTTGGATTTTTCACTCCCGGCAGCCGACTGGCAGGCTCTCGAAGCAGCCGTGGCGGCAATCCCTGTGGTGGGTGACCACTACAATGCCGAGCAGCAAAGGCAAGTCGGTTTTTGAGGTCGCTGGCAGCAGCCTACCTGCTTAACGGCTCCTCGTTTTGTAGTTACCTCTTGTCCTGGGCATGACCGGTCGGGGATATGTTCCCGGGGCAGAGGTTACTCGAAATAAGGCTCAGAAAGGGGTAAATGAAAGATTTTTAGGGAAAAATTTTGCCAATTCAAAAAACCGCTCTATATTTGCACTCGCATTTGGAAAGGGCGCCTTACTTTATATATCTAAGGCGCATTTTTATCAAGGGCCCATTCGTCTATCGGCTAGGACGCAAGATTTTCATTCTTGAAAGAGGAGTTCGATTCTCCTATGGGCTACGAATTAAAAATAAAATAATTAGGAGACTATTGAGATGGCAAATCATAAATCGTCGGAAAAAAGAATCAGACAAACACAAGTGAGAAATTTGCGTAACCGTTACTACGCAAAAACTGCTCGTAACGCCGTTCGTAAATTGCGCGCTACTACTGTGAAAGAAGAGGCCGCCGCTTTGTATGTAAAAGTGAGCTCGATGTTGGACAAGCTGGCTAAGAAAAATGTGATCCACAAAAACAAAGCTGCCAACTTGAAATCGAAACTGGCTCTTCACGTCAACAAACTGTAATTTCGTAGAGATTGAAATATCGGCAGGGGTGGTGAAAAACGCTCCGCAGGTCACAGGTACGGCCCATTCGTCTATCGGCTAGGACGCAAGATTTTCATTCTTGAAAGAGGAGTTCGATTCTCCTATGGGCTACTCGAAGGTGCGACAGGAATAACTGTCGCACCTTTTTTGTATGCTGATATTTGATCGTAATGGAAAAAAGGGGACGAAATATTTTTTTTAATTATGTCGGGAATAAATTTGGCTGTTAATGACTTTTGACTATTTTTGCAAAAGTGAAACAATATTTATTGTTGCACTTGTGAATTAACACCATTGATGGTGGGGACAGATTGAATTCGTAACATTATAACTAATCAAAAACAAGCAGAGCCATAACTGTGTAAAAGGGGACAAGACACTCGCGAAGTCGAAAGAGTGGGGCTTAATTATTTTAAATTTGTCATATGGAAAAATTAACGACAAATCGTGGCTTTTGGTTGACTATCTTGTTGACCATTGTTACGTTGGGATTTTATCAATGGTATTTAATTCATGCTTTTGCAAAGGAGACCAACCTCGTTTGCAAGGACGATGGAAAGAAAACCTCGGGTTTGGTGGTGTATATCCTTCTGACCGTCATTACCTTGGGTATTTATGGCATTGTGTGGTGGTGCATGTGGATAAACCGTTGCAACGGGTATCTGTCTCGGAATGGTAAACCCGAGGGGTTGCAGGTTTCGACCTATCTGCTCACCCTGTTCCTGTTGGGCTGGCTCACGCTGGGAATTATGTATCTGGTTGTTTTCTGCAAGCAACTCTATTTGCAGAATGCCGTGAATCAGACCTATAATGAATTGAATAATTTGTAATTACATCATATCTTTACGAGAAGCACGGGGGGAGATACCATACTCTTTCCCCGTGCTTTGTGTTTGTAGGTCAAGAGTCCTTGAATCGGTTGAAATCTCAGATAGAAGTCTCTTGGGTAGTGGGTTGGGCGTATGGCGATTGCCTGTTGTTCCCGCGTGCCGAAATCAGGGTTTGCGGAGTGTGATTTCTTGGCTCGATATTTCGCTGTTCCAACTTTTTTGTGTATTTTTGTTTGTTCGTGGAGAGACGGCCTTTTGGGTCGCTCTCTGAGCATTTCCCCGCAGAAAACCGGGGCTGCAATCCGGTTGGAGGGAAGGCAACCCATACAAACAAAAAGATTTGGATAATATGTCAGAAGGAACAGAAAACAAAACTTATTCAGCCGATAGTATTCAGGTACTCGAAGGGCTCGAAGCCGTTCGTAAACGTCCCGCCATGTACATTGGCGACATTGGCGTCAAAGGTTTGCATCACCTGGTATATGAGGTAGTCGACAACTCAATCGACGAGGCCATGGCCGGTTATGCCTCTCACATCGAGGTATATATCAACGAAGACAACTCGATAAAGGTTGTCGACAACGGTCGGGGTATCCCGGTCGACATGCACGAGAAGGAGCACAAGTCGGCTCTCGAAGTGGTACTTACGGTGCTGCACGCCGGTGGTAAATTTGATAAAGGCTCTTACAAAGTGTCGGGCGGTCTGCACGGTGTAGGTGTGTCGTGTGTGAATGCCCTGTCGACCTATCTGCGTGCCGAGATTCGCCGCGACGGCAAGGTGTACATGCAGGAGTTTGCCTATGGAAAACCGCTGCACGGCGTCGAAGTAATAGGCGAAACCAATGAGACGGGTACGACCATCATCTTCCACCCTGATCCCTCTATCTTCACGACGACCGTTTACGACTACGATATTCTGGCCCATCGGTTGCGCGACCTGGCCTTCCTGAATGCCGGCATCACGCTTACGCTTACCGACCTTCGGGTGAAGAACGAGAACGGCGAGCCCCGCAAAGACGTCTTCTTCTCGAAAGACGGTCTGATGGAGTTTGTTCGCTACATTGACTCCAACAAGGAGCACCTGATCGACGACGTGATACACATCTCGACCGAGCGTCAGGGAGTACCCGTCGAGGTCGCCATGACCTACAACACGACCTACAACGAGAATGTCTATTCCTATGTAAACAATATCAACACCATCGAGGGCGGTACGCACCTCACCGGTTTCCGTCGTGGTTTGACCCGCACGTTGAAAAAATATGCCGAGGACTCCAAGATGCTCGACAAGGTGAAGGTCGAAATCAGCAGCGACGACTTCCGCGAAGGCCTCACCGCCGTTATCTCGGTGAAGGTGATGGAGCCCCAGTTCGAGGGGCAGACCAAGACCAAGCTGGGTAACAGCGAGGTAATCGGTGCCGTCGATACCGCCGTGAGCGAAGCGTTGGCCAACTACCTCGAAGAGCACCCCGCTCAGGCCAAAGCCATTGTCGAGAAGGTGATTATCGCCGCTACGGCCCGCCATGCCGCCCGCAAGGCTCGGGAGCTGGTACAACGCAAGTCGCCCCTCTCGGGAGGCGGACTTCCCGGCAAGTTGGCCGACTGTTCGTCGCGCAACCCCGAGGAGTGCGAAATCTTCCTTGTCGAGGGTGATTCGGCCGGTGGTTCGGCCAAGCAGGGTCGCGACCGTATGTTCCAGGCCATTCTGCCGTTGCGCGGTAAGATTCTGAATGTCGAGAAGGCCATGGACCACAAGGTCTTCGAGAGCCAGGAAATCAGTAACATGTTCAAGGCTTTGGGTGTCACCATCGGTACGGCCGAAGATTCCAAGGAGGCCAATATCGAGAAGTTGCGCTACCACAAGATCATCATCATGACCGATGCCGATGTCGACGGTGCCCACATCGCCACCCTGTTGCTCACCTTCTTCTTCCGCCGCATGCGTCCGCTGCTCGAGCAGGGCTACGTCTATCTGGCCACGCCGCCGCTCTACAAGTGCAAGAGCAAGCGGGGCAAAGCCGAAGAGTATTGCTGGACCGACCAGCAGAAAGACCAGTTCTGCGTGAAATACTGCGACGGCAACGAGCAGTTGATGGAGACCCAGCGGTACAAAGGTTTGGGTGAGATGAACCCCCATCAGTTGTGGGAGACCACGATGGACCCCGAGAACCGTATTCTCAAACAGGTGACCATCGACAATGCGGCCGAGGCCGACCGCATCTTCTCGATGCTCATGGGCGAGGACGTAGGTCCGCGTCGCGAGTTCATCGAGGCCAATGCCACCTATGCCAATATCGATGCTTGATACAGCATGAAAATATCCCAGTCAGCCCGGTCTCCTATCGGGCTGACGTTGTTTAAATAACGTGAGTTCGATATAAATTAAAACATCGTGAGTTGTCCGTCTTTGACAAAACGTACGTCAATGGCGGGCTTCTTTTCAAAGAAGCAGTATGCAGCTATGGCAGAGAGCGAGTTGGCAATAAAGTTATTGAAGGAACGGTGTCTGGAGTGTTCAATCTGGGCGATGTTCTTTAACTCGTCATTGACTGTTTCAATCAAAGCACGTTTTCTCAGCAGGATTTTGTCCGCTATGCTCATCAGGGAGTTCTTCATGTTGTTCTTCACTTTGGTTATCAACTGTATGCCGTTAAGAAATAGGTTCTCGAACAAGGTTTGCCCGATATACCCCTTGTCCGCACACAGTTTGCCCTTGATGTTCTTCAGGAACTTTGTCTGTTTCAGCGGTTCACGGTCATCCACATTTCCCGGAGTAAACATGAAATTGAGAATTTCACCCTTATCGTTGATGATCAGGTGAAGCTTAAACCCGAAGAACCATCCCATGGAGCATTTTCCACGTTCGGCGAGACCCTTAAAAGTCTTGTGAATCAATATGCGTTGGTTTCGGCATACACGCAGCGGTGTGGAATCCACAAAGCTGATACCGGTACAAGTACCCAACAGGACTTCCTTGATGAAAATGGTCAGCTGCAGCAGGACTTCCTTTTCCAGTTCTACAAAACGGTTATAGGACACACGTCTGGGAAAGAGATGCGTCAGATGTTTGCATACATATTCTTTGTAGTAATGCTTGAAACATCTGAAGCCTCCCGAGTGGAACAGGACTAGGATGACCATGATTTCCGCATCACTCATCCGGTTCGGCTTATTCCGATGCTTATGATTCTTGTCTTCAACCATATATTTTTCCTGTGTTTTGGCAAATTCCTTGCAAAAATCATCCGCCATACAAAAAATCTCCGTAACTTTAGCCTCTGAGAACATAGTGGTAGTCGCTTAAATGTTATAATTGAGCACTATAAATTTAATGCTTTTATCGCTATGTTCCTAATTTTCAAACTGATAATTTCAATCTTTATATCGAACTCACGTTAAATAGCGTGTAAAACCCGGCCGGGGGTATGCCCCGCCTTAAACCCAGAAGAAACGCGATGGAACGGAAAGCGTTGAACAGTCTCGGCTACATGGAGTTGGTGGCCTTTTTCATTTTCGTGCTGTTTTTGGTCGGCGTCTATTTCGACCTGACCTGGCTGCAAACGGCCATGGCTGTCTGTTTCGTGGGGCCCGTGGCCGGAATCCTGCGCTATCCCGCCCGCTGCAAGTCGACCGGCGAACCGTTTGTCAAGGCCCGTTTCGCCTGGTCGGTTATCACTCTCTTCCTCTATCTGGGTATGGCCTTCGGGGTGCTGTCGCTCTTCTGACAGGCAGGGCCCGGGGGTAGCCGTACGAGGACCGTGGGCCGAGACGGGAGCCGGGGTTGTGACATAAGTCGCATTTTCCCTCCCATAAGGCGCGTGTCACCCGAATGAAATCGAATTTTATTTGTTTCTGCGCACACTTTCATTATCTTTGTAGGAGATAGGAGGCGTCTCAGCATAAAAATCAAGCGAGCTTGTTTTTCTGCATTCGACTTTCGCTATCTTTGTATATGGCAAAGATTAAACCCCTATAACATGAAACAGACGAAGAAGAAAGATTCCAAGCGAATCAAAAAGGAAGATATGCTGGCCAAGATGGTCGAGTTCTTCAATCAGGACAGAAAGCGGGCGTTTAATTACAAACAGGTCGCGCATGGGGTGGGGGCAACGACTACGCCCCAGAAACAGATGGTGTTCCAGTTGCTCGAAGGCATGGCCGAACAGGATTTCCTGATCGAGGTCTCGCCGGGCAAATACAAGGCCAACAGTCGGGGTACCGAGGTGATAGGTCGCTTTGAACGCCGTTCCAACGGTAAGAATCATGTGATTACCGACGACGAGCAGTCGATATTCATCGCCGAGCGCAATTCGATGCACGCCATGGACGGCGACAAGGTGCGTGCGCTGGTCTATGCCAAGCGCAAGGGGCACGATGCCGAGGGCGAGGTGGTCGAGATTATCGAGAAGAATCCCCAGACCTTTGTGGGCACCCTCGAAGTGCAGAAACATTTTGCCTTCCTGCTCACCGACAACAAGGTGTTGGCCAACGACATATTCATTCCCAAGAATGCCCTCAAAGGGGGCAAGACGGGCGACAAGGCGGTGGTGCGCATCACCGAGTGGCCCGACCGTGCCCGTAACCCCTATGGCGAGGTCGTCGACATCTTGGGCCCGGCCGGCGAGAACAATACCGAGATTCACGCCATCTTGGCCGAGTTCGGGTTGCCCTACCGCTATCCCGAGGCTGTGGAGAAGGCGGCCGACAAGATACCCGATACCATTACCCCCGCCGAGATTGCCGCCCGCGAGGATTTCCGGTCGGTAACCACCTTTACCATCGACCCGAAAGATGCCAAGGACTTTGACGACGCCCTCTCGATTCGTCGTCTCGACAACGGTCATTGGGAGGTAGGTGTGCACATTGCCGACGTGAGCTACTATGTGAAGCCCGGCAGCATCATCGACAAGGAGGCCGAGAACCGCGGCACGTCGGTCTATCTGGTAGACCGGGTGGTACCCATGTTGCCCGAGCGGTTGTGCAACGACGTCTGCTCGCTGCGTCCCGATGAAGACAAACTCACCTTCTCGTGCATCTTCGAGTTGAACGACAATGCCGAGGTGAAGAAGTCGCACATTGCCCGCACCGTAATCCGTTCGAATCGCCGCTTTGCCTACGAAGAGGCACAAGCCGTCATCGAGACCGGCGAGGGCGATTTCAAGGACGAGATACTCGCCTTGAACGACCTGGCACAGAAGCTGCGCAAACGTCGGTTTGAACATGGGTCAATCAACTTCGACCGCCACGAGGTGAAGTTCGACATCGACGAAAACGGCAAGCCCATCGGCGTTTACTTCAAGGTATCGAAAGAGGCCAACAAACTCATCGAGGAGTTCATGCTGCTGGCCAACCGCACGGTGGCCGAGTTTGTGGGCAAACCCGCAAACGGGCGCAAACCCAAGGCCTTCGTCTACCGGGTACACGATACCCCCGACCCCGACAAGATGTCGCTGTTTGCCGCTTTCATAACCCGCTTCGGTTACAAAATCAAGACCGAGGGCAGCAAGAGCGATCTGTCGAAAGGCATCAACAACCTGTTGGCCAAGGTGCAGGGACGTCCCGAGGAGAATCTGGTCGAGACCGTTGCCATACGCGCCATGGCCAAGGCCGTCTATACGACCGTCAACATCGGCCACTATGGTCTGGCCTTTGACTACTATACCCACTTTACCTCGCCCATACGCCGGTACCCCGACTTGATGGTACACCGGTTGCTCGAACGCTATATGGCCGGAGGGCGCAGCGTCAATGTGCACACGTTGGAGGACGAGTGCGAACACGCCTCGGACATGGAGCAACTGGCTGCCAACGCCGAGCGCGCCTCGATCAAGTACAAGCAGGTCGAGTATATGAGCGAACGGCTGGGACAGGAGTACGACGGAGTCATCTCGGGCATTACCGAGTGGGGCCTCTATGTCGAAATTAACGAGAACAAGTGCGAGGGGCTGGTACCCATTCGCGACCTCGAAGACGACTACTACGAGTTCGACGAGAAGAACTACTGCCTGATGGGGCGCCGCAAGCATCGCATCTACCGGCTGGGTGACCCGATTCGCATCAAGGTGGCCCGGGCCAATCTCGAGCGCAAGCAGCTCGACTTTGCCCTGGTCGAGGAGTAGTCCCGCCGCACGGAAAAACGAATTTCACAAAGCCCGACAGCCGCGTAAAGCCCTGCCGGGCTTCGTTTTATTTCTTAAAAAGGTCGTAAAAAGGGAGTTATTCTTTTTTTACTCTCTTTTTAGCGTTATCTTTGTAAGGAAAGCCGGTACAGATAGAATCGGCGGAATGGAAACTTTATGGCAGAAAATACACTGGAAAATACAGACTTTGAGTATGGCTCCGACGCCATCAAGACTCTCGACTGGAAGGAGCATATCCGCCGCCGGCCCGGTATGTACATCGGAAAGCTGGGCGACGGCTCGCACGCCGACGACGGTATCTACGTGCTGTTGAAGGAGGTTCTCGACAATGCGCTCGACGAGCACATGATGGGCTTCGGCAAACAGATTGTTGTCGAGATTTCGAGCGAGGTGGTCTCGGTGAGAGACTACGGGCGGGGTATTCCGCTCGACAAGGTGAGAGACGTGTCGTCGAAGATGAACACCGGCGGCAAGTACGACTCCAAGGCCTTCAAGAAATCGGTGGGACTGAACGGCGTGGGTATTAAGGCGGTGAATGCCTTGTCGTCGAGCTTCTTCATACAGTCCTATCGCGACGGCATGAGCAACTCGGTGAGCTATGCCTGCGGCGAGGTCATCACC
This sequence comes from Barnesiella viscericola DSM 18177, assembly GCF_000512915.1. GTDB lineage: Bacteria > Bacteroidota > Bacteroidia > Bacteroidales > Barnesiellaceae > Barnesiella > Barnesiella viscericola. Next base: position 1,940,447 of record NZ_CP007034.1, read on the forward strand.
GAGAGCGGCCTCACCCCCACCGACGAGCCCAACGGCACGTTGGTGCAGTTTGCCCCCGATGGCACGATTTTCAAGAACTATGCCTATCGCGAGGAGTTCATCGAGCCCCTGCTCAAAAACTATGTCTTCCTGAACACCGGCCTCACCATTTTGCTGAACGGCCGCAAGTTCCACTCCCGCAACGGTCTGGTCGACCTGCTCAACGAGAACATGACCACCGAGCCGCTCTACCCCATCATACATCTGTCGGGCACCGACATCGAAGTGGTCATCACACACGGCAACCAGTATGGTGAAGAGTACTATTCGTTTGTCAACGGACAACATACCACCCAGGGCGGTACCCACCTGACGGCGTTCAGAGAGTCGGCCTCGCGCACCATCAAGGAGTTCTATGCCAAGAACTTCGAGTACACCGATATTCGCAACGGTATGGTGGCCGCCATCAGCATCAAGGTGGAAGAGCCGGTCTTCGAGTCGCAGACCAAGACCAAGCTGGGCTCGAAGGATATGGGTCCCGAGGGTCCTACGATTGCCAAGTTCATCGGCGACTTCATGAAGAAGGAGCTGGACAACTATCTGCACAAGCATGGCGATGTGGCCGAGGTGATGTTGAAGAAGATATTGGCCTCGGAGAAGGAGCGTAAAGCCATTGCCGGGGTAACGAAACTGGCTCGCGAACGGGCCAAGAAGGCCAACCTGAACAACCGCAAGTTGCGCGATTGCCGCATACACTACAACGACACGAAGGGCGACCGCCAGGACGAGAGTTGCATATTCATTACCGAGGGCGACTCGGCCAGCGGTTCGATTACCAAGATTCGTAATGTAGAGACGCAGGCCGTCTTCTCCCTGCGGGGTAAGCCGCTGAACACCTATGGACTCACACAGAAGGTGGTCTATGAAAACGAGGAGTTCAATCTGTTGCAGGCCGCTCTCAACATCGAGGACGGCATCGAGGGGCTCCGCTACAACAAGGTGATTATCGCCACCGATGCCGATGTCGACGGCATGCACATCAGGCTGCTGATGATAACCTTCCTCTTGCAGTTCTTCCCCGACCTGATCAAGAAGGGGCACGTCTATATCTTGCAGACCCCGCTCTTCCGGGTGCGCAACAAGAAGGAGACCTACTATTGCTATACCGACGAGGAGCGCATCGCCGCCATCGAAAAGTGCGGTGCCAATCCCGAGGTGACCCGCTTCAAGGGATTGGGCGAAATCTCGCCCGACGAGTTCCGTCAGTTTATCGGGCCCGACATGCGCCTCGACCGGGTGTCGCTGCGCAAGGAAGACCTGGTGAAGGACCTGCTCGAATTCTACATGGGCAAGAACACCATGGAGCGGCAAAATTTTATCATACAAAATCTGGTTATAGAAGATGACACCAATCTCGTCTAAACGCATTGCCGTATTTCCCGGAACCTTCGACCCCTTTACCATCGGCCACCTGTCGATTGTGAACCGGGGTCTCGAACTGCTCGACGAAGTGGTAATCGCCATCGGTATCAACGATGCGAAGCGTACCTATTTCACCGTGGAGCAGCGGCTCGACATGCTGCGCAAATTTTTCCACGACAATCCCCGGGTGCGGGTGCTGGCCTACGATTGCCTCACCATCGACCTGGCCAAGCAGTGCCACGCCGGGTTTATCCTGCGGGGAATCCGGTCGATCAACGACTTTGAATATGAAAAGACCATTGCCGACGTGAATCGCAAGTTGTCGGGGGTGGAGACCATCATTTTATTTACCGAGCCCGAGTTGACACACGTCAGTTCGACCATCGTGCGGGAGCTGTTGCGCTTTGGTCACAGTGTCGACGAGTTTGTGCCCAAGGGCTTGAAACTGGGATAAATTGGGACAGAAGATGAAACGACTTTTTTTGATGATACTCCTGCTGGGTGTGACCGCAGGAGCAGTATGTGCGCAGGGCCAGAGCGAAGGCATGCGCAAGCTGAGTCTGGCCGATTTTGCCATAACGAACCTCTATGTCGATGAGGTCGACGAGAACAAACTGGTCGAGGACGCCATACGGGGCATGCTCGAGAAGCTCGACCCGCACTCCACCTATACGACTGCCGAGGAGACCAAGGAGATGAACGAACCGTTGCAGGGCAATTTCAGCGGCATCGGCATTCAGTTCAACATGAACAAAGACACGCTCTATGTCATACAGACCATCGTGGGCGGTCCCTCGGAGAAGGTGGGAATCCTGGCCGGCGACCGCATCATCACGGTGAACGACACGGTAATCGCTGGTGTGAAAATGAAGAATACCGACATCATGAAGCGCCTGCGTGGCGAGGCCGGCACGGTGGTGCGGGTGAGTGTATTGCGCCGGGGCGTGAAGGAGCCCATCGAGTTTCGTATCGTGCGCGACAAGATTCCCATTTACAGCATCGATGCCTCCTATATGGCCGATAAGGAGACCGGCTACATACGGGTGAGCCGCTTTGCCGCCACTACCGACAAGGAGTTTGCCGACGCCTTGAAGGCCTTGAAGAAGCAGGGTATGAAGAATCTGATTGTCGATTTGCAGGGCAACGGAGGCGGGTATCTGGTGAGCGCCATTGCGATGGCCGACGAGTTTCTCGACGACGGGCAGTCGATTGTCTACACCGAGGGGCGCCGTTCGCCCCGCGACGATGCTTTTGCCACCAAGCAGGGGCTGTTCCAGAAGGGCAAACTCGTCCTGCTGGTCGATGAGAGTTCGGCCTCGGCCAGCGAAATCCTCTCGGGAGCCGTGCAGGACTGGGACCGCGGGGTAATCGTGGGGCGCCGCACCTTCGGCAAAGGTCTGGTGCAACGGCCTATCCCCTTCCCCGACGGATCGATGATACGCCTCACCGTAGCCCGCTATTACACGCCGGCAGGCCGCAGCATACAGAAACCCTACGACAAGGGTCACGAGGCCTATGAGCGGGAGTTGCTCGACCGTTTCAACCACGGGGAGCTCATCTATACCGACAGCATTCACTTCCCCGACTCGTTGCAGTACCAGACGTTGAAGAGCAAGCGTACCGTCTATGGCGGCGGAGGAATTATGCCCGACGTGTTCGTTCCGCTCGATACCACCATCTACACCGACTTTCACCGCGATCTGCTGGCCAAGGGGGTGTTGGGACAATATCCCGTGACCTACCTCGACGAGCACCGCAAGGAGTTGACCGGCCACTATAAAAACGTAGAGCAGTTTGCCGAGGGTTTTGTGGTGACCGACGAGATGCTGGCCGACCTGTTGAAGATGGGTGAGGCCGAAAAGGTGAAATACAACGAAGAGCAATATCAGAAATCGCGTGCGCTCATCGCCTTGCAGGTAAAGGCGCTTATCGCTCGCGACCTGTTCGATACCACGGCCTATTTCCGCATTATCAATCCCGAGAATGCCTCGTTCAGCAAAGCGATGGCGATTATCCACGACGACGCGGAATATAACCGGTTGCTCCAACCTCGGGAGTAGGTTGAGGAGGTGACGATATATAGTAGCAAGGGCTGCCCGAAATAAATCGGGCAGCCCTTGCTGTATGATGGAGGGAAACTATCCTTGGGATTATTTCAGACCGCGGCTACGGAGCAGGGCTTCGGGGTTGGGGTCGGCTCCGCGGAATTGGCGGTAGAGCTTCATGGGATCTTCGCTGCCGCCCTTCTCGAGAATGTTCTCACGGAAGGCTTTGGCGGTAGCCGGGTCGAAGATACCGTGTTCGATGAAGGCATCGAAGGCATCGGCATCGAGTACCTCGGCCCAGGTGTAGCTGTAATAGCCGGCACAGTAGTCGTTGGTGAAGATGTGCGAGAAGTAGGTGCTACGATAGCGGAAGGTAATCTCGTCGATGAGTCCGATGGACTGAGCTACCTCTTTTTCAAACTGGCGCACGTCATACTCTTTGGCTTCGGTAATCTCGTGCCAGCGCATGTCGAGAATCGAGGCGGCAATCAACTCGGTGGTGATAAAGCCCTGGTTGAATTTCGAGGCGGCTTCGAGTTTCTCGATGAGCGAGTCGGGAATGACTTCGCCCGTCTGGTAGTGTTTGGCGTAGAGTTTAAGCACCTCGGGGTGAGTAGCCCAGTGTTCATTGATTTGCGAGGGGAGTTCCACAAAGTCGCGGGCCACGTTGGTACCGCTCACCGAGGGATAGTGGCAGCGGGTGAGCATGCCATGCAGTGCGTGTCCGAACTCGTGGAAGAGGGTCTGTACCTCGTCGATGGTGAGCAGGGCAGGCGTGTCGCCGGTGGGTTTGGTAAAGTTGGCTACGTTGTAGACGATGGGGCGTACCTCGTTACCGTCCTGTACGTAGGCTTCGCGGAAGTTGTACATCCAGGCTCCCGACCGTTTGCTGGGGCGGGGGAAGTAGTCGGTATAGAACACGGCCAGGTGCTTGCCGTCGGCATCTTTCACCTCGAAGGCACGTACGTCGGGGTGGTAGACCGGTACATCTTTCAGCTCGGTGATGGTGATGCCGTAGAGCTTGTTGGCTACCATGAAGGCCCCTTCGCGCACGTTGTCGAGGCTGAAATAGGGTTTCAGCTCATCTTCGTTAAGGTCGTATTTGGCTTTGCGCACCTTCTCGGCATAGTACCACCAGTCCCAGGGAGCCAGCTTGAAGTTACCCCCTTCGGCATCGATGATTTTCTGCATGTCGGCCACCTCTTCCTTGGCCCGGGGAACGGCGGCGTCCCATACCCGTTTGAGCAGGTTGTTCACGTTCTCGTCGGTCTTGGCCATGCGGTCGTCGAGGGCAAAATCGGCATAGCTCTTGAAGCCCAGCAGATTGGCCTTTTTGAGGCGGAGGTTGACAATTTGCGAAACGATTTTCTTGTTGTCATATTCGTTGTCGTTGTCCCCTTTGCTGATATAGGCTTTATAGACTTTTTCGCGCAAGGCCCGATTATCGGCATATTGCAGGAAGGGGATACGGCTGGGAGCGTCGAGGGTGAATACCCATTTGCCGGAGAGGTTGCGGGCGGCAGCTTCGTCGGCGGCAGCTGCAACGACAGCCTCGGGCAGACCGGCCAGGTCGGCCTTGTTGTCGATAACGAGCTGGAAGGCATTCGATTCGGCCAGTGCATTGTCGCCAAACTGAATGGAGAGCATGGCCAGCTCTTTGTTGATTTCGCGCAACGAATCCTTGGCGGCTTCGGAGAGAAGGGCGCCGGCCCGCACGAAATCCTTGTAGTGGTTTTCGAGCACCTTCATCTGTTCGGTGTCGAGACCCTCGTTCTCGCGGTTGTCATATACGGTTTTGATGCGTTGGAACAGTTTGTCGTTGAGCGAGATGTTATCGTAGTGTTCGGTCAGTTTGGGCGAAATCTCCTTGGCGATGGCTTGGAGCTCGTCGTTGGTATCGGCCTCGGTGAGGCTGCTGAAAATGAGGTTGATGCGGGAGAGCAGCAGGCCGCTGAATTCGAGCGGCTCGATGGTGTTCTTGAAGGTCGGAGCCTCGGGGTTGTTGACAATCGCCTCGATTTCGGCGTTGTGTTGTTTAATGGCCTCCTCGAAGGCGGGCATATAGTGTTCGGTCTTGATTTGCTCGAAAGGCGGTACACCGAACGGAGTGTTAAACTTGCCGAGTAGAGGGTTCTCTTGTTGCTGATGGCATGAAATCATCATAAGAGCGGTTAATGATGTGACTAAAAGTTTTTTCATGTGTTTATAATATTACTGTGTTAATGTATTCAGGCGGGAGGCTCCCACACAAAGCGGGTGAGGAGCGGGTAGTGGTCGGAACTCTTGCATCGCAGTCGTTGCAGCCAGCGGGCCTCCATGTCGCCCCGGTAGAGAATGTGGTCGATGCGGAACCAAAACCGGTTGGCGTGATAGGTGATGCCGGGGCCCAGGGCCAGCTCGTTGTAGGCGTTGCGGAATCCCATGCGACGGAACCGGCGCACGGCATAAGATAGAGGGGAGTCGTTGAAGTCGCCGCAGACGATTACGTTGCCCGGAATATCCTCTATCCGTTCGGCGGTGAGGTCGGCTTGCTTGTTGCGGGCGCGGGCTGCGTTGATGAGTTTGGAGAGCAGGAGCTCCTTTACCTCGTCGATAGAGTTGGTCGAAGGGTGAGCCGTTATTTCGTGGTAGAGCTCCTTGTCGGTCTGGGTCAGCCCGATAGACTCCATGTGCTGGTTGATGATCGTGACTTCGTGCCCTTCGATCTGTACTCGATAAGCCGCAAAGGCGCTCGATTCGGAATAGACGGTATCGAAGAGCAGTTCGGCCGGATATTTCGAGAGGAAATTCATGTTCAGGCTCGTGGGTATGCGATAGGGGTATATTGCGTGAATACTGTCGATTTGGGCTTCCGATATTTTCAGTCCGCGATTGGGTGAGGCCAGTTCGGGGCTTTCTTGCAGGCACACCAGATCGGCATTCTGTTTGAGCAGGAGCGAGAGGGTGCGGTTTTGTGACGTCCCTTTCCCTTCGTGGTCGAGCATGTGGTAGACGTTGTAGGTCATGAGGGTGAATCCCGGTTGGCTGTTGTCGGGAGCTTTGGGCTTGTGTATGGGGCAATAGCGGGCTATTCCCCCCCACGAGAGAATGAGTGCCGCTGCGGGAACCCATATGTAACGGGGGTTATAAGCCAGCCATACGAAGAGGAAGGCGACGCATACAAACAGGTTAATCGGGAACAGCAATTCGAGCAGTATGCCTATGCGGGTGGGGCAATAGGCCGAGTAGGCTCCCATAATGAGGAGTACTCCCCATAATGTATTGATGATTAATAGTATAACCTTGACAATATGTTTCATATTCCGGTCATTTTTTACCGGCCTCGAAGAGGCGTTTTTTCTCCTCGGCAGTCAACGAGGTGTATCCCGACTGTTTTATCTTGTCGAGAATGGCGTCGATTTCGTCGCTCTCCCGTTTCTTGCGGGCCCGGTACTCCATGTCGGTCTCGGGTCGTGCCGAAGCTCGGTAATTGGCTCGGGCCGAGGGTCGTTTCACCCGAATGCGGGGTCGGGGTTTACAGGCCGTGACAAGGCGGTCGATCAGTCGGTTGAGGGGAGCCGTCAGGTCCTTTCCCTTCTCCCAACGGACAATGAACCAGTAGCCCAGCAAGGCGCCACCCAGGTGGGCGATGTGTCCGCCACCATTGGCCGAGGTAACGCTGAGCAGGTCGATGAGAATCGTGACGATAGCAATATATTTCAGTGAGATGGCTCCCAGGAAGAGCAGGTTGATTTTATAGTCGGGCATGCGGAATGCCGTGGCTACGACAATGGCGATAATCGAGGCCGAGGCTCCGCACATGAGTCCCTGTTTTCCCTCGAAATAGGGGAAGAGGTTGTAGGCCAGCAGGTAAAGCAATCCGCCGGCAATACCGCCCCACAGGTATAAGCCCACCATCTGTTTCTCACCGAAGGCCATGAGGAATATCTGTCCGAACCAGTAGAGCCACAGCATGTTGAACAAGATGTGCCACACGTCGTAGTGGACAAACATGTAGGTGAGCAGGGTCCACGGGTGTGTGATGAACTCGTAGGGATCGGAAGGCATCTCGATGTAGGGGAGTATCACCGAGAGGTCGAGGTTGAACAGCAGGAACACAACCCCCGTCAGCCGCAGCAACAGGAATATCGCTACGTTGATATAGATGAATTTCAGCAATATCGACCCTCGGTTGAATTGCTGTTTGAGGTTGTCAAAGATAGAAGCCGCCACCGCCTATTCCTTTCTTTTTCCAATAGCGAATGAGGAAGAATCCGAACAGCATGCCTCCCAGGTGGGCAAAGTGAGCTACACCGCTCATGGTGCCGCTGATGCCGAACAGCAATTCGAGGAGACCGTAGAAGATGACAAAATATTTAGCCTTGATGGGAATGGGGATAAATATAATGAAGAGCGGGGCATTGGGGAACAGCATACCGAAAGCCAGCAGGATACCGAAGGCGGCACCCGAGGCTCCCACGGTGATAAACTGGTTGAGCAGCATCGAGGTCTGCTCCCAACCCAGTTGGGCGACGGTAGCGTTGATGGCCGAGTGCAGATCGAAATACCAGGCCATCTCCTGTACCAGACCGGCGCCGATGCCCGTGGTGAGGTAGTAGAAGAGGAATCGTTTGCCCCCCCACACCATTTCGAGCGTGCGCCCGAACATGAAGACCGAGAACATGTTGAAGAAGATGTGTCCGAAACTGCTCGTGTCGTGAAGAAACATGTAGGTTACCAGCTGAATCACGTTGAAGTCGTCGGCCTCGATGTAGTGTAGTCCCAACAGATAGTTCAGGTCTATACCGGCGATCTTGGGGAGTGTCAATGCCGCCAGCCACACAATGAAGTTGATGATGATAATGTTGAGTGTAACGGGCGGTATCGATCCGAAAAAAGATCTGTTTTGCATAAATAATACTCTTTTTCTTAGAGGGGATAATTGTCTTGAAATCCAAGACATATAACAGATTATCCCTTGATTTTGCGAACAAAAATAGTGATTTTTCAAGGATTTACTCAAATAAGGGTGAGATATATTATAAAATAGCGACTTTTATTATATTTTTTTACTTTATTGTTTGCACCGTTTCATTTTAATATTTACATTTGCCGTGCTGCTCTTCATGGAGATTAATTTACTTAACTTTAAATTATACACGTTATGAACAAGACTGAACTAATCAATGCTATGGCCGAAAAAGCCGGTTTGAGCAAAGTTGATGCAAAAAAGGCATTGGACGCTTTTGTAGAAGCAGTTTCGGAATCACTCGTTAAAGGGGACAAAGTGGCTCTTATTGGTTTTGGAACTTTTGGCGTTGCAGAAAAAGCTGCTCGCACCGGTATCAACCCGGCTACTAAACAAAAAATCACGATCGCTGCTAAGAAAGTGGTTAAATTCAAAGCTGGTGCTGAGTTGGCCGACCGAGTAAAATAAAGAAGTTATTTTATGGCAGCATAAAAAAAGAGGGACTCATCGAGTCTCTCTTTTTTTGTTTCATAGGCTGTGAATGGGCTGGCAGTTCATGGAGTTGCACAGACCGAATAGGCGGTGAGTAGCAGAGGTAGTGCCAACGCTTTTGAGGGAGGACAAGGTAACTTGCAAGGGGCGAGCCTTTATACCCTTCGAGTGTAAGGTGAACAAGCGGACGACAGCGCCTTACAATTCGATTTTCTTTTTACGGTTGCGGTGGGTCCACCGTTTTTTGTAAGCAATGAGTTGCCTGAAAATCTTTTCGATACCCAGTATGTCGGTGTGGCTGAGCATATCGTGCGACAAAGGTTCTACAAACGAGGCCGGAGCCGGTTCGGCAGTACCGAACTGTTCGGGGTAGAGCACAATGAGGTTGTTGTTGGCAAAATATTTGGAGAGGAACGACGGTATGTGGTCGGCGTCGGCATTGAACGATACCGAGGTAGGTCGGGCACTCACCACGATGAAGAGGTCGTCGTCGAGTACCACGTTGGCCAGCAGCAGAAAGTCGTCCCAGCTTTCGAGCTTCTCAAACTCGTTGCGAATGTTGTACCGGCCCGCTCTCAACCGGGCTTTCAGGTAGGGAATGGTTTCGGGATAGGCATAGAATATGGCGCGGCAGCCAATCTGCTTGGCCATGTTGGCCACCCGGTCTATCCAGCGGGCAAAGCCTGTTTCGTATTCGGCTTTGCGGGGCACGGCAATGACGATGCGGGTAACGGTGTTGATGGGATTGACACACTTCGAGATGAGAATCATCTTGTTGGTATTCTTCAACAGCGACTCGATTTTGGCGCCGAAGAAGGTGTCGACAATGTTGGCCTTGTGGTGCAGACCCAATACCACCTCGGTGATGTTCCGCTCCTTCATCGTGTGGATAATGCCGCTGGTGATGTTCATGTCGTACCGGGCGATGGGTATCAGCTTCGTGTCGGCCGACGAGGCCACCTTACCGGCAAATTCGAGAATCGATTGCGAACGGTAGTTGCTCGTCTTGCTGTCGTCGGTCACATGCAGCGCATACAGGGGCGACCGCCGTTGGGGCGATTTGAGTAGCAGCGCCAGGTTGATGAGGTTCTCGATGGTGCTGGGATTGGCGATGGGGATAAGAATCTGTTCGCTCTGCACGGACGATTTGGAGGTGGGCGGTTCGTTGTTCTGCATGGCGACCACCATTTGCCGGGCGGCCTTCTCGGTCACCAGCGTGCTGATGATGCAGGTGACCAGAATCATCACGATTGTACCGTTGAGTATCTCGTCGTTGAAGAGTCCGATGTTGTGCCCGATGATGACAGCGGCCAGTGTCGCCGCGGCCTGGGCGTTGCTCAACCCGAAGATGAGGTTGCGGTCGATCTTGGTCATGTGGCAAGTCTTCTGGGTGAGCCAGGCGGCCAGCCATTTGCAGAGGGTAGCCACTATCGACATGTTGGCTGCCACGATAATCGTTTCGGTATTTTTGACCACCCGCAGGTCGATGAGCATTCCCACGCCGATGAGGAAATAGGGAATGAAGAGGGCGTTGCCCACAAATTCGAGTCGGTTCATCAACGGCGATACGTTGGGAATGAACCGGTTCAGGACGATGCCCGCGAAGAAGGCGCCCAAGATGGCTTCCAGTCCGATGACTTGTGCCATGTAGGAGGCGAGAAAGACAAGGGCCAGAATGAAGATAAACTGGGTGATGTTGTCGTTGTAGTTTTTGAAAAACCAGCGCGTGAGCCGTGGATAGATGTAGAGTATGGCCACGCTGTAAATGATGATGTTCACCGTCAGCCTCAGCCAGAAGAATTCGGTGAGGTCGCCCCGTACCATACCGGCAATCACGGCCAAGATGATGAGGGCTCCCAGCACGGTGAAGATGGTACCGGCAATAGTGACCGGCACGGCTCGGGTGCGCGAGATGCCATACCGGCTGATGATGGGGTAGGCAATGAGCGTGTGCGAGGCATACATGCTGGCCAGTAGTATCGAGGTCATGAGGTTGAGGTGCAGGGTATAATAGCTGATAACCGTTCCTAAAATCATGGGAATGAGGAAGGTGTATAGCCCGAAGATGACGCCGTCTTTCCGGCTCTTCTTGAAGTCGTTCATGTCGATTTCGAGACCGGCCAGGAACATGAGGTAGAGAATACCCACGTTGCCGAATATCTCGAAACTGCTGTCACGGGCCAGCAGGTTGAGCCCGTTGGGACCGATGATGACACCGGCGATGATGAGCCCGATGATGTGGGGCACCCGTATGCGATTCAGTAATATGGGCGCAAGCAAGATGATTACCAGTACGATGAAGAAAATCAATACCGGATTCTCTATCGGTAGAGTCGAGAAGAAGCTCATAACCTCATTCGGTTTAATGGTAATTGAAACTGTAAATTTGCAACAAAAATACAAATAAAAGTTCGCTCTTGCAAGCCAAAACGCCCCTTCCGTATCCAATATGTGACAATGACCAAAAAACGGCAAGAAGAATATAATTATTTCGTTTTGATATGATTTCGTTGAAATAGTTGTATATTTGCACCACTTTTTTAGAGAATAGGGGTAAACCCGATTTTGGAATGTAAATTAGAAAAGAAAGAAGATGAAAGTCGCTATTGTGGGCGCCAGCGGCGCCGTCGGACAAGAGTTCCTGAGAGTTTTGGACGAGCGGAATTTCCCGATCGACGAACTGTTGTTGTTCGGTTCCTCTCGAAGTGCAGGTCGTGCTTATCCCTTCCGGGGTAAACAGATTGTAGTCAAGGAGCTGAAGCACAATGACGATTTCAAGGGAGTTGACATAGCCTTTACGTCGGCCGGAGCCGGTACCTCGAAGGAGTTTGCCGAGACGATTACCCGCTATGGTGCCATCATGATCGACAATTCGAGCGCTTTCCGCATGGACGACGATGTGCCTTTGGTGGTGCCCGAGGTGAATGGCGACGACGCTTTCGTGCGTCCGCGCGGAATCATCGCCAACCCCAACTGCACGACCATACAGATGGTGGTGGCCTTGAATGCCATCGAGGCCCTCTCGCACATCAAGCGGGTGCATGTGGCCACCTATCAGGCTGCCAGCGGTGCCGGAGCATCGGCCATGGCCGAACTGAAAAAACAGTTTGAACAGCTTGTCGCCGGCGAACAGCCTACGGTCGAAAAGTTCTACTTCCAGCTGGCCTACAACCTCATTCCCCAGGTCGATGTCTTTACCGACAACCTCTATACCAAGGAGGAGATGAAGATGTATAACGAGACGCGCAAGATCATGCACTCCGATATTGCCGTGAGTGCTACCTGTGTGCGTGTGCCGGTGATGCGGGCTCACTCCGAGGCCATCTGGATCGAGACAGAGCGCCCCGTGTCGGTGGCCGAGGCCCGCGAGGCTTTCGCCCATGCCAAGGGTGTGGTGCTCGAAGACGACCCGGCCAACCGGGTATATCCCATGCCGCTCGAAAAGGCCGGTTGCGACCCTGTGTATGTGGGCCGTATCCGCAGCGACATCGCCAATCCCAACGGCTTGACCTTCTGGACGGTGAGCGACCAGATCAGGAAGGGGGCCGCCCTGAATGCCGTGCAGATTGCCGAATACCTGCTGGCTCACGGGGAGTAGTCCCTGTCGGGGAGGGGTGCCAACCTTTTGCCCATATTGAAATTTGTATTGTTTATAAATGACCGACAGCCGCATGGAGCAATCCGTGCGGCTGTCTTTTTAGGTCATTATCGAGTAGTTTTGGTAGGTTAATCGTTGGGGTTGGCATAGTCGGTGGTAAGACTCGCTTTACCCAGGTAGAAAAGGCGGGCCTTCACGACCGAAGCCTGGCAGTCGACCGGCGCCTCCCAACGGGGCGATTCGGCGGTAGGTTCACTGCCGTCGGTGGTGTAGCGAATCTCGGCCTGGGGGATAGGCGAGTTGGCATAGAGCTTGCCTTCGACGATGCGGATACCCGGCTGGGGCAGACGGAAGTTCACCCCTTCATCGGCCAGGCGTGGCATCTCGATGCCGGCAATCTTGGCGTTGTAGATGGCCCGGGCCTTCTCATAGAGCGCCTGCTTGTCGTCGGTCGGGGTGGGCGACCACTCAGGGAAGGTGTTCCAGCCGCGCTCGACGAGACCGAAAATCTTGGGGAAGGTGTAGTATTGCACCATGTCGAAGCTGCCCAGAGTCTCGGCGAAGAGCTGTGCCTGTATGCCTTTGATGTGGGTACGTCCCTGAGCCGTGAGGGCTATCTTGCCGCGGGCGGCCGTTTTGAGGTCGTTGCTCACGCCGTCGCGGTTCTCGCGGGCCGAACCGTAGATGTTGAAGGGGAGCATGTTGAACGAGGCAAACTGGTCGACATAGCCGCCCCAGATGAGTCCCGGTTCGTCCTTGTGGGGATTGTAGGCCAGGTCGAGGTAGAAGTTGTTGACGTTGCAGAGTATCACGTCGTACCCCTCGTTGGCCACGGTGTAGGGCACCACGTCGCTGTTGCCGATGGTGCTCCAGCAGTAAACGCCGTCGAATCGGGGAGCCACGCGGGCATTCAGTTCAGGCGAGTGGTGGAGAGCCACCTCCTGCCACCCCGATACCTTCACCCCTTTATCGGCCAGCATACCCGATACTTTGTCCAGGAAATATTCCGAGAGCTGGTGCAGGTCGGTCATGCCGTTCTCTTCCATGAACCGGCGGCAGCTGGGCGAACCGGCCCACGAACCGTGAGGTACCTCATCGCCGCCGATGTGTATGGCTGCCAAGGGAACACCGGCATCGCGGTACATGGCGATAATTTCGTCGCTCACCTTCTCCATGAAGCGGTAGACCGAGGGGAGAGATACATTCATGATGTTATCGGTGTAGGCCTGAGCCGATACATATTTCGAGGTGTCGGCCTCCTCCGAGAGCAGATATTCTCGGGCTTGCTCGGGATTGGAATCCTTCAACCGGTTGTAACGGGCCCTCATCGCCACGATGGCGGCACGGGCGTGACCCGGCGATTCGATTTCGGGGATTACGGTGATATGCCGCTGGGCCGCATATTGCAGCAGGTCGATAAAGTCTTGTCGGGTGTAGTAGCCGTTGCCCGTGACGGTTGTATCGGCCGGGTTCCACCCGCCGTAGTAGTTGGGGTAGAGGCATTGGCTCTCGTCGCGGGTGAAGCCCCGGCGCGAGCCTATCGAGGTGAGCTCTTCGAGCCCGGGAATTTCGAGCCGCCACCCTTCGTCGTCGCTGAAATGGAAGTGGAACACGTTCAGCTTATAGGCTGCCAGCAGGTCAATCAGTTTGAAGAGGTCGGCCTTGCGGGTATAGTTGCGCGAGATGTCGAGCATCATGCCGCGGTAGGGCAGGTCAGGGTAGTCGTTGATGGCCACGTTTTCGAGTCGGGCGGGAATCGCCTGCCGTTTCAGCAGCGAGAGCAGCGTCTGGGTGCCGTTGAAGATGGCGTGAGGCGTCCCTCCGCTGATGGTGATGTAGTTGTCTTTCACGTCGAGACGGTAGTGTTCGTCGTTGCGCGCCTGACTGTTCTTGGGGAAGTGACAGAGGGCGATGACGGTCTGTCCGTTGTTGGTGACGTGGTAACCTATCTTTTCCAGTTCCTGTACCAGCAGACGGGCTTCACCGGCAAATCCCTCCTCGACGCTGAGCGAGATGTTTTCGGCGATCACCGACACCCCCTCGCGCGGGGTCACCTCTTTGAGCGAAGGCAGCAGGTCGTAGGTTTGCAGTTGGTAGTCGGTTTGCAAGGCCTCGTTCTGGGCATAGCACACCTCGCCGTCGGGGTAGTTGGGCGCCTTGTGTCCCGGTATTGTCCATTGCGATTCGCGGGTGAAGGGGGCGATGGTAAAGGGTATGGAGACCGCTTTGTCGTCGGCCGAGACGAAGAAGGGCGACTTGGGGGTGAACTGTGTCTGGATAAAGGTGCCCCCGTTCAGGTAGGGAATGGCAATCGAGTCGCCCGGAGCGAGCGGTTGCCACGAATCGGCCGGAGCTATTTTATAGTAGCCGGGGTTGACCATCTCGATAGTCACCGGTGACTCTTCACAGGCCTTGACACCTCGCGGGGAGAGTTGGGTGAAGTAGATTTCCCAGCCCGATTCGAGGGGCTTTGTCGAGGTGTTGACCAAGGTGAAGGTACTTTCGTAGTAGTCTGGTTCGACTTGATTTTCGCCCATTTCCCATTGCAGAGACACGGGGCTTTGCGTCGACGTGTTGCAGGCTGCCAACGTACCGAGGGCCAGCGCGCAGAGCAGGTGATGTGATTTTTTCATGTTCATGGTATAATTGGGGTGAATGATTCCTGTTTTTGTTTCGGTCGGTTCAGGGCCGGTTACCAGCCCGACGAGGCGCCGCCACCACCGGTAGAGCCTCCGCCAAAGCCTCCGCCGAATCCGCCACCACCAAAACCACCGCCCCGGCCCGAACCACCTATGATGGCAGCCGCGGCAACCACGGGAATAATGTAGGATTTGCGGACGGTCTTGTGGCAGTGGGCGCAGGTGTAGCGCTTCTCGCCCAACCCGGTGCTCACGGCAGTGGCCCGACGCAAGATGTAGTCGCCTTCGAGGCTGTAAGCCCGGCTGTGGCAGTAGGGGCAGCGCTGGTACTGGGTGAACTGGTTTTCGTAGGGGTAGACGAGCGTGTTGCCGCAGTGGTCGCAGAGCCACACGTCGTAGTCGACCGAGTTGAGATGTTCCTCGGTATTCTCCTGGGGGGTGAGGTAGAGGTTATCCTCCTCCTCGTTCAGTTTGCGCATGGGGCTGCCGCACGATTCGCACTTGCGGGGTTTGTTGCGCAGCCGTCTGAGCCGCCGGTTTATCCCGGCATAGAGCAGCCACACGAAGAAGGGGAAGATGAAGCTGCCGGTCAGCAGGAACGGACGGAATGCCACCAGTCGTTTGTATTGCTCGTAGGGCCCTTTGCGGGCATAGCGGGCCATGATCCACAGCATGGTAAAGAGCAAGATGTGCGAGACAACGAGCGACACGGTGAGGTAGATGTTGAAGATGCGTCCCCAGTCTATTTCCAGCCCATGTACCTGCTGCGGGGCGGTAATCTCCTCGACTGCCGCAGGGTCGGTGAGTATGCGGCTGACGGCCGTGATGCCGTCGAGCATACCCTGGTCGTAGTTCCCCTCCTTGAATCGGGGCAGGATATATTGCGTCTGTATGCGTTTGCAGATAGCGTCGGGCAGGACACCTTCCAGTCCGTAGCCGGTGCGGAAGACGATGCGCCGCTGGTCGAGCACGAGCAGTACGAGCAGTCCGTTGTCGTTCTGCTTGCCGATGCCCCACCGGGTGAAGAGGTCGGTGGCGAAGAGGTCGGGCGAGGTGTCGCCAATCGATGCGAGAGCCACGACGGCCACCTCCGAGGTGTTGACCCCTTGCAGGTCGAGGAGCATCTGGTCGAGCCGGGTCACGGTCTCGGCCGAGAGGATGCCGTCGGGGTTGCTCACAAACCGGCGGCCGTCGGTCTGGTGAACATTGGGTACTTGCTCGGGCGTATATCCGGCCGCACGCAGCAGAGGGACAAAGAGCAGAAGCAGGAGTATCGTGCAGATTCTTTTTTTCATGAGGGTATTCGTGTTTAGAGCGAAGGGAGGCTCATGCCGTTGATTTTGCGATAGAGGTCGAGGGCGTAGACGTCGGTCATGCCCGAGATGTAGTCGATGACCGCCTGCACCTTCCCGTAGAGGGTGGGGGCGTGCATCTCGTATTGTTCGGGTACCTTGTTGAGCAGCAGCCGCGAGTAGGCCTTGTCGGGGAAACGCACGGCGTCGAGAAACTTGTCGAGCAGTACCGAGATGATGCGGTTACCGGCCAGCTCGATGTCGAGTACGTCGGACGACTTGTAGATTTTCTCGAAGGCGGTTTCGGAGCAATGCCGGTAGGCCTGGCAGGGACGGTCGGAGATGTGCTCGACCAGCGACCCGGTGAAGCGCCCTTCGAGCAACGCTTGCTCTTCGCGGCAGAAGAGGGCCGAACACTCGTCGATGAGGGTGCCGATGACACAGGAGCGCAGGTAGACGATTTGTTCGTTGAGGTCGGTCACCACTTTGAGCACGTCGAGAATGTGCTGTTGCCGTTTCGCGTCGAAGAAGTCGAGGAAGAGTCCTTTGACCGTCTCGGTGTCGAGTATTTTCAATTTGTGGGCATCTTCGATGTCCATGATCTGGTAGCAGATGTCGTCGGCAGCCTCCACCAGATAGACCAGCGGGTGGCGGTGGTAGCGTTCGCCACTGTCGCCCTCGGGGAGCATGCCCAGGTCGTCGGCGATACGCAGGAAATCTTTCTTCTCCGAAGTGAAGAATCCCGACTTGCCCCGTTTGGTCGACTGTATCGACGAATAGGGGTATTTCACGATCGAGGCGAGAGTCGAGTAGGTGAGCGCGAAACCTCCCGGCCGACGGCCATGAAACTGGTGGGTGAGCAGGCGGAAGGCGTTGGCATTCCCCTCGAAGTGGGTAAAGTCCTGCCAGTGATGTTCGTTTCTCAACTCCTTTTTCAACACCTGCCCGTTCCCTTCGGAGAAGTAGGTGGAGATGGCGCGCTCGCCCGAATGACCGAAAGGCGGATTGCCCAGGTCGTGAGCCAGACAGGCGGCCGAGGTGATGGCCCCCAGGTGGTAGAGCTTGTGGCACCAGGGTTCGGAGCTGTACTTTTCGGATAGCGTGGTCGATACGTTATTGCCCAGTGAACGCCCTACGCACGATACTTCAAGGCTGTGGGTGAGGCGGTTGTGCACGAATATACTGCCCGGCAGCGGAAAGACCTGCGTCTTGTTCTGCAACCGGCGGAAGGGCGCCGAAAAGACCAGCCGGTCGTAGTCGCGCTGGAAATCGGTGCGGGTGTGGTGCCGCTCGTCGTGATACTTCTCCATGCCGAATCGCTTGGAGGTAATCAGTCGGTCCCAGTGCATTTGGGTGGGGATATCCTTGGCTTGCGTATTCATGATTTCTTCTCAACAATCGGTACAAATGTAGTAAAAAAGAGAGACAAAAACAGGAGCGGAGGGTAAAATACTCGGACTCGATTGTCGGGGTATCACATTAAAATATAAAAAATAGGGTGCTTTTTTGAGAGTATTTCGTTATTTTCGCAGATTAAAAGAGTGAAAATAAGTAGTCTTTATAAAAGTATATCCCGATGAAAGTCTCTGTCAAGATAGTCAACAAGTCGCACCATGCGCTGCCCTCTTACAGTACGCTGTTTTCGGCCGGAATGGATATTCGTGCCAACCTGTCGGAGCCGGTGACCCTGGCACCCCTCGAACGTATGCTCATACCTACCGGCCTCTATATTGCTCTGCCCGAGGGCTATGAGGCTCAGATACGGCCGCGCAGCGGGTTGGCCTTGAAACACGGCATCACGATTCCCAACACGCCGGGCACCATCGATGCCGACTATCGGGGCGAGGTGGGCATCATCGTGCTCAACGTGTCGGACAAGCCTTTTACCATCGAGGACGGCGAGCGCATCTGCCAGATGGTGGTGAAGGAGTATTGCCGGGTCGAATGGGACGAGGTCGAGTCGCTCGACGAGACCGAGCGCGGTGCCGGCGGTTTCGGGCATACGGGTGTAAAGTAAACAGTCTTCCCAAACAATAACGATGGGGATAGGAATGCAAAGATACAGATCGATTGTGTGGCTGTGTGCCGGGCTCTGCCTCGTGCTGACGAGTTGTGGCCTGTATCGAAACACGGCCGGGGGTGAGTTGTCGGACGAGGCTCGCCAGAAGTTTGAATATTTCTACTTGGAGGCCGAGCGGCAAAAGGCTCTCGGCCACAACGACGCGGCTTTCGACCTGATGTGCCGGGCTGCCGAAATCGATACGACCAGTGCGGCCGCCCGCTTCTTCCTGGCGCCTTACTACCTGCAACTGGGCAACTACGAGCAGGCCCGTACCGACTTGCGGTATGCGGCCGAACAGTACCCCGGGAACTACTGGTACAACGTGGTGTATGCCAATTTCTCGCAACAGAGCGGGCAGCACGACGAGGCGATACGCATCTGGTCGCGCCTGCTCAAACAGAATCCCGACAAGGGCGAAATCAACTCGGCTCTGGCCGAGGCCTATACGGCCAAAGGCGACTTGAAATCGGCCGTGGCCTGCTACGACAGTTTGGAGTCGGCCATGGGCATGATGGAGCCGATTACCATCGAGAAACTGAAATTGTACGGGTATATGGGCAACCGCGAAGCCATGGTGGCCGAGGCCGAGAAGTTGCAGCGCACCTTCCCCCAGAATACCGACTACATGCGGCTGCTGGGCGACATCTATCTCGAAGTGGGTCGTGACTCGGCCGCCCTATCGATGTACGACCGGGCTTTGGCCCTGGAACCCAAGAACGGCTACGTCTATCTGTCGAAAGCCGGTTACTACGAGAAGAAGGGCGACTCCATCGCCTACAATAACGAAATTCGCAATGCCTTGATGAACAGGCATATCGACGTGAATACGAAACTGAATATTTTCAGCACCTACATCATCGACCTCATGAAGAAGAAGCAGGAGCTGAACCGGGTCGATTCGCTCTTTGCCGACATGCTCGAACAATACCCGCAGGAGGAGCCCGTGCATCGGCTCTTCGGCATGTATCTGTCGAGCCGGAAGGAGTTTACCCGGGCCGAGGAGCAGTATGCCATCGCTGCCGATCTGGCTCCCACCAACCCCGAGAACTGGTTGCAGCTCATTGGGCTGTATCTCTATCAGGAGAAATACCCCGAGGTGATTGAGGTGGGGAAGCGTGCCATACAGTATGTGCCCGACCAGAAGGATATCTACATGTATGTGGCGGTGGCCAGTACCCAGACCAAGAGTTATGCCGAGGCCCTCGACATGTTGGAGACGGGGCTCACCTATGTCGATGAAGGGGACAACGAAACGAGGTCGTTCTTCTACGGACAGATGGGCGACATCTATCTCGAAGTGGGGCGCGACTCGGCCGCTCTGTCGATGTACGACAAGGCCCTGTCGTACAACGCCTCGAACATAGCGGTGCTGAACAATTACAGCTACTTCCTGGCCACCGAGGGACGCGACCTCGACAAGGCCGAGCGCATGAGCGCCCAGACGGTGAAGGCCGAGCCCGACAATGCCACCTATCTCGATACCTATGCCTGGATATTTTTCAAGAAGGGCGACTATTCGCTGGCTCGTCTCTACATGAAGAATGCCCTCGACAAGAGTCAGGAAGCCAGTGCCGAACTGTTTGAGCACTATGGCGACATACTCTATATGCTGGGCGAGGTCGACGAGGCGGTAGAGTACTGGCAGAAGGCACTCGATGCGGGGAGCGAGTCGGCCGAGTTGTTGAAGGAGAAAATCAAGCAAAAGAAATATATTGAACCATGAGGTATATACCCATAGCACTCTGCATCGTGTTGCTCTCAGTTTTGGCTGGCTGTAAAGGGGGAAAAGAGCTGGCCACCGGCCAGTCGGTGCCGCAGGAGATCCGGAACGATTTCGAGAATCTCGTCGCCTCGTATCCCCAGTGGAGTACCTTCTCGTCGAAGGGGTCGGCCGACCTGGCTTTGGGGCAGGGCGGTTCGCTGAGTGCCTCGACCCAGGTGCGCATGGTGCGCGGCGAGTCGCTGCAAATCTCGGTGCGTATTTTTCTGGGTATCGAGGTGGCCCGTCTCTACATGACGCGCGACAGCCTCTTCCTTGTCGACAAGATGCAGCGGCGCTACATGGCCGAGTCGCTGGCCGACATCGGCAACCAACTCGCCCAGACCTTCTCGCTGGCTACGGTGCAAGATGCCCTGTTGGGCCGCATCTTCCTGTTGGATACGACATCGGGTCAGTATCGCATCGACGATTTCGAGGTGGTGGCCTCGGGTTCGTCGCGCTGGTCGCTGTTGCCCCGCCGGCAAGATGCCCGGTTTGGCTATCGCTTCGACCTGAACGGCACGAAGTTGCTCTCGACGAAATGCACCTCGGCCGACGGCCGCAAGTCGGTGGCGTGTCACTATGCCGATTTCATCAGGCAGGGGCAGAGCGACAATTTCCCTACAAGCATGCAACTGGCCCTCACGGGGCTGAGCCTGCCGCTGTCGCTCAACCTGCACTATGATGCCTCGTCGGTAGCCTGGAACGGGAGTGTGAGTGTAGAGAAACCCAATTTGTCAAGATATACGCGTGTCACGGCCACGCAGTTGTTAAAGGAGTTGTCGTTATGAAAAGGTGGTTGATCCTGTTATGTATAATCGGTTTGGGGGCTTCGACGGCTCTCTTCTCCCAAACCCTCGAAATGGAAAAGCTGCGCCGGAATCGGGAGCAGACCTTGAAAGAGCTGAACGAGACCAACAAGAAACTGAACAAGACGCTGCGCAGCGCCAAGAGTTCACTCAACGAGTTGAACAGCATCACGGCCGAGATTAAGCAGCAGCGTAACCTCATTGCCAAAATCAACAAGGAGATTGCCACCATCAACCGCAAACAACGGGCGGTGAAAGATACCATCTATCTGTTGCAGAAGGACCTCACGGCCAAGAAGCGCAGCTATGCCGGTGCCGTGAAGCGCATGGGACACCGGCGGTCGGAGTATGACGAACTGATGTTCATCTTTTCGGCCTCGTCGTTGAGCGAGTCGTATCGGCGGGCCCGGTACTTGAAAGAGTATTCGGCCTGGCGCAAACGGCAGGCGGCCGAGATTGCCGAGCGCAAACAGCAGCTCGAAGAGTTGCAGCAGCAGTTGGCCAAGAGTGTGGCCGAGAAGAATGCCGTGTTGAAGGAGCGCAGTGCCGAGGCCGAGGTGTTGCAGAAGCAGGAGAGCAGCAAGCGCAACCTCATTGCCGGACTGAAAAAACAGGAGAAACAGCTGAAACAGGAGATAAACCGCAAGCGCAAACAGGCCGAGGCACTCGACCGCAAGTTGGAGCAACTCATTGCCGAGGAGGAGCGCAAGTCGTCGGAACGGGCCGACAAGGCCGACGGAAAGAGCTCGACAGCCAAGCGTTCGACCAAGGGTTACAAGATGACCAAGGAGGAGCTGGCCTTGTCGGGCAGCTTCGCGAAGAACAAGGGCAAGTTGCCCTTCCCGCTCTCGGGCAGCTACAAGATTGTGGCCCACTTCGGCCGTCAGCAGCACCCCGAGTTGCGCTATGTGCAGACCGAGAACAGCGGTATCGACATTGAGACGACACCGGGTACGAGAGCACGCGCCGTCTTCAACGGCGTGGTTTCGCGCATCTTTGTGACCCCGGGCTACAACAGCACCATCATCGTGCGTCACGGTAACTACCTCACGATTTATGCCAACCTGAGCGAGGTCTATGTGCGGGCCGGTGAGAAGGTGAAGACCGGGCAGAACCTGGGTAAGATCTACTCCGACTCGCAGGACGGTAACCGCACCATCTTGACCTTCCAGCTGTGGAAGGAGCGCACGAAGCTGAATCCCGAATCGTGGTTGAACATGTAACCGACAAGGAGAGACCCCTATGATGGAGATACACCGATACACGGCGGCCTATCACCGCGACTGGAACGATTTCGTCAACGAATCGTCGAACGGTACTTTTCTGTTTCTGCGCGAATACATGGAGTATCACGCCGACCGCTTTACCGACTATTCGCTGCTGGTCTACGACGATAACAAACTGCTGGCGCTGCTGCCGGCCAACCGGCAGGGCGATGTGCTCTATTCACACGCCGGCCTCACCTACGGCGGTCTGATCATGACCACCCGCAACACCACGGTGCAGGTGCTCGCAATCATGCAGCTCATTGCCGACTTTCTGCGCAAGGAACGGTTCGTCAAATGGGTCTATAAATGTGTGCCCCATATCTATCACCGCTATCCGTCGGAGGCCGACCTCTATGCTCTCTTCCGACTGGGTGCCCGTTGGGTGGGGTGCAACATCTCGTCGGCAGTGCAGCAGGAGAATCCGCTGCGCTTCCGGGCCGACCGCCGCAGCCGCATGAAGAAGGCCGTACAGGCTGGTTTGCAGGTGGTCGAGACAACCGATTTCGCCCCCTTCTGGCAAGTGTTGGAGTCCAATCTGCAAGAGCGCTATCGGGTGAAGCCGGTCCATTCGCTGGCCGAGATCGAACTGCTGCACAGCCGTTTTCCCGACCGCATACGCCACTTTGTCACCCTGCGCGGCGACGAGGTGCTGGCCGGTAGTGTCATCTACGACACGGGTATCGTGGCCCACGCGCAATACACCTCGGCTTCGCACGAGGGGAAGCACTCGGGAGCTCTCGACCTGTTGTACGGGGAAATCATCGGCGAGGTATTCGCCTCCCGCAAGTGGTTCGACTTCGGGCAGTCGACCGAGGAGATGGGCCACTACCTCAACGAGGGGCTCATCACTCAGAAAGAGGGGTTCGGGTGCCGGGGCGTCGCCTACAATATTTACGAAATAGACTTATAACCGGTATGCCCGGCGGGGAGGATAAAACGATATACCGTGCCATTGTGAAGGAAACCGGATTCAAAATTATATAAATGAGCGAGTTACCGACAAAAGAAGTAGGACAGGAGGACGCCACATACGAACATATTATAAAATATACGGGTTTGTTTGGTGGTGTGCAGGGGGTGACTATGCTTGTCGGTGTAATCAGAAACAAATTGACAGCGGCCTTGTTGGGGCCTTCGGGGTTGGGCTTGATTAATATTTACAACAACGTAGTTCGACTCCTGAGCGAAGCCACAAATTTCGGCATATCATTTAGCGCTGTCAGAAATGTATCGGAGCTTTTTGACGAAGGAGACACGAGGAAAATTGCCGATTTTGTCGATACTGTCAGGACTTGGAGCCTCATGACCGCGATATTTGGCATGGTTGTCTGTTGCGCCATCTCACCGTTACTGAGCCTGTGGACTTTCAAAAATTACGAATATACGGCAATATTTTGCGCCATTTCGCCCATCGTTGCAATGATGAGCATCATAGGGGGTGAAATTGCCATTCTGAAAGGTCTCAGGCAACTGAAACGTGTAGCTCTCATATCGGTATTTGGAGCCGCCTCTACCTTGATACTAAGTACGCCCTTGTATATTTGGCTGGGGATAAAAGGTATAGTACCCGCATTGCTTCTAAGCAATCTTGCTGTGACGGTAATACACCTGCACTATTCCACAAAAACTTATCCGTGGCAGGCAACATGGCGTTCCATGAACAACATAAAAAAGGGGATACCGCTCATAAAACTTGGTGTTGCATTTATCTTGTCCGGTGTATTCGGGCAAGGAGCCGAGCTGTTGATACGAATAGCCCTACTCGATCTTGGTGGACTTGACGATGTGGGATTTTACAACAGCGGATACATGATGGCTGTGACGTATGCCTCTGTGATATTTGTTGCTCTTGAAACCGATTACTTCCCTCGCCTGTCAGTGGCATGTTTCGATAAGAAGAAAATGAATGTGACCATCAACCGGCAGATTGAAGCCTGTGTATTGCTGATGTCGCCATTTCTTACCATTTTTGTCATGGCTATGCCTCTGATTGTACAGATTCTGTTTACCGACCGGTTTACGCCTGCAATCCCGATGGCCACATGTGCTGCACTTTACATGTACTTCAAGTCACTGACTCTTCCGGCAGCTTATCTCCCGTTGGCCGTCGGAGATTCTAAAATGTTTCTTACCGTAGAATTTATTTACGACGCTTTTGTAGCGATAGCCATACCTGTCGGATACAAGATGGCAGGCCTCACCGGTACGGGAATTGCCCTTTCGGTAGCGGGATTTGTAGATATGCTCGTCATACATCTGACACACAGATGGAAATATGGATTCAAATTCAGTTTTACTCCCATGCCTCTATATTTGGCACAGTTTGTCCTGTTAGTGAGCTGTATTGTAGTATCGTTCTCTGAAAACCCTATGATCAAATGGACCATTGGGCCTGTGTGTGTGTTTATCTCGGTTGCCATATCGTTGTATATACTCAACAGGGAGATGAATATCATCAGTAAAATAATGAATAAAGTGAAAAAGGGTAAGGATAATGCAGACCAGTAAAGTATCTATCTTGGTAGCCGTTTATAATGCCGAGAAATATCTCGGCAAATGCCTGGATTCTCTTGTGTCGCAGACTTACGGGAATATTGAAATACTATGTATTGACGACGGCTCAAATGATAGTTCGGCCGATATCTTGAACAGATATGCATTGACCGATGACCGAATAAAGGTTTTGACACTGTCAAAAAACTCAGGCTTGGCCAATGCAAGAAACGAGGGGTTGAAAGTTGCTTCTGGACAATACATTACCATGCTCGACAGTGACGATTGGTTTTCCGACGACTCGATAGAAAAAGCCGTTGAAGCCATAGAATCAGAACCGGATGCCGATGCCTCCCTGTTTCGGTTGATGCAATACTATGAAGAGACCGGGAAGATGGTCGAATACAAAAATAAAACCGATAAAAAATGTATAAGCGGCGAGGAGGCATTCGTACTCAGCCTCGATTGGAGTATACATGGCTTATATATGCTCCGCGCTGAAATACACAAGAAATATTTGTTCGACAACTCAACCTTGCTTTACAGCGATGAGAATGCAACCCGATTGCATTACCTGCATTCACGCAAAGTCGTTATGTCGGAAGGTAAATACTTTTACAGAAGACATGTGGAATCGATGACCAACTCATGTTCCATACGGAGATTCGACATACTTGCGGCCAATTACAGCTTGTTGCAGCTGCTTAAAAAAGAGGAGAGAGAAGGTTCGCTGACGGACGCCGACAAGATTTTCGATTTGTATGAGAACATAAGGTGGCTCAACGTTGTGGGTGCTTACTGGTATTATTTCAACAACAAACAGCACTTTACCGTTGAAGAACAAAAAGAGATATTGAGCAAAATCTCATCGGCACTGGAAACAATTGATGCCCGAAGGATAAGGCTCGCATTAAAGTTCAAGATCGGTTACTATCCGTTTAAGAATTTCAGACTTTTTCTCTTATCCGAGAACATCTATTTCCATTTAAGAAAACTGTTGGGCCGATGAGTTCGGAGGAAAGTGAATAAAGTTTCAAAGAAAGAGCTAAATTGAAGGAGAGTATAGGTTCATGAAGATATTGTTAGCAGGTGATTACAGCAATTATCATCGGGCCCTGTCGTTGGCCTTGCGTAGAATGGGGCATGAGGTGGTCGTGGCATCGGACGGGTCGCAGTGGATGAATACGGCCCGCGATATTGATACGTCGAGGCCTTTCAAGAACAAGGTGGGGGGACTGTTGCTGTGGGCCAAATTGAATATGCTCTTGAAATCGCGGTTGGAGGGATTTGATGTCGTACAGATTAATTCACCGGGATTTGTCGCCTTGCAACCTTGTCGATTGCGCTTGTTGTTTGATCACCTGCTTGCCAGGAACGGGGCGGTCTATCTCACCGCTATGGGGACCGATACCTACTACATCGATTTTTGCCTGTCGGGTGCGTTGCGGTATAACGAATGGAAAGTAGGCAATCAACCCTCGCCGCTTGCCCTTGCCCAACCCGACGAGCTTCGGCGCTGGCAGGCCCCGGTACTGACCGATTACACCCATTATGTATATGACCGTGTGCGCGGGATTGTGAGCGGCCTGTATGAATACAACGAGTCGTGTCGCCGGGTGGTCGATTCTTCGCGATTGGCCTATGCCGGCATTCCCATCGATACCGACTCTTTTACGATGGCGCATGGCGATGAGGTGCCATCGCGGGTCAGACTTTTCCTGGGGGTACATCGCGACCGTATGGTCGAGAAGGGAACCGACCGTATGTGGGCTGCGGCCCGTCGGGTTGCGGAGCGTCACCCCGACAAGTGCGAGTTGGTTTTTGTCGAGAATCGTCCTTATAGCGAATATGTGGGGTTGATGAGGTCGTCGCATGTAGTGCTTGACCAGCTGTACAGCTATACCCCGGCAACCAATGCTTTGCTGGCGATGGCTCAGGGGTTGGTTGCGGTGAGTGGTGCCGAGCCCGAATACTACGATTTTATCGGGGAGACCGAGAACCGGCCTGTCGTGAATGCCATACCCGACGATGAGAAGTTGGAAGCTCAACTGGAAGATATTGTGCTGCACCCCGAACGTTTGCCTGAACAGGCTCGTCGCAGCCGCGAGTTTGTGGTCAAGCACAATCGCGACGAGGTGGTAGCCCGGCGATTCCTCGACTTTTGGGCTCGCTGCAAGTAGTTATCCAATGTAAGTAGGGCTTGATTTCAAAGGTGTTTCTTGATTCCCTCTTTCCCTCGTGAGAGGAGCAGCAACATGCCGTCGGTGAGTGGGCGGTTTTTCCATTTCAATGCCATCTTCATAAGTCGGAAGATGAGGGGTAGCCGGGTCGCCTTTATCACGAAGTCGTAGTCTTGTTGATAAACCCCTTCCAGGAATTTCCAACGCTCTTGTGGGGGGTAATTTCCCTCGGCTGTATACAGACTGTAAATCGACTGGTAGATGAGGTGTGCCCGTTCTTCCAGCAGGTAGCGGTCGTACTCCCGATTGTCGATACCGAGTTGGGCGATGAGTCCTTGCCGCAGGACATAGGCCTCGCGAGCGTAGGCCGACAGTTGCCGGTAGGGTAGCAGTTTGTGGGAGAGAGATAGGTTTTTGCGGTGGATATAGAGGTAGTCGATGTGGGCAATTTGTGCTATCGACTGGCCGTGTTTCACAAATTCCAATACGAACAGGTGATCTTCGCCATAGGAGTAGCGCGGGTCGAAGCGAAGGTGATGCTGCTCGATAATCTCGCGCTTGAACAGCTTGTTGCAAGGCCCTTTGGTGGTGTCGTGTATTTCGGCATCGGCAAAGATCATACCCCGTTCCCGATCGGTGTGAGCCGAGCGGGTGTGTTCAAATCCGTGAGACTCCGTTCGTCCCGACGACTCATAAAGTAGCGATATGCCAGCTATCATCAAGTCGGCCTGCACCGAAAGCAGATGGGAGAGGTAGGAGGAGGTTACCCGGTCGTCGGCATCGACGAAGGCGATGTATTCGCCCCGGGCCTCGGCCAATCCCCGGTTGCGGGCAGCCGATACTCCGGCGTTGCTTTGGTGCAGGGCTACGATACGTGGCTCTCGGGCTGCATATCGGTCGATGATAGCCGCCGAGTTGTCGGTCGAACCGTCGTCGATGACCAGAATCTCAAACGACGAATAGTCCTGACTCAGCACGCTGTCGAGGCAGGCCGGCAGGAACGGTTCGGCATTGTAGACCGGTATGATGACGGAGATGAGCGGATTATTCATAAGTCTGCGAGTCGGTGGATATGAGGAAACGGACCTCAGACAAAAGTAGTGATTTTTCTCAAAAATCCGATGTTAAAATAGGAATGTATTAGAAATAAGCTACTTATGAGCTTTTCTCAAAGGGCGAGGTAATGACTTGGCAACGGTCGCAAATTCTGTGATATGCGGTGTATTTCTGTCAAACAACTCTTATCGGATGCAAATGTACACAAATAAAGCGGATGAAAAGAAGAATATAGTATTTTTTTCATGGCTCTGTGGCTATGCGGAGAGCCGCCAGCCTTTTGACAAAATAAAACATCGCCATACACTCAAAGAGGTTGGCGATGTGGCAGAGGGGAAATATGATTGGAAAATCAAAAATGGACAAGGAATAGAAATATAATGCTCGGCTTAAAGGCTTTCAGCAGAGAGCGTATAAGATATCACAACCGTTCCCACATTGGCTTCCGGATATTTGGTTTTGTAATACTCGGTCAGGTCTTTATAAAGATAGATGGCACTTGGTGTTCTATCAACATCTTTTGTTTGAGTAGCATAGCCCATAAATACATCAAATGACAGATTATCAATCGGGGTTTCTGCTTCATCTAAAAAAATCCATTCTCCATAACCGACTATCCGTGCATCCAGGGGAAGTATTTTATAGGACTCCGGCATTTCCTCCGGTGCTTTACTTTTGGACTGTATGATATACGGACCAAGCACTTTGTTGTCATCTTGTAAGGCTATACATTTAAGGATAGCGTCCTCATCACGATAAAGCATATCGTGATAATCCAACGGAATAAGAGAGTTGTCTTTCAAATCCTGTTCAATGAGTTCTTTATTATCCGCTTCTACCGCATACCTGTATTGTGGTAGTGGAATGTTGTCGTAATATGCTTTTGGAATAAGATGTAATGGCAAGTTTTCCGAGTCTTTTTTATCTTTGGATATCACTTCAAGTAACTTGCGTTCTGTCCATGCAGGAGTTCCCATACTATAATCCAAATAACTGGTTTCGCCAATTTTAATTTGGTATTCATATCCTTTTTCAAACTCAAACCCAGCAATGGAGCCACATGCACTCCATTCATCGGACTGCTCTTGTTTTACAGCATAAACTTCTGACAAGTAATTAAATCCGTCAGACCAAAGGACACCCGGTATTTTCTCAGATGCCACAGTCAGTACAAATTCTTTATAGCCAGTTATTTTTCGACCTTCTTCATCGTTATCATCGCAGCTGATAAAGCTAAAGACGCAGAAGAATAAAATCAATACTCCCAATTCTTTTGTTCTCATTTTAATCTAATGTATGATGATTATTATTACCAAGATAATGTTCTTTTTCTCGTATGTTTCGGAGAAAGTTACCTCAATCCGCTTACAAAAGTAGGGGATTTTTCCGATAATCCCCTATCTTCTAATGTTTTTATTTGCTTTTGGAGTGGATTTTAGAGTACGTTCTATATTTTCAGCCTTTTATCCTGCTTTGTAGGTGTAATCCCCAAACAGTTTCTCCATTCATTCGCTTTCTGTCTGAACCATTGCACAAGCGGAATGTCATTCATGCATATATGGTAGTGTCCTTTCCTGTTCTTGTCCTCCTCAAACGAGAAAGCCGCACTCTCGTCTCGGAACTTTCGGTTGAACTCGGGAGAATAGAAATCACCTTTCAACCTCACTTTCTTCAATTTACACAACTCCTGAACTACTCTTTCGGAGAATTTCAAGGTGTTCCGGCAGAAGTCAATCAGCGGCAACAACTTATCCACGTAAGGGAAGTAACGCTGTATCTTGTCCATATACTCGTTGAACTTGGTGCGTTCTTCCCTATGTGTCCATTCCATCGTTTCAATCTGCCGTACCAATTCTTCGTTCTGACTTTCAAGGGCGGATATGCGTTGCTGCAATTCCTCCCTTTCCGCTTTCAACTTATTGCCGCCCAAAAGAGAACCGACCCTTGCCACGAGTGCCGTCTTCGCTTCGGTCTTGCCGGGCAGCAGTTCCCCGAGATTTTCAACGTGGGGGTTCCCCTGCGGCTGCTCTCGAAGCGACCCGATGTGCGTGAGGCCGAGATGACGCTGGCCAGTGCCTACTACACGACCAATCAGGCCCGTTCGGCCTTCTATCCCAACCTCACCCTGTCGGGGAGTGCCGGGTGGACCAATGCCTTGGGGCAGGTGGTGACCAATCCCGGCGGGTGGATTCTCTCGGCCGTGGCCTCGCTGACCCAGCCCATTTTCAACCGGGGCAAGCTGGTGTCGAATCTGCGGGTATCGAAAGACGAGGAGCAGATTGCCCTGCTCAACTACAAGCAGACACTGCTCGATGCCGGGCAGGAGGTGAGCGACGCACTCTATGCCGTCGAGTCGGCCCAACGCAATCTCGATATTCACCAGAAGCAGTGCCGCGAGCTGGAACGTACGGTCGAGACCTCGACCGCTCTCTATAAGACGGGCAATGCCACCTATCTCGAACTGCTCACGGCGCAGCAGTCGTTGCTGAACGCCCGGTTGAATATGGTGTCGGACAGTTTCACCCATTGCCAGGCCATCATCACCCTCTACCATGCGTTGGGGGGTGGTAGCGACTGACCGTGGTGACGATTGTCACCGGTTCTTTTCGGTGAGGTATTTCCAGTAACGCACGGGCATATCCTTCCGTTGCTTGCGGGGGTTGAGTCGCTCCCGTATGCAGATGGACTTGAAATAGGTGCGCCACAAGTCCTGGAACAGCTTTTCGTCGTCGGCCATGAGCGACTCGTCCAGTTGGCCCGTGACGAAGTGGGGCAGGCTCTCGTCGAAAGTCACCTCGGTGACCTCGTGCTGGTCGTAGTAATAGCCGTAGTGACGTCTCTTGTCGTAGATAACGAAAGGCTGGTCGGCAAAGCGGTCCTTGAAGTGGGCTATGGCCAGCGGCAGCACGTTGTACTGCGGCTCCATGATGCCGAAGTAGGTGCCGTCGGCCGCCTTTTGGAAGCGGAGGAACTGCATCATGCGCAGGCGTTCGTAGAGTACTTTGCGGAAGGTGTCGGTGACAAATCGTATGTCGTCGTCGGCAAAATTGCGTTCGAGGCTCACGGGGCTGTCGATGTTCTTGCAGATGTAGTTGAAGAGGTGCAGGTCCAGCTCGGGAAGCTCCGACAGGTAGCTCACGGTGATACACGAGAGCGCCTCTTTCGAGAGCTTCTTTTCGAGAGCCCTCCACACGCGGCCCGCCTTCTCCTCGTCGGTGATTACCGGGTGCACTTCGTCGTGGAACAACGGCAGCGGCTCGTCCATGCCCTGTATGATCTGGGGAAAGGTGCGTCGGGCGTAGGCGTCGAAGACGGCCGTGAGCATGCCGTCGAAAGTGCGGTCGTATTGGAAGATGGCGAGTGACACGTGACGAGGTTTGGGGTTAGAAAAGGGGTAGCTGCAACTGGCGGTCGTCCCGCTTCGGAGAGGTCGACGGGGTCAGCAGTCGCCTGACGTTCTCGGGGCGGAGTTCGTTGACGGTAGGCGACGACAGTTCGCCGCAGGTGATGAAGTACTTGGCCTTCTTCATCACCACCCCCATCTTTTTCAGGTGGTAGCTGTTGATGCGCCCGAAGCGGCGGGAGTTGACAATCTGCATGGCCGATTTCACGCCGATGCCGGGCACCCGGAGAATCATTTCGTAGGGAGCTTTGTTGATGTCGACGGGGAATACCTCGGGGTGTCGCAACGCCCAGGCCAGTTTGGGGTCGATTTCGAGATCGAGGTCGGGGTTGGCATCGTCGACAATCTCGTCGACCTTGAACTGGTAGAAACGCAGCAGCCAGTCGGCCTGGTAGAGGCGGTTCTCGCGCACCAGCGGCGGTTGCTTCAGCATGGGCAGACGCGTGTCGTAGGTGTTGACGTGAATGTATCCCGAGTAGTAAACCCGTCGCATGGTGGGGCGGGCATAAAGGGCCGACGACAACCGCAAGATGTCACGGTCGTGGTCGGGGGTGGCCCCCACGATCATCTGCGTACTCTGTCCGGCCGGGACGAATCGCGGGGCATGTTTGAACCGTTTGCGCTCCTCTTTGGCGGCAAGCGTCTGTTGCTGGATATAAGTCATGGGTTCATAGACGCTCTTGAAATCCTTCTCGGGAGCCAGCAGTTTCAGGGAACTCTCGTTGGGAATCTCGATATTGACGCTCATGCGGTCGGCATATTTCCCGGCCTCGTTCACCAGCTCCTGACTGGCACCGGGAATGCTTTTCAGGTGGATATAGCCGTTGAAGCGGTGCAGCGTGCGCAGGTCTTTCACGATAGCTACCAGCCGCTCCATGGTGTAGTCGGGGTTGCGCACGACGCCCGAACTGAGGAACAGCCCTTCGATGTAGTTGCGCCGGTAAAACTCGATGGTCAGCTCGACCAGTTCCCTTACCGAAAAGGTAGCCCGGGGAATATCGTTGCTCCGCCGGTTGATGCAGTAGGCACAGTCGTACATGCACGAGTTGGTAAGCATCGTTTTCAGCAGGGAGATGCAACGCCCGTCGTCGGCAAAACTGTGGCATATACCTATCCCGCCCACCGTGTTGCCCAGTCCTCCGCGAGAGTTGGACCGCACGGTACCGCTCGACGAGCACGATACGTCGTACTTGGCCGACTCGGTGAGTATCTTCAATTTCCTTAGGGTCTCTTCGGTCATGACGGTATGCTATGGGTTGAGAGGTATATTGTTGGTAATCAAATATATATTGAACAGGAGCCGTCCAAGATGTGGGAACTGTCGCCTTGGTGGTCCCGGAGGATAAAGTTACGGAGTTTTTGTCGCATCGGCGACGATTTTAAGAAAAGAAATTATAAATAGTGGAGAAAAGTGTCGATATTTGTACCGATGGAACCGAGCAAGATAGCCATAGTAGTCCCCGTCTATAACCGGGAGAAGGAGTTGGTGCGGACCTTTGCCTCAATCGTGGCGCAGACCTACCGGCCCCTGCATGTCGTGCTGGTGGACAATGGCTCGACCGACCGCTCGCTGGCGCTGTGCCAGGAGTTGAAGGCCCGGTACGAAAGCGACGATTTTGCGGTGACGGTGGCTCAGGAGGCGAAGCGAGGCCCTTCGGCCGCCCGCAATCGGGGGCTGTCGTGTGTCGAGGAGGAGTATGTCTCTTTTTTCGATAGCGACGATACCTATGCCCCTGAGGCGATTGCGCTGTATATGCAGGCTTTCGAGCAGAATCCGTCGGCCGACATCGTGGGCTGTACGGTCGAGATGGTGCCCGAGACGGGTCGCCCTTATCGGGCCAAGGCTGTTTTCTCGAACCGGGTGGAGCCACATTTGTTCCACTGTACGTTGGGAACCCAGCGTTATGCCGTGCGTACGGCTTTGGTGCGAGTTGTCGGTGGGTGGCACGAAGATTATATGCGTTGGGAGGACTGGGAGCTGGGGCTGCGTCTGCTGCTGACGACCGATCGGGTGGTGTGGATCGAGCGTCCGCCGCTGGTCCATGTCTATCTCCATGCCGACAGTATTACCGGCTATCGCTATACCCCCAACAGCGACGATATTTTGCGGGCCATTGCCCATGCTCATGACGATGTGGAACGGAGTGGTTATCCCAATAAGCGGCGCCTGCATCGCCTGTTGCTCTATAAACAGATAGTAGTGGCTGGACTCTGCCATCGCGAGAAGAGTGTGCGGGGGGCCGAGATTTATCGCCTGACCATGGAGCAGGCCGGGCACGACCGCACGTTGCGCTGGTTCCTGCCGCTGGTCTATCGCTATGTGTCGTACGGGGGGCGCGGTTCGGCTATTCTGGCCGAATGGTTGTTACACTGATTCTTTTCCGATTTCCAGTTGGTCGAGTAGACAGATGTACAGCTCGATGGCTTCGCGTATCTCGTCGAGGACGATATACTCATCGGCCGTGTGGGAACGGGCCGAGTCGCCCGGCCCTATCTTGACCGAAGGGAAGGTCATGTGTGTCTGGTCGGAGAGGGTTGGCGACCCGAAGGGCTCGCGTCCGGCCAGGGTACAACGCCGTATGAAGGGGTGCTGAGGCGACAGGGACGAGGAGTTGAGCCGCAGCGAACGGGGTGTGATGGTGATGTCGGGGAAATTCTCACGCAGGATTTCGACCGCTTGGGCGTTGGAGTAGCTGTCGTTGGTGCGCAGGTCGATCACGAAGTCACAGTGGTCGGGTACCACGTTGTGCTGGGTCCCGGCTTGAATCTGGGTGACGGTGAGTTTTACCCGACCCAGCCACGGCGAGACGAGCGGGAACTCGAACCGACGCAGCCGTTCGATGGCCTCGGTGGCCAGATAGAGGGCGTTGATGCCCTCTTCGCGGGCGGCGTGTCCCGACTTCCCGTGGGTGGTGCAGTCGAGCACGAGCAATCCCTTTTCACAGATGGCCGGACGCATGGTTGTGGGTTCGCCCACGACGGCAAAGTCAATCGGCGGCAGTTCGCCCAGTGCCAGGGCAATGCCGTTGGCTCCCGACACCTCCTCTTCGGCCGAGGCCAGGAAGATGAGGTTGTAGGGCTGTTCGGTCGAGGCCAGGAACAGGAAAGCACCGAGCAGCGACACCACACTGGCCCCGGCATCGTTGCTGCCCAGTCCGTAGAGGCGTCCCTCCTCCTCGACGGGAGTGAAGGGGTCGCGAATCCAGCTGGCCGCCGGTTTCACGGTGTCGAGATGCGAGTTGAGCAGCAGGGTGGGTTTGGCCGGGTCGTAGGCTTGGGCCAGGGTCCACACGTTGTTGCCGATGCGGTGTGGGGTAAATCCTTGTTTTACAAGAGTATCGTGCACGAGTTGGGCTGCCGCCTCCTCGTTTCGGCTGATCGAGGGGGTGTGAATGAGCTTTCGCAGCAGGTCGGTCGCTATGTAGTAAAGTTCGTCTTTCGATTCCATGGTCATCTTCGCTTTCTGCAAAAGTAGTTTATTTTTGTCTTTCTCAGTCACTTCTTGCGGCGATTGTAGGGAAAGGTCGAGAAACGGGTATAAAATATTAACCATTATTAACTATTTCGGATTGGGGGTATAAATAGCTTGAAACATTGATGAATAGATGGAGTAGCCCTTTGTTTTGCCACATTGAGTTGACAAAATGAAAGAACAAATCTGCTTAAAACTTATTAAAATGGGCATTGAGCCAATATAATGCGTAACTTTGCGGCAGATTTATAATCTCATTTTATGGTAAATCAACTTACCTCGTTGGTCCGCAAGCAGGCTGCCAAATACGGAAACCGTGAGGCGTTCAGCCACAAGGACTACACAAAAAATCAATGGGTTCCTACCTCTTGGAACCGTTTTTCAGAACAGGTCTCATACATGGCGCAGGCCATGGTTCTCTTAGGCATTCGCGAGCAGGAAAACATTTCGACATATACACAGAACAAACCCGAAGGTTTCATCGTGGACTTTGCGGCATTCGACAACCGTGCGGTGGTCGTTCCGCTCTATCCTACCAGCTCGCTCGACCAGATTGAATACATTATCAACGAAGCCGAGGTGCGCTTTCTGTTCGTAGGCGGACAGGTGCAATACGACAATGCCATTGTCGCTTTGCGGGAGTGCCCCACGCTCGAAAAACTGATACTTTTCGACCCCGCCATCAAGCGGACGGCCGACGACACGACATCGGTCTATTTCGACGACCTGCTGGAGCAGGGCCGTCAGGCAGGTGCCGACGTAGCTGCCGAGGTGGAACGCCGCCGTCAGGCCGGTAGCCCCGACGATTTGGCTACACTTATCTATACCTCGGGAACGACCGGTGAGCCCAAGGGGGTGATGCTGGCCCACTCGAACTACGACGAGGCCATGCGCATTCACCTGCAACGGCTGGTGACCTGCTCCGACAGCGACGTGTCGCTCTGCTTCCTGCCGCTGACTCACGTGTTTGAACGGGCCTGGTCGTACTACTGCCTCACGGTGGGCATGCGCATCGCCATCAATGTCGACCCCAAGGATATACAGAACACCATATGCGAGGTGCGTCCCACCATCATGTGCAGCGTACCCCGTTTCTGGGAGAAGGTCTATGCCGCCGTTCAGGATAAGCTCTCGAAGACGAAAGGGGTGACCCGTCGTCTGGCCGAACGGGCCTGCGGCATCAGTCGCCGTCGCAATATCGACTGCCTGCGTGCCGGCAAGCGTCCCCCGATGTGGCTCGAATGGCAATACCGCTTCTACGACAAGTTTGTCTTCTCGAAAATCCGTCGGGCTGTCGGGGTGGAAAACGGAAACATCTTCCCCACGGCCGGAGCTCCGCTTTCCGACACGATCAACGAATTTCTGCACATCTGCGGCATCAACATCGTCTATGGCTACGGTCTGTCGGAGACGACGGCTACGGTGAGCTGCTTCGACCGCACGGGTTATGAATTTGGTACGGTGGGGTCGCTCATGCCCGACATTCAGGTGAAACTGGGTGAGAACAACGAGATACTGGTGAAGGGCAAAACCGTGATGAAGGGCTATTACCGCAAACCCGAGGAGACGGCCCGCGTCTTTACCAAGGACGGCTGGTTCCGCACGGGCGATGCCGGCAAGATAAACGACGAGGGGGCTTTGGCCCTGACCGAACGGTTGAAGGACCTCTTCAAGACCTCGAACGGGAAATACATCGCTCCGCAGGCATTGGAAACCCGCCTGGGCGAAGACAAGTACATCGACCAGGTGGCTGTCATCGGCGACCAGCGCAAGTATGTGACGGCCATCATCATTCCGGCCTTCGAGGCTTTGAAGGAGTATGCCGCTCAAAAGCATATCCAGTATCGTAATCTCGAAGATCTGGTGAAGAACCAGAAGATTCACGCCCTTATCTCGGAACGTATCGACGCCTTGCAGAAGAACTTTGCCCGCTTCGAGCAAATCAAGCGCTTCACGCTGCTGCCGCGTGCATTCAGCATGGAGAAGGGCGAGCTCACCAACACGTTGAAGATACGCCGGTCGGTCATCAACCTGCTCTACAAGGAGGAGATAGAGGCGATGTATGCCTAAAAACGAAAAGCGAAATTTGGTAAATAAGGCAAGGGTGTATAATTTTGTACACCCTTTTTTAATAGAAAATTTTTAGAACAACATGATTACACAAGAACAATTAAAAGAGACAGAAGAACGCAAGTTGGCGTTGAGGAGGTATCTTTGACATCGATTCCAAGAAAATCGAAGTAGAAGAAGAGGAGTTGCGCACCCATGTGCCCGATTTCTGGGAGGACCAGAAGAAGGCCGAAGCGCAGATGAGAAAGGTAAAGGCTTTACACTTTTGGATAGACAGCTATACCGAAATCGAGAAATCGGTCGAGGAGTTGAAACTGGCCTTCGATTTCGTGAAGGAGGGTATCGTGACGGAAGAGGAGGTCGACGAGATTTACCACCGCACGATGACGCAGATCGAGAATCTCGAATTGCGCAACATGCTGCGCCGCGAGGAGGACAAGTTGGGCGTCGTGCTGAAAATCAACTCGGGTGCCGGCGGTACCGAGGCGCAAGACTGGGCGTCGATGCTCATGCGCATGTACTTGCGCTGGTGCGAGCAGCACAACTACAAGACCTCCATCTCCAATATTCTCGAAGGCGATGAGGCCGGTATCAAGTCGGTAACGATACAGATCGAGGGCGATTATGCCTATGGTTATTTGAAGAGCGAGAACGGCGTGCACCGGCTGGTGCGGGTGTCACCCTACAACGCCCAGGGCAAGCGCATGACCTCGTTCGCCTCGGTATTTGTCACCCCGCTGGTCGACGATACCATCGAAATCAACATCAATCCCGCCAACATTTCGTGGGATACCTTCCGTTCGAGCGGTGCCGGTGGACAGAATGTGAACAAGGTGGAGTCGGGCGTGCGGTTGCGCTACCAGTTCAAAGACCCCTATACCGGTGAAGAGGAGGAAATCTTGGTCGAGAATACTGAGACGCGCGACCAACCCAAGAACCGCGAGAATGCCATGCGTCAGTTACGCTCTATCTTGTATGACAAGGAGTTGCAGCACCGTATGGCCGAGCAGGCCAAAATCGAGGCCGGCAAGAAGAAAATCGAGTGGGGGTCGCAGATACGCAGTTACGTCTTCGACGACCGCCGGGTGAAAGACCACCGCACCAACTACCAGACCTCCGACGTGCAAGGCGTCATGGACGGCAAGATCGACGGCTTTATCAAAGCCTATCTGATGGAGTTCGGTGGAGACGAAAGCAACGCATAACCTCTGTTTACGATGGAAAAACTTACGCTGATAAAAGTTGGCGGCAAGATAGTGGAGGAGCAGGAGGCATTGAGCCGCCTGCTCGCTTCGTTTGCCGCGATACCCGGTCGCAAGGTGCTGGTACACGGCGGCGGCCGGTCGGCCACGGCCATGGCAGCCCGGCTGGGTATCGAGAGCCGCATGGTGGGTGGCCGTCGCATTACCGACCGTCCGATGCTCGAAGTGGTGACGATGGTCTATGGCGGACTGGTCAACAAGAATATCGTGGCGGGCTTGCAGGCCCTGGGTGTGAATGCTCTGGGTATGACAGGAGCCGACATGAATATCCTCCTCTCGGACAAGCGGCCGGTGCAGGAGGTTGACTACGGTTACGTGGGCGATGTGCGTCGGGTCGACGGTGCCGCCCTGTCGGGACTGATCGAGATGGGGGTGGTCCCTGTCATCGCGCCTCTTACTCACGACGGGAAGGGCTCGATGCTCAATACCAATGCCGACACCATGGCGGGCGAAACGGCCAAGGCTTTGGCCTCGCGTTACGACGTGTCGCTGGTCTACTGCTTTGAGAAGCGGGGTGTGCTGCGCGACGAGAACGACGACAACAGCGTGATTGCCCAGATGACCCGCTCGCAGTTCGAGGATTATCGGGCACAGGGCATTGTGCAGGGCGGTATGATACCGAAACTCGAAAATGCCTTCGATGCCATTCGTCACGGGGTGCGCGAGGTGGTCATTACCCGGGCCGATGCCATCGGCAAGGAGCATGAAGGGACCCGCATCGTGGAATAAGGCGGGAAGGCTTTTCCTGCAATCGGAACAGGACCGATGAAGACCGGGCAAGTTAAGACAGAATAAAACAGCGAGGGCTGTTCCCCATCGGGGAGCAGCCCTCACTGTATCTGGTCGTGAGACCGGCGTTTTATTTCAACTGTTCGGCCTGGTTGTAGATAGCCTCGAATATGGTCTTGTCGGCCTCGGTGAGCAAGCGCCCGCGGCGCGCCATTATCTTCTCGGCAATGGCGTAGAACTTGGGCAGTTGTACGTCGGTAAATCCGGCCGTACCGCCTTCGCTGAACGAGGCAACGAAGTTGCGGGGGAATCCGGCCCCGTGAATGTTGACCCCCACGCCTATCACCGTGGCGGTGTTGAACATGGTGTTGATGCCGGCCTTGGAGTGGTCGCCCATGATGAGACCGCAGAATTGCAGATGCGTGGGCAGGAAACGGCGGGTGGGGTAGTTCCACAACTTGATTTCGCTGTAATCGTTTTTGAGGTTCGAGGCCACGGCTCCGGCACCCAGGTTGCACCATTCGCCGATGACGGCGTTGCCCAGGAACCCGTCGTGCGCCTTGTTGGAGAAGCCGAACATCACCACGTTGTTCAGTTCACCGCCCACCTTGCAGTAGGGGCCCAGCGTGGTGGCTCCGTAGATTTTGGTACCCATGTTGACATAGGCATGCTCGCAGGCGGCAAACGGTGCCCGTATGCAGCTGCCCTCCATCACCTCCGAGTCGGCGCCCAGATAGATGGGGCCGTTGGTTACGTTGAAAATGGCGCACTCGGCCTTGGCACCGGGCTCAACGAAAATCTTGGAGGTGCCGTCGGCAAAGCAGGGGTCGCCGATGATGCGGTTCGAGGGGCTGAGCGGCTGGCTGGTGCGTCCGCGGGTGATGAGTTTGAAATCGGCTTCGAGACACTCGCCGTTGAGCAGGAAAATATCGTAGAGATGTTGTATGTACCGAAGTTTGCGGGAGCTTTCGAGGGTGTGGGCATAGCGGCTCTCCCGGAAGTCGGCTTCACTCCCGCGGAAGGCAACGACCGTCTGCTGGTCGATGAGCGCTTCGCCGGGATTCAGGATATTGACCTGTCGGGCCAGCTCCTCGTCGGGAATCAGATGGCCGGCTATGAAAAGGTTGTCGTCGGTAAAGTGAGCCGGGTATTTCCCGGCCATGTAATCGGGGGTGAGGTAGGAGTAGTTGCCGGACAACATGCGTTCCCACTTTTCGCGTATGGTGAGGATACCTATGCGTATGTCGGCGATGGGCCGGGTAAACGCCAGGGGCAGCAGTTCGAGATGCTGCTGGTTGATGTCGAAGAGAATGATATTTTTCATAATCGCCTATAATTGATTGATACATCAAAGGTAATGTAAAACTTGTGGAAAATCAAAATCTGTGGCGAGGTATTGCGTGGAGGGCGGGCGATTGAACAAATGGCGCCACGTGGTCGTTTATGCAGAAAAAAGTCTATGGAAGAGAATCGTTTCGTACAGCTGGTTGCGGGTATGTTGTACCGGACGGACCGCGACTCGGTTACGCCGGAAACCCGATATAAGGGATTGAAAGAGTGGAATTTCTTGTTTGAGGTGTCGCTGGCGATGATGCTCGAAGAGGAGTATCACGTGGAGGTGACGCCCGAGGATTTTTCGAGTACGGGAACTCTGGACGAACTGTTTCGGCGGGTGTGCGCCCCTCGTTTGGTCAATAAGGATTAACAAGATGATGAGGAGGTGTAACGGATTATGAGCGGCTTGTCGGGAATTGTAGGGGAGGTAGAGTGGATAGAACGGGTGTTGCGGCAAATGGCCGAGGCGCAGGAGCATCGGGGTGGAGAGAAACCGGTAGGGTGGGTCTCCTCGTTTGTCGATGCCCGGGTGGGCCTGATGCACAATCGCCGGGTGACCATCGAGTCGGCCCGGGCCCCGAGCCAGCCGTTTGACGATACTGACACGGGGCTGGTCGTCATGCTCGACGGCGAGATATTCAACTATGCCGAGGTGCGTGAACGCCTCTCCAACTACTACCGGTTTTCGACCGAGGGGGTGTGCGAGGTGGTGGCTAAGGCCTATGACCGCTGGGGTGATAGCTGTTTCGACCGCTTCGAGGGCTATTTTGCGATAGTTATCTACAACCGTTTTTCCGAGGAGTTGCTGCTCTGTCGCGACCGCTTTGGAATCAAGCCGTTGTACTATGCCACCCATCGGGGTAACCTCTACTTTGCTTCGGAGGTGCGAGCCCTCTTTGCCGCAGGAATCAGGCCGTTGCTCTCGGCCGAGCGATGGGCCAGCTACCTGGCCTATTCGACCTACGGCAGTCCCTACGAGACCTTTTGGGAGGGGGTGCATCAGCTGCCGGCCGGATTTCTGTTGCACTACAACGGTTATTCGCTGGTCGAGAGGCGGTGGTATGCGTTTGAAAACCGGGTGAAGGCGTGGAGCGAAGAGTCGCCCGAGCGCCAGACCGAAGCCTTCCTGGACCAGTTGCACCGCAGCGTGGGGTACAGCCTCATGGGCGATATGCCCAAGGGGCTCTCGTTGGACGGCGGGGTGGAGTCGGCCCTCTTCATCGCGTTGATGAAGGCGGTAGGGTGCCCCCGGTATTTGAAAAGTTACATGCACTATCGCGGCAAACTGCACCAAAGCAGTGCCCTGTGGGGAGCCGAACTGTTGTCGGAGACCGCATTGCCGCTGGAGCAGGTGGCCATCACGAAGACGATGTTGCTGAAAGAGCTCGACTACCTGACCCGTTGGCAGGAAGAGCCGGTCGACGGGGTGGATATGGTAGCCCGCTCGGCCTTTTTCAGGGTGATGCGCAAGCGGGGGCTTGCCGTGGTCAGCGGCGGTTGGGGGTTAACCCATCTCCTGGGTAATACACCGCTTCCCGGCGACCGGTACTCGTCACTGGTGCCGTCGGAGCTGCTGTCGGCCGATTTTCGCCAGCTAGCCCGGAAACCGCGCTATCGGCATCTGTTCGAGTCGGAGAACGACCAGTTGAGGTTTTGCGACCTCTGTTATGAGCGCCTGCCCCACCTGTTGCGCAGTGTAGACAAGATGAGCATGTATTACGGGGTGCAGCTCAGAAATGCCTTTCTGAATCACAACCTCGTTGAGATAGCCTTTGCCCGGGCCGAGGGTTCACCCTCGGGCCGTAACCGTAGGCAATGGTTCGCCCGGCAGATTGTGGAACCGCTGCTCCCGGCACAGATACGGCTGGCCCCTGAGGACGAACCGGGAGAGCCCGAACTGACCTCCGATTTGAAGTCGTGGGCCGATGAGGTGGTGTTCGACCTGCGCTACGGACGAGCCTCGGCCTGGTTCGACCACACCCGGTTGGAACGGGAGTGGCAACAGGGCGACGAGGGGCTCTTTGCCGACCCGATGAAGGTGTGGAAGCTCCTCTCGTTGTGTCTGCAACTGAAAAACCTGCCGTAGACGAGGCGGCTGCCCGGCGGGTCACTCCGCATGCACTCGGGAAAGCCGTCGATAAAATAAAGCCGATTTGTCTTCGTTCTGCCCGAGGATTGCACTATCTTTGTCGAAAGACCAAAAAGAGATGATGAACTTTATCGAGCAGAAACTGAAAGGCGTTTTCGTCATAGAGCCGCAAGTCTTTGGCGACAGCCGGGGCTATTTCATGGAGAGTTATAAAAAAGAACTTTTCGAGCAATATGTCGGGCCGGTCGATTTCATTCAAGACAACGAGTCCCGGTCGAGTTACGGCGTGTTGCGCGGCCTTCATTATCAGAAGGGAGAGTGGTCGCAGGCCAAGCTGGTGCGGGTCACCCAGGGGCGGGTCTATGACGTGGCGGTAGACTTGCGCCGGTCGTCGCCCACGTTCGGGCAATACATCGGGGTAGAGCTCTCCGACGAGAACAAGAGGCAACTCTATATCCCGCGCGGATTTGCCCACGGATTTGCCGTGCTGAGCGAGACCGCCCAGTTCTGCTACAAGGTCGACAACGTGTATGCCCCCCAGCACGAAGCCACGCTGCGCTACGACGACCCCCGGGTGGGGGTGGTGTGGCCGGTGAAAGCCGAGGAGATGCTCCTCTCGGACAAAGATCGGGTCGGACTCGGGTTCGACGAAATCGAAACCTTTGAATAAAAAACTTCAAAAGGTAGTACATACCTCCCAACCTGTTGTGGCATAAAGATAAAATGCCGAAAAAATAATCCCAATATGTTTGGTTTTTAATGATTTAGTGCTTATCTTTGCACCACTTTTGATGCCGTAAAAGGCCGATACGATTGTGTAATCGATTGATTATGTGAACGTAGTGGCCGATTTTGGCGTCTTGGGCCGAGAGAATAAAAAGGAAAATTATAAGTAAAAAGATTTTTAAAAAAGTTCTAAGAAATGCCTACGATTCAACAATTAGTAAGAAAAGGACGGGTTGTATTGGAAGACAAGAGTAAATCTCCTGCATTGGATTCATGTCCGCAAAGACGTGGCGTTTGCGTGAGAGTTTACACGACGACTCCTAAGAAACCTAACTCTGCCATGCGTAAAGTTGCTCGTGTACGTTTAACCAACGGAAAAGAGGTGAACTCTTATATCCCCGGTGAAGGTCACAATCTGCAAGAGCACTCTATCGTACTCGTTCGTGGCGGTCGTGTAAAAGACCTCCCCGGTGTTCGTTATCACATCGTACGTGGTACATTGGATACTGCCGGTGTAGGTGGCCGTACGCAACGTCGCTCGAAATATGGCGCCAAGAGACCGAAAGCAGGAGCTGCACCTGCCGCAAAAGGTAAGAAATAATCGAACCCTTTGACAAGACAGCACAGAGAAATTAAAAAGAATTAGTGTCAAACACTGGTTCGCGTTTATTGGATAGGCTGATTGGGTTGAGTAAATGAAATCGGCGGATTTCGTTGAAGATGTAAAGAACAGCAACCAAAAACAAGAACGACAATTTATTGTAAAAAATGAGAAAAGCAAAACCAAAGAAACGGGTTGTATTACCAGATCCCGTATTCAATGATGTAAGGGTTTCAAAATTTGTGAACCACTTGATGTATGATGGTAAAAAGAGTATAGCTTACTCTATTTTCTACAGCGCATTGGAGATTGCGAAATCGAAACTGCCCAACGAGGAAAAATCGGCCCTCGAAATCTGGAAGAAAGCCCTCGAAAATATTACACCTCAAGTAGAGGTTAAGTCTCGCCGTGTGGGTGGTGCTACATTCCAAGTACCTACGGAAATCCGCCCCGATCGTAAGGAATCTATTTCAATGAAAAATCTTATTATCTATTCTCGTAAGAGAGGTGGCAAAACGATGGCCGACAAACTGGCTGCCGAAATTGTCGACGCTTTCAACGAGCAGGGTGGTGCATTCAAACGTAAAGAAGACATGCACAAGATGGCCGAGGCCAACCGTGCATTCGCTCATTTTAGATTTTAATTGAATTAAAATAAGGAATAAAGAAAATGGCAAAATCTGACGCTCATTTGAAATATACCAGAAACATTGGTATTATGGCACACATCGATGCCGGTAAGACAACAACTTCGGAACGTATCTTGTACTACACGGGGTTGACTCACAAAATCGGCGAGGTTCACGATGGTGCCGCTACCATGGACTGGATGGAACAGGAGCAAGAGCGCGGTATCACGATTACGTCGGCCGCCACAACCGCTTTCTGGAACTATAAAGGCGAGAAATACAAAATCAACTTGATCGATACTCCGGGGCACGTTGACTTTACGGTAGAGGTAGAACGCTCGTTGCGTGTACTCGACGGTGCCGTGGCTACGTTCTGTGCCGTAGGTGGTGTAGAACCCCAATCGGAAACCGTATGGCGCCAAGCCGACAAATACAACGTACCTCGTATCGGTTATGTAAACAAAATGGACCGCTCGGGCGCCAACTTCTTTGAAGTGGTTCGCCAGTTGAAAGATGTGCTGGGTGCAAA
This sequence comes from Barnesiella viscericola DSM 18177, assembly GCF_000512915.1. GTDB lineage: Bacteria > Bacteroidota > Bacteroidia > Bacteroidales > Barnesiellaceae > Barnesiella > Barnesiella viscericola. Next base: position 1,985,334 of record NZ_CP007034.1, read on the forward strand.
CCCCTGCCCCATTCAAGTGCCTATCGGCGCTGAGGAGACCTTCAAAGGCGTAGTCGACCTGATTCGTATGAAAGCCATCTACTGGCACGACGAAACCATGGGCGCCGACTACAACATGGAGGAGATCCCCGACAACATGAAAGCCGAGTGCGACGAGTGGAGAGACAAGATGCTCGAAAAGATTGCCGAGTGCGACGACGACTTGATGGAGAAATACTTCTCCGATCCCTCGACCATCACCGAAGAGGAGATTGTTCGCGCTATCCGCAAAGGCACCCTGGCCATGCAAATCGTCCCGATGATTTGCGGATCGTCGTTCAAGAACAAAGGTGTACAACCGCTGCTCGATGCCGTGTGCGCATTCTTGCCCAGCCCCGTTGATACACCGGCCGTAGTAGGTCACGACATGAACGACCCCGAGAAAGAAGTGGTACGTCACCCCTCCTTCTCCGAGCCCATGTGTGCCCTCGCCTTCAAGATTGCAACCGACCCCTATGTAGGCCGTCTCTGCTTCTTCCGCGTATATTCGGGTGAGGTTGTTGCCGGTTCCTACGTGCTCAACTCCCGTTCGGGCAAGAAAGAGCGTGTATCGCGTCTGTTCCAGATGCACTCGAACAAACAGAACCCCAAAGAGTCTATCGACTGCGGCGATATCGGTGCAGGCGTAGGATTCAAGGATATCCGCACCGGTGATACCTTGTGTGCCGAAGATGCTCCTATCGTACTCGAAGCTATGGACTTCCCCGCACCTGTGATTGGTATTGCCGTTGAGCCCAAGACTCAGAAAGACCTCGACAAGCTGGGTATCGGTCTGCAAAAACTGGCCGAAGAGGATCCTACCTTTACCGTAGCTACCAACGAGGAGACCGGACAAACGGTAATCAGCGGTATGGGTGAGCTCCACCTGGAAATCATCATCGACCGTCTGAAACGTGAGTTCAAGGTAGAATGTAACCAGGGCCGTCCCCAAGTTACCTACAAAGAGGCCATCACCAAGCCGGTTGAGCTCCGCGAGGTATTCAAGAAACAGACGGGTGGTCGTGGTAAGTTCGCCGACATCATCGTACGTGTAGAACCTTCGACCCGCGAAGAGGCCGGTCTCGAATTTGTCGATGAAGTAAAAGGTGGTAACATTCCCAAGGAATTTATCCCCTCGATTCAGAAAGGTTTCACCACCGCTATGAAGAACGGTGTATTGGCCGGCTTCCCGGTAGACAGTCTGAAAGTTACCGTACTCGACGGTTCGTTCCACCCCGTAGACTCCGACCAGTTGTCGTTCGAACTCTGTGCAATCCAAGCCTTCAAGAAAGCCTGCGAAAAAGCCGGCCCTGTATTGCTGGAGCCCATTATGAAGATCGAGGTAGTAACCCCCGAAGAGAGCATGGGTGATGTAATCTCCGACTTGAACAAACGTCGTGGCCAAATCGAAGGTATGGAATCGAGCCGTTCGGGCGCCCGTATCGTAAAAGCAACGGCGCCGCTGGCCGAGATGTTCGGTTACGTAACCGCTTTGCGTACCATCACTTCGGGTCGTGCCACCTCGACAATGTCGTTCTCGCACTATGCCGAGGTAAGCTCGTCGATTGCCAAGAATGTGTTGACCGAAGTAAACGGTCGAGTAGACTTATTGTAATCAAATAAACCATCAAATATCAATATGAGCCAAAAAATCAGAATTAAATTGAAGTCTTACGACCACAACTTGGTTGACAAGTCGGCCGAGAAAATCGTAAAGACGGTGAAAGCTACGGGAGCAGTAGTGAGCGGGCCTATACCTCTACCTACTCACAAACGTATCTTCACGGTAAACCGCTCGACTTTCGTAAACAAAAAATCGAGAGAGCAATTCGAGTTGTCTTCGTTCAAGCGTCTTATCGACATTTACAGCTCTACGGCCAAGACGGTAGACGCCCTGATGAAGTTGGAATTGCCCAGCGGAGTAGATGTAGAAATTAAAGTGTGATTCAACAAAAATTAAGTAGAAATGCCAGGATTATTAGGAAAAAAAATCGGAATGACATCCGTTTTCAGTGCCGAGGGTAAAAATGTACCATGCACTGTTATCGAAGTTGGTCCTTGCGTAGTTACGCAAATCAAAACCGTTGAAAAAGATGGTTACGAGGCAGTACAGGTAGGTTTCATCGACAAGAAAGATAAACATACCACCAAGCCCGAAGCCGGACATTTCAAGAAAGCAGGCGTAACGCCCAAGAGACACTTGGCCGAGTTCAAATTCGATACCGAATACAAATTGGGCGACACCATCGCCGTTGATTTGTTTGAAGGTGCGGATTACGTAGATGTAATCGGCGTATCAAAAGGTAAAGGTTTCCAAGGCGTCGTAAAGCGTCACGGCTTCGGCGGTGTGGGACAAACCACACACGGTCAGCATAACCGCTTGCGTGCCCCCGGTTCTATCGGTGCATGTTCATACCCTGCCCGCGTGTTCAAAGGCACCCGTATGGCCGGCCAGATGGGTAACAGCCGCGTAACCGTGCAAAACCTCCAAGTGTTAAAAGTAATACCCGAGCACAATCTTTTGCTCATCAAAGGATCGGTACCGGGGAGTAAAGGTTCAATCGTAATAATTGAGAAATAATGGAACTGAACGTATATAACATTAAAGGTGAGGACACCGGTAAGAAGGTTGTTTTGAACGATTCGGTATTCGGAATCGAGCCCAATGATCACGCCGTATATCTCGATGTGAAACAATACTTGGCCAACCTGCGTCAAGGTACTCACAAATCCAAAGAAAGAAGTGAAGTATCGGGTAGTACCCGCAAACTGAAAAGACAAAAAGGAACGGGCGGCGCTCGTAGCGGTGATATCAACTCGCCGGTTATGATCGGTGGTGGTCGAGTATTCGGTCCCAAACCCCGCGATTACCGTTTCAAACTCAACAAGAAAGTGAAAGAACTCGCCCGCAAATCGGCGTTGACTTACAAGGCTCAGGACAACGCCATCGTAGTAGTCGAAGATTTCACTTTCGAGGCTCCCAAGACCAAGGAATTCGTAAACTTGCTGAAAAATTTGCAAGTTGCTGATAAAAAGTCACTTTTGGTTTTATCGGAACAAAATAAAAACGTATATTTGTCGGCCCGTAATCTTACGGGAACAAATGTGATAACGGTATCGGAACTCAATACATACAAAGTGTTGGACAACAAGGCTTTGGTTTTGACTGAGAGCACGGTGGCCGCTATCAATAACTTTTGATGTAAGGAGGCTTAAATATGGGAATTATTATTAAACCTATCGTAACAGAGAAAATGACGGCCATGGGCGAGAAATACAATCGCTATGGTTTCCGTGTGGACCCGAAGGCCGATAAGTTGCAAATCAAGAAAGCCGTAGAAGAGATGTACAACGTGACGGTCGTATCGGTAAACACGATGAACTATCGTGGCAAAAACAAAAGCCGCTACACCAAGACCGGTCTCATCTCGGGAAAGACGGCCGCTTATAAGAAAGCCTTGGTTACATTGAAAGAAGGAGAAACTATTGATTTTTATAGCAATATCTAATTAAACAATGGCAGTAAGAAAATTAAAGCCCACAACACCGGGGCAAAGACACAAAGTTATTGGTGCATTTGATACAATCACTGCTAGCGCGCCAGAAAAATCTCTTGTAAGAGGTGTCAGAAAATCGGGTGGTCGTAACAATGAAGGGCATTTGACCATGCGCTACATTGGAGGCGGTCACAAGAGAAAATACAGATTGATCGACTTCAAGAGAAACAAAGACGGTGTACCCGCTACTGTAAAAGCTATCGAATACGACCCGAACCGTTCGGCCCGTATCGCATTGCTTTATTATGCAGACGGTGAAAAACGTTACATTATTGCACCCAACGGCTTGGAAGTTGGAGCAACCTTGATGTCTGGCGAAAATGCAGCTCCTGAGGTAGGAAATGCGTTGCCTCTGAAAAACATACCTATCGGTACTGTGATTCACAACATCGAGTTGCGTCCGGGTCAAGGAGCCTTCTTGGTTCGTTCGGCCGGAACGTTTGCTCAGTTGACTTCGAGAGAAGGCGATTATGCAATTATCAAATTACCTTCTGGAGAAACCAGAAAAATCCTCGCAACCTGTAAAGCCACGATCGGCAGCGTAGGAAATTCGGATCACGCCCTCGAACGCTCGGGTAAAGCCGGACGCTCGCGCTGGTTGGGCCGTCGTCCTCGCAACCGTGGTGTTGTGATGAACCCTGTAGATCACCCGATGGGTGGTGGTGAAGGACGTGCATCAGGTGGACACCCCAGATCGAGAAAAGGCTTGTATGCAAAAGGTTTGAAGACCAGAGCTCCGAAGAAACACTCTTCGAAGTATATAATTGAAAGAAGGAAAAAGTAATCTGATAAATTGACAACAACATGAGTCGTTCATTAAAAAAAGGCCCATATATCAGTGTGAAGCTGGACAAGAAAGTAGCCGCCATGGAAGCATCTGGCAAGAAGTCGGTGATTAAGACATGGTCGCGTGCCTCTATGATTTCTCCCGAATTCGTAGGGCATACTTTTGCAGTACACAATGGTAATAAATTTATTCCCGTATACGTTACCGAAAACATGGTAGGGCACAAGCTCGGTGAGTTTGCCCCCACGCGTACATTCCGCGGTCATGCAGGTAACAAGAAAAAATAAGGCCTGAGGGAATGCGAGTTTTAATACAATTAAAGAATTGAAAAATGGGTGCAAGAAAAAGAGAATCAGCCAATAGAAGGAAGGAAGCTCTGAAAACTCAATATTTCGCCAAGTTGAACAACGTTCCTACCTCACCCCGCAAGATGCGCTTGGCCGCAGACATGGTAAGAGGCATGGAAGTATTCAAAGCCCTGGGCGTATTGAAGTTCTCGAACAAGGAAGCTTCGCAAAGACTGGAAAAACTGTTGCGTTCGGCCATTGCCAACTGGGAGCAAAAGAACGAGCGCAAGGCCGAAAGCGGAGAACTGTACATCTCGACAATCTATGTAGATTGCGCAGCAATGTTGAAGCGTCTTCGTCCGGCTCCGCGAGGAAGAGGTTACCGGATTCGCAAACGTTCGAATCACGTAACACTGTTTGTTGATACAATAAATAAAAACGATAACAAAAACTAATTGCTGGATGGGACAGAAAGTAAATCCGATAAGTAACCGTTTGGGAATCATCAGAGGTTGGGATTCCAATTGGTATGGCGGTAAAAACTATGGTGACAGGTTGTTGGAAGACAGCAAGATCCGGAAGTATTTGAATGCCCGTCTTGCAAAAGCCAGCGTTTCACGCATAGTTATAGAACGTACGTTGAAGTTGATAACCATTACCGTGTGCACGGCTCGTCCGGGCTTGATCATCGGTAAGGGAGGTCAAGAGGTTGACAAACTCAAAGAAGAGTTGAAGAAAATCACCGACAAGGACGTACAAATCAATATCTACGAGGTAAAACGCCCCGAACTTGACGCCGAAATCGTGGCCAGCAACATCGCTCGCCAGATCGAAGGCAAAATCGCCTACCGTCGCGCCGTAAAAATGGCCATCGCCTCGACGATGCGCATGGGTGCCGAAGGTATCAAGGTACAAGTGTCGGGTCGTCTGAACGGCGCCGAAATGGCTCGTTCCGAGATGTACAAAGAGGGAAGAACCCCGCTGCACACCTTGCGTGCCGATATTGACTATGCCTTGGTAGAAGCTCTTACGAAAGTAGGTATCATCGGAATCAAGGTTTGGATCTGCCGTGGCGAAATCTACGGAAAGAAAGACCTGGCTCCCGCCTTCACCAACAATGCCAAAGATGCACGTGGTGGAAACGGAGGTCCGAAGAAGGGCTTCAGAAAACCCAAAACTAACCGCTAAACGAAAATTGAACTATGTTACAACCGAAAAAAACTAAATTCAGAAGACAGCAAAAAGGTCGCCAAAAGGGCAACGCCCAAAGAGGCAACCAGCTGGCTTTCGGCTCTTTCGGCATCAAGTCGTTAGATACGAAATGGATTACAGGTCGTCAAATCGAGGCCGCTCGTGTTGCTGTAACACGTTACATGCAACGTCAAGGTCAGATTTGGATCCGTATATTTCCCGATAAACCTATTACTAAGAAGCCGGCCGACGTACGTATGGGTAAAGGTAAAGGTAATCCCGAAGGATTCGTATTCCCCATTACCCCGGGTCGTGTCATCATCGAGGTAGAAGGTGTACCCTATGAGATCGCTAAGGAGGCTCTGCGCCTGGGTGCTCAGAAACTTCCCGTTACCACTAAGTTCGTTGTTCGTCGTGACTACGACGCCAGTCAAAATGTGTAAGTTATGAAAAAAGCAGAAGTAAAAGAATTAGGCTCCAAGGAGTTGCAGGAAAGATTGGATGCAGCCGTGGCCGCACTCGACCAGATGGTGATTAACCACAGCATCTCGCCGTTGGACAGTCCTGCTAAAATAACTCACGAACGCAGGATGATTGCGCGCATGAAAACCGAGTTGCGCAAACGTGAACTTAATAACAAATAAACTCAGCCACATTATCGAAGATGGAAAGTAGAAATTTAAGAAAAGAGAGAGTCGGTGTGGTTTCCAGCAACAAGATGGAAAAGAGCGTCACGGTAACCGTGAAGTGGAAAGAGAAACACCCGATCTATGGTAAATTCGTGAACAAGACGAAGAAATACCATGCTCACGACGAGAAGAACGAATGCAACGTCGGTGATACCGTGCGGCTGATGGAGACTCGTCCTTTGAGCAAAACAAAGAGATGGAGAGTAGTAGAAATCATCGAAAGAGCTAAGTAATTATGATACAACAAGAATCAAGACTTACAGTAGCTGACAACAGCGGAGCTAAGGAAGCTCTTTGTATTCGCGTGTTGGGCGGAACCGGTCGCCGTTATGCGTCGGTAGGCGATGTAATCGTCGTAGCGATCAAAAGCGCTATCCCCTCGAGCGATGTGAAAAAAGGCGCCGTATCGAAAGCCATTATCGTGCGCACGAAGAAGGAAATCCGTCGTCAAGACGGCTCATACATTCGCTTCGACGACAACGCATGCGTGTTGTTGAACAACGCAGGCGAATTGCGCGGTAGCCGTATCTTCGGCCCGGTTGCCAGAGAGTTGCGTGCCGTAAACATGAAAATCGTGTCGTTGGCACCCGAAGTACTTTAATCGAATAAAGTGAAAGATTAAATGAGCAAGTTACATATCAAAAAGGGAGATACAGTCTATGTAAACGCCGGTGAGGACAAAGGCAAGACCGGTCGTGTACTGAGCGTGTTGGTAAAAGAGCAACGTGCCATCGTAGAAGGTATCAACATGGTATCCAAGAGTACCAAACCCAATGCCAAAAACCCCCAGGGAGGTATAGTGAAGAAAGAAGCTCCTATTCATATTTCCAATTTGAATCCTCTGGATCCCAAGAGCGGAAAAGCAACCCGTATCGGGCGGAAGAAAAATGAAGCAGGCGTTTCAGTACGTTATTCCAAAAAATCAGGAGAGGAGATTAAGTAATGAACAACACCGCAAATCTGAAGAAAGAATATCTCGAAAGAATCGTGCCCGCCTTGCAGAAGGAGTTCAACTACTCGTCGATTATGCAGGTGCCCGTCTTGAAAAAGATCGTGATCAATCAAGGTCTTGGCGAAGCAACGGCCGATAAGAAAATCATCGAAACCGCCATCAACGAGTTGACGGCCATCACCGGTCAGAAAGCAGTGGCAACCCTCTCGCGCAAAGATATTTCAAATTTCAAGCTGCGTAAGAAAATGCCTATCGGTGTGATGGTAACCCTCCGTCACGAGCGCATGTACGAGTTCTTGGAGCGTCTGGTACGCGTATCTCTTCCCCGTATCCGCGACTTCAAAGGTATCGAAAGCAAACTCGATGGACGAGGCAACTACACCCTCGGAATTCAGGAACAAATCATTTTCCCTGAAATAAATATCGATAGTATTACCAAAATTATGGGAATGAATATTACCTTTGTAACCTCAGCCAAAACCGACGAGGAAGGGTATGCTCTTCTCAAAGCATTTGGCTTACCTTTTAAAAACGCAAAAAAAGACTAAGATATGGCAAAAGAATCGATGAAAGCTCGTGAAGTGAAGAGAGCCAAGCTGGTTGCCAAATATGCCGAAAAGAAAAAACAACTCAAGGCAGAAGGTAACTACGAGGCCCTTCAACTGCTGCCGAAAAACGCATCGCGTGTACGTTTGCACAACCGTTGCAAAATTACCGGTCGTCCCAAAGGATATATCCGTCAGTTTGGGATTTCCCGTATACAGTTCCGCGAAATGGCATCGGCTGGACTTATCCCGGGCGTAAAGAAAGCAAGCTGGTAATTATTTTTAGTGTTAAATATTGTCCGGAGACTCCGGATCAATTTAAACAAATTTTTATATGACAGATCCAATAGCAGATTATCTGACAAGATTGAGAAACGCCATCAAAGCTCATCACAGAGTAGTTGAAGTGCCTTCCTCGAAATTGAAAAAAGAAATCACGAAAATCCTTTTTGAAAAAGGCTACATTCTGAATTACAAGTTTGTAGAAGACGGTCCCCGAGGCACCATCAAGATTGCCTTGAAGTACGATCCCGTAAACAAAGTGAGCGCAATCCAGAAGCTGATTCGTATCTCGAGTCCGGGTTTGCGTCGTTACACCGGCTACAAAGACATGCCGCGCGTATTGAACGGTTTGGGTATTGCAATTCTCTCCACCTCGAAAGGCGTGATGACCAACAAAGAGGCCAGCGACCTGAAAATCGGTGGCGAGGTATTATGTTACATTTACTAATTAAAAGGAGGTATATATTATGTCAAGAATAGGAAAATTGCCCATAGTAGTACCCGCCGGAGTTACCGTTACTATCTCCGGAAATGAGGTAAAGGTAAAAGGACCCAAAGGGGAACTGTCGCAGACCGTATCGCCCGAAATTAAAGTTGAAATGGTAGACGGGGCTATTCATGTGACCCGGCCTAATGATGAAAAACAGACACGTGCCCTTCACGGTCTTTACCGCGCCCTGATCCACAACATGGTGGTAGGTGTTTCGGAAGGCTATAAGAAAGAGATGGAGCTGGTCGGCGTAGGTTACCGTGCCCAAAGCCAAGGCCAGGTACTCGAGCTCTCGCTCGGCTACTCTCACGCCATCTTTTTGAGACTTCCTGCCGAAATCAAGGTAGAAGCCAAATCGGAGAGAAACAAAAACCCGTTGATTATTCTCGAATCGTGCGACAAGCAACTGATCGGCCAGGTGTGTGCCAAGATTCGTTCGTTGCGCAAGCCCGAACCTTACAAGGGTAAAGGTATCAAGTTCGTTGGCGAGGTAATCCGCAGAAAATCGGGTAAATCGGCAGGTGCCAAATAATCATTAAACAGGTATTATCATGACAACGAAGATAGAAAGAAGACTCAAAATCAAAACCCGCATTCGCGGTAAGGTATCCGGCACGGCCGAACGCCCCCGTATGACGGTGTTTAGAAGCAATAAACAAATATATGTGCAATTGGTCGACGACCTCACCGGAAAAACGCTCGCTGCCGCCTCGTCGAGAGGTATGGAAGCCGCTCCCAAGAAAGAGCAGGCTGCGAAAGTAGGTGAAGCTATCGCCAAGAAAGCACAGGAAGCCGGTATTACCACGGTTGTATTTGACCGCAACGGTTACCTGTATCATGGGAGAGTAAAAGAATTAGCTGATGCTGCCCGCAACGGTGGCCTTAAATTTTAATCGTCATGACAGGAAAAATAAATAGAGTAAAATCGACAAACGACATCGAGTTGAAAGACCGTTTGGTTGCCATCAACCGTGTAACGAAAGTGACCAAAGGTGGTCGTACGTTCAGCTTTTCGGCTATTGTCGTAGTAGGCAACGAAGCCGGTATCGTAGGCTGGGGCCTCGGAAAAGCGAGCGAAGTAACCACCGCTATCGCCAAAGGTGTGGAAGCTGCCAAGAAGAATCTGGTAAAAGTACCGGTACTCAAAGGCACAATCCCCCACGACCAGCTGGCCAAATTCGGCGGAGCCCTCGTGTATATCAAACCTGCATCTCCGGGTACCGGAGTAAAGGCCGGTGGTGCCATGCGTGCCGTTCTCGAAAGCGTAGGTATCACCGACGTGCTTGCCAAATCGAAAGGTTCGTCCAACCCCCACAACCTGGTGAAAGCCACGATTGCTGCCTTGTGCGAACTGAGAGATGCGGCTACCGTCGCTCAAAACAGAGGTATCTCGGTAGAAAAAGTCTTTAAAGGTTAATACGGAGGACAAGCAATGGAAAAGATAAAAATCAAACAAGTAAAGAGCCGCATCAATTGCCCCGCTGTACAAAAGAAGACGCTTGATGCACTGGGCCTGAGAAAACTCAACCACGTCGTAGAGCACGACGCTACCCCCCAAATCCTGGGCATGGTAGAAAAGGTTAAACACCTGGTGAAAGTAGTTGAGTAATTTTATCCATCGATTAAAAAAGAAACAAATATGGACTTGAGTAATTTAAAACCCGCCGAAGGGTCAACCAAAACAAGAAAGAGAATCGGTCGTGGACCGGGTTCTGGTTTGGGTGGAACTTCTACCAGAGGTCATAAAGGAGCAAAGTCGCGTTCGGGTTACAAACGCAAAATCGGTTTCGAGGGTGGTCAGATGCCTCTCCAACGCCGTGTTCCTAAATTTGGCTTCAAGAATATAAATCGTGTAGAATACAAAGGCATCAATCTCGAAGCCTTGCAGGCACTGGCCGATAGCCAGAAACTGGAAAAAATCGACATCGATACACTTGTGGCTGCCGGATTTATTTCTGCCAATCAGTTAGTGAAAATTCTTGGTAAAGGTACTCTTACGGCCAAATTGGAAGTTTGCGCACACGCATTCTCCAAAACCGCCGAAGCTGCTATCGTTGCCGCAGGTGGAACAGTAGTCAAACTCTAATACAATGAGAGCAATAGAAACTATAAAAAACATTTGGAAAATCGAAGACCTCCGCAAGCGTATCATCACCACCATTCTGCTGGTGCTGGTATATCGCGTGGGGTCATACGTCGTGCTTCCAGGTATCGATCCTGCCAATCTGGACGCTTTGCGCAACCAGACGAGCAAGGGTCTGATGCAGTTGCTCGATATGTTTTCGGGAGGTGCATTCTCCAACGCTTCGATTTTTGCCTTGGGAATCATGCCTTATATCACCGCCTCGATTGTAATCCAATTGCTGGGTATGGTGATGCCCTCGTTCCAGAAGCTGCAACGCGAAGGCGAGAGCGGTCGTACGAAACTTAACCAATACACCCGCTATTTGACCGTTATCATTCTGCTCTTGCAAGGTCCTGCCTACTTGGTGAACCTGAAAGTTCAGATGGGGTCGGCCTTATTCCCCTCCGGTTGGTTGTTTATAGTTTCTTCTACAATCGTGCTTGCTGCCGGCAGTATGTTTATCATGTGGCTGGGCGAACGTATTACCGACAAGGGTATCGGCAACGGTATCTCGTTCATCATCTTGGTCGGTATCATCGCTCGTCTGCCGCTGGCTTTCGCCGCCGAATTTACCAGCCGTCTGGCTTCTAAACAAGGTGGTTTGGTGATGTTCCTTATCGAGATTATTTTCCTGCTGGCCGTTATCGCCGCAGCAATTCTGCTCGTACAGGGCACCCGGAGAGTCCCCGTACAATATGCCAAGCGTATTGTAGGTAACAAACAGTATGGCGGTGCTCGCCAGTATATCCCCTTGAAGGTCAACACGGCAGGTGTGATGCCTATCATCTTTGCCCAGGCCATCATGTTTATCCCCATCACCATTGCCGGGTTCAGCGTAACCAACGCAAGCTCGTTCTGGCAATCGTTCATGTCGATGACGGGATTCTGGTATAACTTTGTGTTTGCATTCCTGATCATAGTCTTCACCTATTTCTATACGGCAATCACCGTGCAACCCACGCAGATGGCCGAAGATATGAAACGCAACAACGGCTTTATACCCGGTGTAAAACCCGGTAAGAAGACGGCCGATTATCTCGACTCGATCATGTCGAGAATCACTATGCCCGGTTCTATCTTCCTGGCTATTGTGGCCATTCTGCCGGCTTTTGCCCAGATTTGTGGCGTAAGTGCCGAGTTCGCTCAGTTCTTCGGTGGAACGTCGCTGCTCATCTTGGTAGGTGTAGTACTTGATACCTTGCAACAGATTGAAAGCCACTTGATGATGCGCCATTATGACGGTCTGATGAAATCGGGCAGAATAAAAGGTCGTAGCGGAGCTTATTAAAACAAGGAGAATATAGATAATGATTTATCTTAAAACAGACGAAGAGATAGAGTTGATGCGGGAGAGTAATCTCTTGGTGGGCATGACCCTGGGCGAGATGGCCAAGTGGGTAGCCCCCGGGATTACCACCCTCAAACTCGACAAGATAGCCGAGGAGTTTATCCGTGATCATGGAGCCGAACCCGGTTTCCTGGGATATGCCGGCTATCCCAACTCTCTTTGCATCTCGGTCAACGAGGTGATTGTACACGGCATTCCCAACAGCTACGCTCTGCGCGAGGGGGACATTGTCTCGATCGACTGTGGCGTGGTGAAAAACGGCTTCAACGGCGATTCGGCCTATACCTTCTGTGTAGGCGAGGTTGCTCCCGAAGTCAAGCAACTGCTCAAAACCACCAAAGAGTCTCTCTACCTGGGCATTGAGCACGCTGTGGAAGGGAAACGTATAGGAGACATTGGCCATGCCATTCAAACCTATTGCGAAGCTCGTGGTTATTCTGTAGTGAGGGAGTTGTGCGGACACGGAGTGGGCAAGAAGCTCCACGAAGAGCCCAACGTTCCCAATTATGGTCGTCCGGGTACAGGCCCGTTGCTCAAAAACGGCATGTGCATTGCCATCGAACCCATGATTAACCTGGGGGCACGCAATATCGTCATCGAGCGCGACGGGTGGACCACCCGCACGAGAGATCGCAAACCGGCTGCTCACTTCGAGCACACGGTAGCCATCAAGGGAGGGAAAGCCGACATACTTTCCTCATTCGAGTACATAGAGCAAGTTTTAGGAGACAAATCAATTTAACTATAATTTATGGCGAAGCAAGCTGCAATAGAACAAGATGGTGTAATCGTGGAGGCATTGTCGAATGCCATGTTCCGCGTAGAGTTGGAAAACGGGCATGAGATAACCGCCCATATCTCGGGAAAGATGCGCATGCATTTTATCAAGATACTCCCGGGAGACAAGGTGCGTATCGAGATGTCGCCCTACGATTTGACCAAAGGAAGAATTGCTTTTAGATATAAATAAAAAACAACAATATGAAAGTAAGAGCATCATTGAAAAAACGTACGCCCGATAGCAAGATCGTGAGAAGACACGGCCGTTTGTACGTAATTAACAAGAAAAATCCTAAGTATAAACAACGTCAAGGATAATTTTATTATTAATTTTGCAAATTAAAAGATTCTAATATATGGCAATAAGAATTGTTGGTGTAGACCTGCCGCAAAATAAACGGGGTGAGATCGCCTTGACCTATATCTATGGTATCGGTCGTAGCGCGGCTAATTCCATTTTGAGTAAAGCCGGCATTGACAAAAACATCAAAGTGAAAGATTGGACCGACGACCAGTCGGCAAAAGTACGTGAAATCATCAGTACCGAGTATAAGGTGGAGGGTGACCTTCGTACCGAAATACAGCTGAACATCAAGCGCCTTATGGATATCGGTTGCTACCGGGGTATCCGTCACCGTATCGGTTTGCCTGTGAGAGGCCAAAGCACCAAGAACAACGCCCGTACGCGTAAAGGTAAAAAGAAAACCGTTGCAAATAAGAAAAAAGCTACTAAATAATAAGTAAGTATGGCAAAGAAAACAGTCGCAGCAAAGAAGAGGATTGTAAAGGTTGATGCCGTAGGACAGGCCCATATCCATTCTTCGTTCAACAACATTATTGTAACGCTTGCCAACAGCGAGGGTCAGGTGATCTCTTGGTCGTCGGCAGGTAAGATGGGCTTCAGAGGCTCCAAGAAAAATACTCCTTATGCCGCTCAGATGGCCGCACAAGATTGTGCAAAAGTGGCTTATGACCTGGGTTTGAGGAAAGTAAAAGCCTATGTAAAAGGCCCCGGAAACGGCCGTGAATCGGCTGTGAGAACTATTCATGGTGCCGGTATCGAGGTAACCGAGATTATCGACGTAACTCCGCTGCCGCACAATGGTTGTCGTCCTCCTAAAAGAAGAAGAGTTTAATTTTCTTTATTTGTAAACAGAGAATCCCGAACAGTGAATAAGATTGCATATTAATCCTCTCTGCAATCGCGGCTGCACTCTTCTCGGTTCGCAATATTAATTATTAAAAATTTTTAGAAATGGCAAGATATACCGGACCTAGAACCAAAATCGCTCGTAAATTTGGCGAAGCTATTTTTGGCCCCGATAAAGTTCTTACGAAGAAGAACTATCCCCCGGGACAACACGGCATCAACAAGAGAAGAAAAACTTCCGAGTATGGCGTTCAGCTTCGTGAAAAGCAAAAAGCCAAATACACTTACGGTGTATTGGAAAGACAATTTAGAAACCTGTTCGAGAAAGCTTCGCGCACCAAGGGTGTGAAAGGTGAAGTGCTCCTTCAACTGCTCGAAGCCCGTCTCGACAACGTAGTTTTCCGTTTGGGTATTGCTCCCACGCGTGCCGCTGCCCGTCAGCTCGTGCTGCACCGCCACATCGTGGTCGACGGCAAAGTGGTAAATATCCCGTCGTATTCGGTTAAACCGGGTCAAGTAGTTGGCGTTCGTGAGAAAGCCAAATCGCTCGAAGTCATAGCCGATGCACTTGCTGGATTCAATCACAGCAAATATCCTTGGTTAGAATGGGACGAGAGCTTGAAGAGCGGTAAATTGTTGCATTTGCCCGAAAGAGCCGATATTCCCGAAAACATTAAAGAACAGTTGATCGTTGAGTTGTATTCTAAACAATAATTGATTCCATGGCGATATTAGCATTTCAAAAACCCGATAAAGTATTGATGCTGGAAGCGGACAATTTCTTCGGAAAATTCGAATTCCGTCCGTTGGAGCCCGGCTATGGCGTTACCGTGGGTAACGCATTGCGCCGTATCCTCCTCTCCTCGCTCGAAGGCTTTGCGATTACGTCGATTCGTATCGACGGGGTAAAACATGAGTTTTCTACGATTCCTGGTGTTATCGAGGACGTGACGAATGTGATCCTGAATCTCAAAAAGGTTCGCTTCAAACAGGTCGTTGAAGAAATCGAGAATGAAAAAGTAACCATTACTGTTTCGGGTACGGAAGTGTTCAAAGCCGGAGACATCGGTAAATCGCTTACCGGTTTCGAAGTTTTGAACCCCGATTTGGTTATTTGCCATTTGGATTCAAACGCCAGTTTTCAAATCGATATCACCATCAACAAAGGCCGTGGCTATGTTCCCGCCGATGAGAACCGCAACCCTGCCGACGATGTGAATGTAATTCCTATCGACTCAATCTATACGCCGATTCGGAATGTAAAATATACGGTTGAAAACTTCCGTGTAGAACAGAAGACGGACTACGAAAAACTGATTCTTGAGATTACAACCGATGGTTCCATTCACCCCAAAGAGGCGTTGAAAGAGGCTGCCAAGATTCTGATTTACCACTTCATGTTGTTCTCTGACGAGAAAATCACGCTCGAGACCAACGATGCCGATGGTAACGAAGAGTTTGACGAAGAGGTACTGCACATGCGCCAGTTGCTCAAAACCAAACTGGTCGACATGGACTTGTCGGTACGTGCCCTCAACTGCTTGAAGTCGGCCGATGTCGAGACCCTTGGCGAACTCGTGGTATTCAACAAAACCGATTTGTTGAAATTCCGCAACTTCGGTAAGAAATCGCTCACCGAGCTCGACGAACTCTTGGCCAACCTGGGCCTTTCGTTTGGAATGGATATCTCGAAATATAAATTAGATAAAGAGTAAAACGATGAGACATAATAAAAAATTCAACCACCTGGGTCGTACCAAAGCTCACCGCGACGCTATGTTGTCCAATATGGCTACTTCCTTGATTCTTCACAAAAGAATCTTCACCACGTTGGCCAAAGCCAAAGCGCTGAGAATGTATGTCGAGCCCCTTATCAACCGCGCCAAAGAAGATACTACCGCTTCGCGTCGTGTAGTATTCCGCTACTTGCAGAGCAAAGAGGCCGTTACCGAATTGTTCAAAGAGATCTCGGTGAAGATCGCCGACCGTCCCGGAGGATATACCCGCATCTTGAAAACGGGCAACCGCTTGGGCGACAACGCTATGACTTGCTTCATCGAACTCGTTGACTACAACGAGAACATGCTGAAAGAGAAAGCTGCCAAGAAAGCAACCCGCACCCGCCGTTCCAGAAAGAGCGCCGCTCCTGCTGCTGCCGAGGCCGCTGCTCCCGCAGCCGAAGCTCCTGCAACTCCCGCAGCTGAGGCCCCCGAGGCTCCTGCCGCCGAGGAGAAGGCAGCCGAATAATCGACACGATTTATTGCTATATAGTAAAAAGCTCTCCGATGTTTCGGAGGGCTTTTTATTTTTTCCCCAATAGAACAACTCGAAGGAATCAGGGGGGGTATCACTCGGACCTGTGGAATTAAAAATAATTAAATCCCAATTCCCGGGTAGGTAGAAATGCGACAGTCTATGTTATAGATTAATCACCAATAAAACCTATCTGTATGGAGAAAATAGCAAAAATTCAAGCCCGCGAGATACTCGACTCTCGCGGCAATCCCACGGTCGAGGTCGATGTGATACTCGAATCGGGTATTTTAGGACGAGCAGCTGTCCCCTCGGGCGCATCGACAGGCGCTCACGAAGCCCTTGAATTGCGCGACGGAGACAAGTCGCGCTATGGAGGTAAGGGAGTGGAGAAGGCCGTTCACCACGTCAACGATGTTATCGCCAAGGCACTGCATGGCGCCGACCCCTTCGAGCAGAACCGCATCGACCGGCAGCTCATCGAACTCGACGGTACACCTACCAAGTCGAAACTGGGCGCAAATGCCATTTTGGGCGTCTCTCTGGCTGTGGCCAAAGCCGCCGCCACACAACTGGGCATGCCCTTGTATCGTTACGTAGGAGGAGCCGATACCTACGTAATGCCCGTGCCCATGATGAATATCATCAACGGCGGGTCGCACTCCGATGCTCCCATCGCCTTTCAAGAGTTTATGATCCGGCCCGTGGGCGCCTCCTCCTTCAAGGAAGGATTGCGCATGGGAGCCGAAGTATTCCACGCCTTGAAGAAAGTATTGCACGGCAAAGGTCTCAGTACCGCCGTGGGCGATGAAGGCGGATTCGCTCCCGCATTGCCCGGGACCGAGGCCGCTATCGAGACCATTCTCGATGCCGTGAATCAGGCCGGCTATATGCCCGGACGCGATGTGCGCATAGCCCTCGATTGCGCCTCGTCCGAGTTCTACCACGACGGCATCTACGATTACACCCGGTTCGAAGGCCCTGGTGGGCAAAAACGCACCACGCAGCAACAGGCCGAATATCTGCAAGACCTCATTATGCGCTATCCCATCGATTCGATTGAAGACGGCATGAGCGAAGACGATTGGGAGGGCTGGCGGTTGCTTACCGACCTCATAGGCGACAAATGTCAGCTGGTAGGCGACGACCTTTTTGTGACCAATGTCGAGTACCTCACCGAGGGTATACGCAAGCATTGTGCCAACTCCATTCTGGTCAAGCTCAATCAGATTGGCACCCTCACCGAGACCTTGCGAGCCGTGCAACTGGCACAGCGCAACGGCTATACGGCTGTCATCTCCCACCGGTCGGGCGAAACCGAAGATGCAACCATCGCCGATATTGCCGTCGCTACCAATGCCGGACAAATCAAGACCGGTTCGCTTAGCCGCTCCGACCGCATGGCCAAGTATAACCAACTGTTGCGTATCGAAGAGGAGTTAGGTTGCGAGGCTCAGTACGGCTATAAAACTCTGGTTTGACCTCCTTCAATCCATTTCTCAACCTCCTGTTTGGCAAGATTGCAAAAACCTTGAAAAAAAGTTTGTTTGTAAGTATGTGGGAATAGGGAAGTTGAGGGAAAAGTATGTTTTATAGCATAAAAAAGTTGTCAAAAAATTTGGAAGGAATGGTAGAAAGAGTGTACCTTTGCATCGCTTTTCGAAAGAACAACGGCTCGACCGAAGGGAAAACGAAGGGCACAGTTCATTGACAAGACTGAAAAGAAGCAAGTGTAGTACAAGAGAAAGAACGAAGTCAATTTCGGCCGGGAATCACTTTGAAGGTATAAAAAAAGAAAAATCAGATATACAACGAAGAGTTTGATCCTGGCTCAGGATGAACGCTAGCGACAGGCCTAACACATGCAAGTCGAGGGGCAGCGCGGAGGTAGCAATACTTCTGGCGGCGACCGGCGCACGGGTGAGTAACACGTATGCAATCTGCCTGTAACAGGGGGATAACCCGGAGAAATCCGGCCTAATACCCCATAACGACATATCTTCGCATGGGGAGATGTCTAAAGAGAGTAATCTTGGTTACAGATGAGCATGCGGTCCATTAGCCAGTTGGCGGGGTAACGGCCCACCAAAGCGACGATGGATAGGGGTTCTGAGAGGAAGGTCCCCCACATTGGAACTGAGACACGGTCCAAACTCCTACGGGAGGCAGCAGTGAGGAATATTGGTCAATGGTCGGCAGACTGAACCAGCCAAGTCGCGTGAAGGAAGACGGCCCTACGGGTTGTAAACTTCTTTTGTCGGAGAGTAAAGTGCGCTACGCGTAGCGTATTGCAAGTATCCGAAGAAAAAGCATCGGCTAACTCCGTGCCAGCAGCCGCGGTAATACGGAGGATGCGAGCGTTATCCGGATTTATTGGGTTTAAAGGGTGCGTAGGCGGCACGCCAAGTCAGCGGTGAAATGCCCGGGCTTAACCCGGGAGCTGCCGTTGAAACTGGCGAGCTAGCGTGCACAAGAGGCAGGCGGAATGCGTGGTGTAGCGGTGAAATGCATAGATATCACGCAGAACCCCGATTGCGAAGGCAGCCTGCTAGGGTGCAACGGACGCTGAGGCACGAAAGCGTGGGGATCGAACAGGATTAGATACCCTGGTAGTCCACGCAGTAAACGATGAATACTAACTGTTTGCGATATAATGTAAGCGGTACAGCGAAAGCGTTAAGTATTCCACCTGGGGAGTACGCCGGCAACGGTGAAACTCAAAGGAATTGACGGGGGCCCGCACAAGCGGAGGAACATGTGGTTTAATTCGATGATACGCGAGGAACCTTACCCGGGCTCAAACGCAGGGGGAATATGGGTGAAAGTCCATAGCCAGCAATGGTCGCCTGCGAGGTGCTGCATGGTTGTCGTCAGCTCGTGCCGTGAGGTGTCGGCTTAAGTGCCATAACGAGCGCAACCCCTATTGACAGTTACTAACGGGTCAAGCCGAGGACTCTGTCGAGACTGCCGGCGCAAGCCGCGAGGAAGGTGGGGATGACGTCAAATCAGCACGGCCCTTACGTCCGGGGCGACACACGTGTTACAATGGCAGGTACAGAAGGCAGCCAGTCAGCAATGACGCGCGAATCCCGAAAACCTGTCTCAGTTCGGATTGGAGTCTGCAACTCGACTCCATGAAGCTGGATTCGCTAGTAATCGCGCATCAGCCATGGCGCGGTGAATACGTTCCCGGGCCTTGTACACACCGCCCGTCAAGCCATGGAAGCCGGGAGTACCTGAAGCATGCAACCGCAAGGAGCGTACGAAGGTAATACCGGTAACTGGGGCTAAGTCGTAACAAGGTAGCCGTACCGGAAGGTGCGGCTGGAACACCTCCTTTCTGGAGAAGAGATTCCAAGGAAGAGCCGAAAGGACAGATAGAAGTTCGGCCTCTTGACGCACTGCTTCTTTTCATTCATATAAAAAAAGGAAACAAAGAGACACCCGCCAGGGCACGATTTGAGACAGTCCTATAGCTCAGTTGGTTAGAGCGCTACACTGATAATGTAGAGGTCGGCAGTTCAAATCTGCCTGGGACTACACCGAAGCCGCCGCGCGGAAGGGACCGAAAAGAAGGGACCCGAGACAAGCGGAAGAGAGGCCGAGAGAAAGCGGGGGGATTAGCTCAGCTGGCTAGAGCACCTGCTTTGCAAGCAGGGGGTCAACGGTTCGAATCCGTTATTCTCCACTAGAAAGATCCTTGACATGTTGGAAAAAAGAGAACACGAGCACGAAGCAAACCCATATCAACCCAAAACGACAGACAATCAGCAATGAATGTCGGCCGAAAGAAAGTAAGAAAGGGCGCATGGAGGATGCCTAGGCTCTCGGAGGCGACGAAGGACGTGATAAGCTGCGAAAAGTTACGGAGAGGCGCAAATAGCCCGTGACCCGTAAATATCCGAATGGGGCAACCCGGTCAGCAATGACCATACCGCCAAGCGGTAGGCCAACGCGGGGAACTGAAACATCTAAGTACCCGCAGGAAAAGAAAATAACAATGATTCCGCAAGTAGTGGCGAGCGAACGCGGAAGAGCCCAAACCGGCGCTGTTACGGCAGGGCCGGGGTAGAAGGATCCATAACAAAGGCAAGGAAGGAAGTTAGCAGAATACGATGGAAATCGTAGCCGTAGAGGGTGACAGCCCCGTAAGCGAAAACGGACAGAAGCCGAATGGACACCTGAGTAACCCAGGACACGAGAAATCCGGGGCGAATCGGCGGGGACCATCCCGTAAGGCTAAATACTCCCGAGAGACCGATAGCGAACCAGTACTGTGAAGGAAAGGTGAAAAGAACCTCGAACAGAGGAGTGAAAAAGACCCTGAAACCATGCGCCTACAAGCGGTCGGAGCGCGCAAGCGTGACGGCGTGCCTTTTGCATAATGAACCTACGAGTTACTGTTGATGGCAAGGTTAAGCGATTCAGTCGCGGAGCCGAAGCGAAAGCAAGTCCGAACAAGGCGTACAGTCATCAGCAGTAGACGCGAAACCAAGTGATCTACCCTTGGTCAGGTTGAAGGTTGGGTAACACCAACTGGAGGACCGCACTGATAAGCGTTGAAAAGCTTACGGATGAACTGAGGGTAGGAGTGAAAGGCCAATCAAACTTGGAGATAGCTCGTACTCCCCGAAATGCATTTAGGTGCAGCCTCGGGAAATAAGTGTCAGAGGTAGAGCGACTGATAAGATGCGAGGGCTTCACCGCCTATCAAGTCTTGACAAACTCCGAATACTGACACTGGAACCCCGGGAGTGAGGGCATGGGTGCTAAGGTCCATGTCCGAAAGAGGAACAACTCAGACCACCAGCTAAGGTCCCGAAATAAGGGCTAAGTTGAACAAACGAAGTAAAACTGCAAAGACAGCTAGGATGTTGGCTTGGAAGCAGCCATTCATTTAAAGAGTGCGTAACAGCTCACTAGTCGAGGAGTTTTGCATGGATAATAATCGGGCATAAGCCCTTTACCGAAGCTGTGGATGTCGGAAGACATGGTAGGGGAGCATTCCGTCGGCGGTGAAGGTATCTCTCGAGAGATGCTGGAGCTTACGGAAAAGCAAATGTAGGTATAAGTAACGATAAAGGGGGCGAGAAACCCCCTCGCCATAAGACTAAGGATTCCTGATCAACGCTAATCGGATCAGGGTAAGTCGGGACCTAAGGCGCAGCCGAACGGCGAAGCCGATGGAAGAAACGGTCAAGATTCCGTTACTGATATAATGAGCGACGTGGAGACGGAGAAGTGACACACCCGCCTGCTGACGGAATAGCAGGTTAAAGGAGGTAGGTAGACACGGCCCAGGCAAATCCGGGCCGAGTGCCGAAACTGAGAGTATCGAGAGCCCTCGGGCAATCGAATAGCGGTGGTAAGCAGGCTCCCGAGAAAATCCGCTAAGCAAATCGTTATATCACCCGTACTCCAAACGGACACACGTAGTCGGGTAGAATATACCAAGGCGCTCGAAAGATTCACGGTTAAGGAACTAGGCAAATTGACCCTGTAACTTCGGGAAAAAGGGTCCCCAGTAAGATGGGGCGCAGAGAATAGGTCCAGGCAACTGTTTAACAAAAACACAGGGCTGTGCGAAATTGAAAGATGAAGTATACAGCCTGACACCTGCCCGGTGCCGGAAGGTTAAGAGGAGATGTCATCGCAAGAGAAGCATTGAATTGAAGCCCCGGTAAACGGCGGCCGTAACTATAACG
Source organism: Barnesiella viscericola DSM 18177 (assembly GCF_000512915.1). Lineage (GTDB taxonomy): Bacteria > Bacteroidota > Bacteroidia > Bacteroidales > Barnesiellaceae > Barnesiella > Barnesiella viscericola. The sequence goes on from NZ_CP007034.1 coordinate 2,007,493, forward strand.
GTCCTAAGGTAGCGAAATTCCTTGTCGGGTAAGTTCCGACCTGCACGAATGGTGTAATGATCCGGACACTGTCTCAACCGTGAGTTCGGTGAAATTGTAGTATCGGTGAAGATGCCGATTACCCGCAACGGGACGAACAGACCCCGTGAACCTTTACTGCAACTTAACATTGCGTTTGGGCATTCGATGTGTAGGATAGTCCGGAGGCTGTGAGACGGTGACGCCAGTCATCGTGGAGCCGATGTTGAAATACGGACCTTTGAATGTTTGAACGCTAACTCGCAGGAGCGAGGACACTGTTTGGTGGGTAGTTTGACTGGGGTGGTCGCCTCCAAAAGCGTAACGGAGGCTTCTAAAGGTACCCTCAGACCGATTGGTAACCGGTCGCAGAGTGTAATGGCACAAGGGTGCTTGACTGAGAGACAGACAAGTCGACCAGGTAGGAAACTAGAGCATAGTGATCCGGTGGTTCCGCATGGAAGGGCCATCGCTCAAAGGATAAAAGGTACTCCGGGGATAACAGGCTGATCCCTCCCAAGAGCTCATATCGACGGAGTGGTTTGGCACCTCGATGTCGGCTCGTCACATCCTGGGGCTGGAGAAGGTCCCAAGGGTTGGGCTGTTCGCCCATTAAAGTGGCACGCGAGCTGGGTTCAGAACGTCGTGAGACAGTTCGGTCTCTATCTGTTGTGGGCGCAGGAAATTTGCGGGGGTCCGACACTAGTACGAGAGGACCGTGTTGGACAGACCCCTGGTGTATCGGTTGTTCCGCCAGGAGCACAGCCGAGTAGCTAAGTCTGGAAGGGATAAGCGCTGAAAGCATCTAAGTGCGAAGCCCGCCCCAAGATAAGATTTCCACGAGGGACGTCAGAGACGATGACGTAGATAGGTCGCAGGTGTATAGGCAGCAATGTCACAGCCGAGCGAAACTAATCTCCCGAAACTTTCTGTAAGGCGAGTCGGGAAGGGCCGATAAGGGGAAGCGAGAAAAGAAGAGTGCAAAGAGTTCAAATTTTTCAAACGTCAAGGATCAAGATATTAAGGCGGTTATAGCACGGGGGATCCACCTCTACCCATTCCGAACAGAGAAGTTAAGCCCCGTCACGCCGATGGTACTGCGCAAGTGGGAGAGTAGGTAGCCGCCACCTTAAAGGACAGAGCCGGAAGGAAGTCAAGAGAAGACAACCCTCCGGCTCTTTTTTTATGCCCGCACCTGGGCGAGGGGCCCTTCCGCAGTTCGACGTGGCCACCAAGTCATACCGCGCCCCGACGCGGGATCCAGGGAACCCCTCGGGGCGATATAGAGTCCAGCCGATAAAAGTCCGTGAAAAAACCCCTTCCTTTTCTTTTCCCGCAAAAGAAAAGGGAAGCCAAAAGAAAGCTTCCGGCAGATGTCCGAAAGCTGAAAAATATCTGCGCGGTTCGGGGAAAAAGAACTCGCCGGGAGCGCTTCACGGCCTCCATTCGTCAGGCTTTACGGCCCTGGGCTCTTCGCCCGATACACCCCGGCTCAAACATCTTTTCCCCACATACGCCCCTCTCCGTCATTTTTCTCCCCGCTTTCTCCCATAGGCCGGAGGGTTGCGCCTATACCCACGCGCACACCCTTCTGGATATTACGTTGAGCGCGGGGTGACGGGCCAGTCTCCCCGAATGCAATGTGCCACAAAGTCACCTTGCATCGAGTGCGGAATCTAGAATGCTTCGGCAAGATTTTATTTCAATTTCTCTCCTTCCCCTCTTGGGGGTAGAAAGTAAAAATAACGTGAGAAAAAATCAAAATCTTTTGTTTTTCAAATAAAAAGCCCGTACCTTTGCAGTCCGATTATTACCCAAATTTGAGAAAATTTGAATGACAGTCGTGATTCCTTTGGCCGGGAATGTATGAGCTGTCATTGTTTAAGTGTTTAATTATTAAAATAATAAACGGTGGATACTTTAAGTTATAAGACCATTTCTGCAAACAAAGAGACCGCAAAGAAAGAGTGGGTTGTTGTTGATGCAACCGACCAGGTTCTGGGTCGTCTGTGTGCAAAAGTTGCTAAGATATTGCGTGGTAAATACAAACCGTGCTATACTCCTCATGTAGATTGCGGTGATAACGTGATTATCATCAATGCCGACAAAGTGCAATTGACGGGTAAAAAATGGACTGATCGGGTTTATCTGAACTTTACGGGTTATCCCGGTGGCCAAAGAGAGCTCTCGCCTGCTTTCTTGATGAAAAAAGGTGAGTCGAAATTATTCAAACGTGTGCTGAAAGGTATGCTTCCCAAAAACAAACTGGGCGCTCAACTGTTGAGAAACGTATATATCTATGCAGGTAGCGAGCATCCCCACGCTGCACAAACCCCCAAAACAATTGATATTAACACCCTTAAATAAGTAATATGGAAGTAGTTAATGCATTAGGCAGACGTAAAGCCGCAGTAGCACGAGTATTTGTTAGCGAAGGTACGGGTGTAGTAACCATAAACAAAAGAGAGTTGGCTGTTTATTTCCCCTCTTCGATACTTCAATACATTGTGAAGCAACCGCTCGAAAAATTGGGCGTTGCCGAGAAATATGATATCAAAGTAAACTTGGACGGTGGTGGCTTCAAAGGCCAAGCCGAGGCTCTGCGCCTGGCTATCGCCCGTGCTTTGGTAAAGATCAACCCCGAGGACAAACCTGCTCTCAAAGCCGAAGGCTTCATGACTCGCGACCCGCGTGCCGTTGAGCGTAAGAAACCGGGACGTCCCAAAGCTCGTAAGAGATTCCAGTTCAGTAAACGTTAATATGCGACGGCTCCAAGCCGAAGATATATTTGTGTTTAGTATCCAAACCGCAAGGACTTTGTCCTATGGGGCAAGCTACCTTGAGGTTGTATAAGTAGAATGTAAACAAATTAAAATCAAACAAATGTCTATTACAACTTTTGACCAATTATTGGAAGCCGGTGTTCACTTCGGACACTTGAAAAGAAAATGGAACCCCGCTATGGCTCCTTATATCTTCATGGAGCGTAACGGTATCCACATTATCGACTTGTACAAAACCGTAGCCAAAATCGACGAGGCTGCTGCCGCATTGAAATCGATTGCCAAATCGGGTAAGAAAATCCTCTTCGTGGCTACCAAGAAGCAAGCCAAACAAGTGGTTGCCGAAAAGGCCGCTGCCGTAAATATGCCGTATGTAATCGAGCGTTGGCCCGGTGGTATGTTGACCAACTTCCCCACAATCCGCAAGGCTGTGAAGAAGATGTCGACTATCGATAAGATGGAAAAAGACGGAACGTTTGACAACCTGTCGAAACGTGAGAAACTGCAAATCTCTCGTCAACGTGCCAAATTGGAAAAAACGCTGGGTAGCATTGCCGACCTGAACCGTCTGCCCGCTGCCCTATTCGTAGTCGATGTTCTCAAAGAGCACATCGCCGTGCGTGAGGCCAACCGTCTGGGTATTCCCGTATTTGCCATGGTCGATACCAACTCCAACCCCAACGATATCGATTTCGTAATTCCTGCCAACGACGACGCCTCCAAGTCGATCGAGGTTATTCTCGACGCCGTGTGCGGTGCCATTGCCGAAGGTCTGGAAGAACGTAAAGCCGAAAAGGTTGATGCTCCTGCCGAAGGCGAAGAAGCTCCTGTAAAGAAAGAACGCAAAGCCCGCATCTCGCGCAAGAAAGCCGACGACGCTGAGGCTGCTGCCGAACCTGCTGCCGAGGAAGCTCCCGTAGCCGAGAACAAAGAAGTAGAAGAATAAAAAATAATCAAAGACAAAGAGTGGAGCCTGTTTTTCGACTTCACTCTTTGTCCGTTTCTAATTTAAAGAATAGGAGATTAAGTATATGGCTGTTACAATGGCTGAAATCAGCAAGCTGCGTAAACTTACCGGTGCCGGCATGATGGACTGCAAAAACGCATTGACCGAGACCAACGGTGATATCGAAGCTGCAAAAGAAATTATTCGTAAAAAGGGTCAGGCTGTCGCTGCCAAACGTGAAGATCGCGAAGCCTCCGAAGGTTGTGTACTGGCTGCTGCCAAAGGCGATTTCGCTGCTATCGTAGCCTTGAAGTGCGAAACCGACTTCGTAGCCAAGAACGAATCGTTCGTGGAATTGACTCGAAATATCCTCAACGCCGCTCTCGATGCCAAGGCTGCCAACATGGACGCTGTAAAGGCTTTGGAAATCAACGGTACTCCCGTTGCCAACCTGATTGTTGACGAAATCGGTAAAACCGGCGAAAAGATGGAACTCGGTTACTACGAGGCCATCACCGCTCCCTATACCACGGCATACGTTCATCCGGGTAACAAACTGGCCACTATCGTAGGTCTCAACTTGCCCGACACCGACTATCAGGTAGCTCACGACGTAGCCATGCAGGCTGCTGCCATGAGTCCTCTTGCCGTTAGTCGCGAAGATGTTCCTGCCGACGTCGTAGCCAAAGAGCTCGAAATTGCCAAGGAGAAAGCCCGTCAAGAGGGTAAGAAAGAGGAGATGCTCGACAAGATTGCCCAAGGCCGTCTGAACAAGTTCTATCAAGAAGTTTGTCTGCTCGAGCAAGCCTTCGTAAAAGAACCCAAAGAGAACATTCAACAATATCTCCACTCTCACAACAAAGATCTTACGGTTGTTGCTTTCAAACGTGTTACTTTGAACGAGGAGTAATCGAGAGATATTAATTGGAATAAAAGAAGCGCCGCATCAAGTGATGCGGCGCTTCTTTTATTTTATGCTTCTATGTTGAATCGAATGGTTCGAGTTACGACTGTTGTGCTTCGTCTTCGGAGTCTTGCGTTTTTTTAGGCACCCGGTGTATCTCCATGTAGTGACTGGGCGACATGCCGTAAAACTCTTTGAAACAGTTTGAAAAGTGCGAGAGGGAAGAGAATCCGGTCACATAAGATATTTCGGAGATGCTGAGATTCTTGCTTGCGAGCAACCATGCAGCATGGCGTAATCGAGTGATTCTGATGTAATCGCTGGGATTCTGTTGGGTCAATTGTTTGAGTTTCCGTTGCAGTTGAGAGCGACTGAGACCTATCTCTTGGCTGATTGTCTCGACCGATAGATCGGTCTCGGCCATCTTACTTTTTACAATCTTTTCGAGTTTCTCCAAGAACTTCTCGTCGGTCGATTTAAGTGAACTGATCTCTTCCTTGATGGTATTGCTTTTGCCCTCATACTTGTTTTTCATGACCCGGCGGACCTCGATAAGTTTCTGTATTCTTATTTTCAGATGCTCGATATTGAAAGGTTTGGGAATGTATGAATCGGCTCCCACTTTAAGACCTTCGATACGTTGCTCGATTGCAGTTTTGGCCGTGAGCATGATAACCGGGATATGGCTGGTTTGTTCGTTCTTTTTGATTTTGTCGCACATTTCGATACCGTCCATTTCGGGCATCATGATATCGGAGATGATGCAATCGGGCAATTCCTTGATGGTCATTTCCAGACCTTCTTTCCCGTTTTTCGCTTCAAAAATTTGATATTCGGGCGACAGGACCTTGTAGATGTAATCTTTTATCTCTTGATTGTCTTCAACGATGAGAAGTTTGGGCTTACGCTTGTTCTTGCCCGAGTTTGCAGGAAGAGCCTCGGCCGTCGATTCGGGCGATATCGAAGTTTGTACAAGGGTGGCCAGGTTTCTGTCGGAGTGTTCCAATTTCTTTTCTTCCGGTTTCAGGTAACTGTCGTCGAGAGGCAGAAGAATAACGAAGGTCGTACCGGGTTGATCGTTGTCCTCTACAAATATCTGGCCATGATGTATTTCCATAAGTTGTCGCGACAGATGCAAGCCTATGCCGGTACCCATTTTTACCTTGTTGTTTTCGTTGGGCACCTGGTAGAAGCGGTTGAATACCTTCTCCCTTAAATCTTTGGGTATTCCGCAGCCTGTGTCGGTAATGCGTATTCTGAGAAATGAGTCGTTGATATCGACCGACAGCTCTATTTCCCCGTTGGCCGGGGTATATTTAAAGGCATTCGACAGTACGTTGAATATGACCTTATCAAGTTTCTCCTGATCAATCCATACGGACGGCAGGTCGGGAGCTATGTGAAGGTCGAAGCCAATATTTTTCTCTTGGGCCAGATGGTTGAAAGAGACAATGATTTCGTGGATAAAGTCATTGATATCGGTTTGTTCGGCACATAATTTCACCTGTCCTTTATCGAGTTTTCGCATCTCCATTACCTGATTGACCAGTCGCAAGATGCGATGCCCGTTTTGATCGATGATTTTGTAAGTCGCTTTCAGGTCGGGATCTTTCGTGCTTTTAATGAGCTCTTCTATGGGAGTCAAGATAAGGGTGAGCGGTGTGCGTATTTCGTGCGATATATCGGTGAAGAATTGCAGTTGAGACTGCATGATGTTATTTTCATTCTGTTTCTTTTGATTTTCTTTCTTTTGGGCAATACGATGTTTGATGCTGATATACGTGCAGAAAGAGCCTACAATCAGAATCAGAAGATAGAGTATCTTGGCCCACCAGGAGAGCCATATCGGTGGCGTGATGACAATCTTGATTTTTCGATACAGTTCGGTCGTATTGGGTAGATTGGCTTTGATTTCCAGGGTATATTTCCCGGGTTTCAAATTGGTATAAGTAACCGTGTTACTCCCTTGTGGCAAGATGGTCCACTCTTTTTCAAACCCATTGAGACGGGCCTGGTAGATTACATTGTTGGGATTGTTGTATTCAAGTGCCGAGAAACTGATGGAGAAGTTTTTAATGTCGTGTGACAATACAATCTTGCGGGTGTAGTCGACAGTCTCTTTTAGTATTGATTTTGCCTTGTCGGGAATGACCGGCTTGTTATAGATGAACAGGTCGGTAAACACAAGATTGGATAGCCCATAACTGGGCTGATTCTCGAAGGGAAAGAAGAAGGTTATGCCGTTAATCCCGCCAAAGAAGATTTCACCGCTTTTGGATTGGAAATAGGAGCCTCGACGAAATTCATTGTTGATGAGTCCGTCGGAGGTATAGTAGTTGGTAAATTTTCCTGATTGCGGGTTGTAGTGTGATAGCCCATAGTAGGTACTAATCCACAAGTGTTTGTTCGAGTCTATGACAATTCCGCTGATGGCGGCATTGGCCAATCCGTCGTCTTCGGTATATTGTTGAGTCTGTCCGGTGGCCGAGTTGATGTAGTTGAGACCCCAGTTGGTACCGATCCACACACCTCCCCGGTGGTCGGTTTTCAAGGCAAAAATGTTGTTATTGCTCAGTTTGCCGTTCTCTGCCGTGTAGTCCTCAAAAGTCCCGGTTATCATGTCATATCGACTCACACCGGCAATACTTGTTCCAATCCATAGGTAATGTCCGTCTATGTCTATGGCATTGACCGAGTTGCTGAGAATCTGGTTCCCCGATTTCATCATGTCATAAAGCAGAAACTGGGTTTTCCCGGTAGCCGGATTATATTTGCACACACCGTGTTCATTGGTTCCTATCCAGAGGTTCCCATTGGAATCTTCGGTGATGGTGTTGACATGTTTTACTTCGGTATTGTTGCAATACAGATTTTTCTTGATAAAGCGATTGGACGCTTCGTCATACAGATAGAGCCCATACAAGAGGTACCTATCCAGATTCGGTTATGAGAATCTTCAAAAATCGACAAGACCACATCGGGGGCGAATTGAGGGTCTTTATAGTGTGCTTTGACTTTTCGGTCGGTATCCAGTTTGTAGATACCATCACCGTCGGTTCCTATCCAGATTTCGTGATTGTGGTCTTCCAGGATAGTGAGGCAACACTCGTTGCCAATATTCTTGTTGGTGTAGAACGGGTTGAAGCCGATGTTTTTGAATATCTTGTCTTTGAGTGGAATCATCAGTACCCCTTTTGGGTAGAGGGCTACCCAGATATTGTGTTGCTTGTCTTCAAAAATACTGTGGACTTTTGCCTCTCTCATATCGAGATTGATCAGTTCCGATTCATAGGTCGAGACCGTTTTGTCGCTGAAATTATAACATTTCAGTCCGTCGCCGTCGGTACCTATCCATAGATTCTTTTTGCTGTCGGTGTATAAAGTATAGGCTCTTTCAATCGAGGGGATATAGTTCCGTTGGAAAGAGCGGGTATTGTAATCAAAGGCATCGATGGTGCCATCGATAGTTGCTACCAGTATCTTGCCCGACGGTTCTTCTATGATAGAAAATATCTTGTTGCTCGACAGCGAGTTTTTATCGGCCGGGTCGCAGGCATAATTGTCGATTGTGTGGTTATCGATGTTCAAGACGCTTATACCGTTGTCTTGTGAGCCTATCCAGATGTTGCCGAAGCGGTCTTCGTAGATGGTATTTATCTTATTGCTGCATATATTGCTGTTGGTTTGCATGTAATACACGGCATTCATCGATTTTTCGTCGATGCGGATAACGCCCGCATGATTGGTCGATAGCCAGATGTGTCCGTTGCTGTCCTCGGTAATGCACTTGATGTAGTTGAAATTGGTGATATTGCGGTATGCGAGATTTACCTTCTGAAATTGTCCCGTTTCCCGGTTCAGAATCTGCACGCCGTCGGTAGTTCCTACCCAGAAATTCCCGCTACGGTCTTCCAAAACCGACAGGACTAAATTGCTAGCCAGTGAGGTGGAGTCGTTGGCTATGTGAGTAAAAACCTTGAATTTGATTCCGTCAAACAGGTTCAGTCCATTCTCGGTACAGATCCAGATGTATCCCTTACGGTCTTGATAGATATAGTTGACATGACTGTTGGAGAGTTGGTTGTTGGAGCCAAAGAATTTGTCGGTATTGGCTTGGCTTGTGAGCAAACAGCATAGAAGGCTCACAATAGATAAAAACAGTTTTTTGGCTCTCATATGGGTTAACATGGTTGTATTGAGGAATGGTGATGAATTCGGATTTTAAAACGATTTGAGGATCCCAAGAGGAGACAATAAGACGGAGCCTCGTTTGCTACACATGCAAAAATACAATTTATTTTTGAATAATATAGGGCAAAATTGCAAAGGCTACATATTGTCAAGCATATGCAACGTGCTTGCAATCGGTGCCCCGTTGGCAAAAAGAGTATTTTGAATCATGCAATTCGGGTAACGGGCTAATACCTAATTTTGTAACAGTTCTAAACAAAATTTTAATCGAAAAAATAATTGTATGGTACATCTCAGGAAACCGACCTTTTATCTTCTCTTCGTGCTGTTGATTTTATGTGCTTGTGATGAAAACAAGTGTGGGAGTAAGGCCCCGGATTGGATAGCTTCTGACATCAGCGCGTCGTCCGTACTTACCGAGTTGTGCCAGGAGTTGGCCTTGCGTATGGATTCGGGAATCATGTTGGGGCATGAAGAGTCGTTGGCCTATGGTAGCATGTGGTATAATCAGCCCGGGCGTTCCGATGTAAAGAGCGTTTGCGGCAACTATCCGGCAGTTGTCGACTGGTCTTTGGACGGGATAGAATCAGGTGCGAGTCTCAGCGCCGATTCGGTTCCGTTCGTTCGTATCAAGCAGTATGTAAAACAATTTTATGGACACGGTGGTGTAACTGTTTTTTCGTGGAATCCTTCTTGGCAGAGCTCCTTGTCGGGTAAAACCGATTCAATTTTGTCGGAACAGGAGTTTGTTCAGAGATATGGCAAAGGGTTGGATCGGGTTGCCGCCTTTCTGATGGACTTGCGCTCCGACTCGGGGAGCTATATTCCGGTGATTGTTCAGCTGTTCGACTGGACCGATTTGGAAAACGTCTGTTCTCCCGAGGCATATATTACCTTGTGGCGCAGGAGTGTCGATTATCTCAGGAATGACAAGAATGTACATCATGTGCTTTATGCCTATTCGCGAAATGCCGTGAAGACCGAGGAGGAGTTGACTCGTTATTATCCGGGCAATGCCTATGTCGATGTGGTGGGATTAAGTCTGTACCAGGACTTTGAAACCGACGCTTCGGGAGCTTTGTATGTTCAGCGATTGGAACAGGGCCTTTCGGCCGTTTGCCATTTCGCCCAAAAGAACAAGAAGTTCCCGGCTTTGACGGGAACGGGATTGAAAGGGGTAAAGATCTCGAATTTCTTCTCGGGAATCTTAGACCCGGTGATTTCCAGACATAAGATAAGTTATATTGTATTTGGGGCTAATATGTGGAATGAAGAGGAGAGCTACTATATCCCCATACCGGGACACCCGGCCAGCGAGGATTTCCTGAATTTTGTGCATAGTGAGCATATTATCATGTGTGACAATAAATTATAAATAGAATATGAAAAGAAAGATCGTACAGTTTTGTATCCTGTCGGCTTTTGCCGTGGGTAACCTGTGTTATGCGGTTGAGTCGGATACACGTCTTGAAGCACGCGTTGACTCGGTGTTGCGGTTGATGACCTTGACGGAGAAAATAGGGCAAATGAACCAGCTCTCCAACAAGGAGGAGCTTACCGGGCAACAACTCGAAGATTTCGATACCGAGGCTCTCGTGCGGGCCGGTAAGGTGGGTTCTCTGCTCAATGTGGCCGGAGCCGAAGAGACGCGCCGTTATCAGGAGATTGCGGTGAAGGATACCCGGCTGCATATACCGCTTGTGTTTGGGTTAGATGTCATACATGGATTCAGGACTATCTCGCCGGTACCGCTGGCCGAGAGTTGTTCCTGGAATATGGAGTTGATAGAACTATCGGCCCGTATTGCTGCCATAGAGGCTTCGGCTGCGGGGTTGCAGTGGACTTTTGCTCCGATGGTCGATATTGCCCATGATCCACGCTGGGGTCGTGTGATGGAGGGTGCCGGAGAAGATCCTTACCTGGGGGCGGCCGTTGCCGTGGCTCGCGTGAAAGGATTTCAAGGCGATGACCTTTCGGCCGAGAATACGATTGCGGCTTGTGCCAAACATTTTGCAGGCTATGGCGCCGTTGAAGGTGGCCGTGAATACAACACGGTCGACCTCTCGGCACAACGGCTTCGGGAGCTGTATCTCCCGCCGTTTGCTGCGGCGGCCGAGGCCGGAGTGGCCACCTTTATGAATGCCTTTAACGAGTTGATGGGAGTCCCGGCCACCGGCTCGACCTTTCTGGTACGGGATATTTTGAAAGGCGAGTGGAATTACGACGGCATGGTTGTCTCGGACTGGGGCTCTGTGGCCGAGATGGCTGTGCATGGGGTAGCCCGGGACAAATCGGAGGCCGCCCGATTGGCTGTGACTGCCGGGTGTGACATGGATATGGAGGGCTATTGCTATGTATCGGAGCTCGAAGATCTGGTGCGTCGTGGCGTCGTCTCCGAGTCGTTAATCGACGATGCGGTGCGGCGTATCTTGCGACTGAAATTCCGGTTGGGACTTTTTGACGATCCCTATCGCTATTGCAATGCCGAGCGGGAGAAACGTGAAACATTATCGGCCGAGAATCGAGAAGCCGTGCGGGCTGTCGCACGTGAATCAATCGTGCTGTTGGAGAATAGAGAGGGCGTGTTGCCTCTGGACGGCCGTTACAAGACTATCGGTCTTATAGGTCCGTTGGCCGATAACCCCGACGATATGTTGGGCTCGTGGTGTGCCTGGGGACAAGGTCGTGATGTGGTGGATATTCGGCAGGGTTTGGAACAGGCCGTTGGGAAATCGGCGGTTATACGTTATGCCAAAGGGTGTGAGATTGAAGGTGATGACCGCGGTGGTTTTGACGAGGCTGTCCGTTTGGCCCGTTCTTGCGATGTCGCCATTTTGTGCCTGGGCGAAAATCGGTTTATGAGCGGTGAGGGGGCCAGCCGCACCCGATTGACTTTGCCGGGAGTACAGCGGGAGCTCTTGCAAAAAATCAAGGAGACCGGTACCCCTGTCGTTTTGTTGCTGAGTAACGGCAGGCCGTTGGTTCTCGATTGGGAAAAGCAGAATATAGCTACGATCGTGGAGTGTTGGCAACTGGGCGTTGAGGCCGGTCATGCGATTGCCGATGTGCTTCTGGGCCGGTATAATCCTTCGGGAAAATTGACCATGTCGTTCCCTTACAACGAGGGACAAATCCCGGTTTATTATAACTGTAAGAGTACCGGTCGTCCCTATGTGCCGGGCGAACGGTATGTAACCCACTATCAGGATTGCCCGAATGAACCGTTATACGCTTTTGGTTACGGGCTCAGCTATACCCGGTTTGAATATGGCGATATCGAGCTCGACAAGGATACTCTTTCCGAAGGGGATACTTTGCGGGTTGTCATACCGGTAACCAATGTCGGCGACTACGACGGACAAGAGGTTGTACAACTCTATATTCGTGATGTCTGTTCACGAATTACCCGTCCCGAGAAAGAGTTGAAGGGATTTCGAAAGATAGCCTTGAAGAAGGGCGAAACCCAGTCGGTTGTATTTCATCTGTCTCTGGCCGATTTGGAATATGTGTTGGCTGATGGCCGACGTGTGTGGGATCCCGGCATGTTCGAACTCTTTGTGGGGGGTAGCTCTACTGATGTGAAGCGAGCCGAGTTTATGTTGAAATAAAAGAAATCTCAAAGTTTCGAAACCTTGGCCCGCAATATGGCGAGGTGCAAGTAAGATTGGAAAATCGAAAATATCCGGTTGATAGACTGGATTTGTATCATCTGGTAGATAGAGGCTCCCTTTTCCATGTTGCATGGGAGAGGGAGTTCTCTTTATGCAGAGCCTAAAAAATACGGGAGGGGGTAGATATCACATCTACCCCCTCCCGTATATTAGAGTTGATATTGAATTTATGGACGTACAATTTTGAACGTCTGTGAATTGATTTTTACGATGTATATTCCTGCGGGGAGTGTGCTCAGGTCTATGGCCGGTTCTGTTGTCGATAATACCAGGCTTCCCATGATATTAAACAGTTGGGCAGACGTCGACAATTCACCCGACAGATACAGGATATTCCCGTTGATTGACCAGGTGACCGACGGGGTGCTTGACACTTCGATGCCGGTCGATATGGAGAATGTTATCTCTAACGCGATGTCGTCGGTTCCTACGGCAATCGTATATTGGTTTTCGCTCTCCTGATCGGGGCTGACAGGCTCTCCGTTGAGCGAAACCGTAGCCTCTTTGTCGGTCGACAGGGTGATGCTTTCACCTTCGTAAACCTCGATGGTTACCCCGTTTTTGATGGGAGTATCGGGCGATACCAGTCCGTCGCCGGTCAGTTCAACCAAGCCGTCACCTTGAATCGAGAGCGTCACGTTATGGGTGAGATAGCCCAGATTCATTCCGGCTGTGGTCCAGACCGAATGGTTGTCGGCATATTTTTTGAGAACCTTTACCGTCGTATTGGAGATGGCGGTAGCGGTACCAAACGAGCGGTCGCCGAGTTTGGGTGCATTCTCTCCGCGATAGACAAACGTCCGTTCAGGATTCCCTTCGGCATAGAAGGCCAGGTTGCCTATGTTGGATACACTTTCCGGGAAGGTAAGGTTGGTAATGCCGGTACGGTCGAATGCTCTCTCTTTGATTTCGGTAGTACCCTCGGGCAGTTGCTGAATGGTTACACCTGTGCAGAATTCAAAAGCCCGGGTCCCTATACCGGTTAATTGTTCGGGCAGTTGGGCAATCGTGATGGACGTACACTTTGAAAATCCCGACTGACCTACTCGTGTAAGGCTTTCGGGGAGTGATTCCAGTTGGAGCTTCGAACAGTTCTGGAAAGCGTAGTCGTCGATATTCTCGACCGTTCCCCAGGCGATGGTTTCCAGTTTGGAACAGTTGGCAAATGCATATTGCCCGATAATGGTGAGGGTGGTGGGAACCGATACGGTTTTCAGCCCCTTCATATTTTGACACAATTTGTTGGTGAGCCGGTTGTCGGCAAAGGTGACACCGGTCAGGTCCAGAGATTCGAGCGTGGTGGCGAATGTCTTTCTCAGATAAGAAGCATCGGTATCGTCAAGCGTTTCGCCCGAGATGGTCAGTTGGGTAATCGTTGCGGGATCGGCACCATCGAGAGCCGCTACTATTTCTGATTCCAGGGCTCCTGCGGTTGTGTGTGATATCGACAGGGATTGTGCCGAGATACTCCCGGCACAAAGGAATAGGCATAGGGCGGAGGTAATACAAATAGAGTTCAGTTTTTTCATGATAAAGGAATTTTATAAAAATGAGGAATAGAAGGAATCCTCGCAAGGAGGGTATTCCTTCTATTCACAGGATAAGATTTAGAACAAAATAACCTTTTGAGATTCGGTGCGGTTTCCATCGTTGGCCGAGAAGATGAGCACACCGTTGGGAATTTCCAATTCAGATTTGTTGATAACCAACTCATCTTGCAGCGATGCGTTGTAGATGCAGCGACCGTCGAGCAGGAATACCGACAGGTTCAGCGAGCTATCGGTCAGGTTGCGCACGACAGCTTCATTACCGTTGCGCGAGAGAGCAAACATGCTTTGGCTGTCTATCGTGGCACCGAGGATACCCGATGTGCTTCCATATTCAAACGAACCGATGTCTTTGGTGCCATTCGTGGCAAGTCCACGGATATCGGCAGCCGGAATGAGTTCCTTGTCGAAACCTTCGACGCCAACCGTGCTGGACAGACCTTTGTCGATGAGGATACTCGATGCATCGGTGATGGGCAGATAGGTCACGTAATTGTCGTCTTGCATGCGAGGGGTCAATCCCAGTTGCGTCAGTTCGACAGCATCGAGTACGACGTTGCCATATTTCTCTTTCTCGCCGTTCAAGGAAGGATCGTCCATGTTTTTCCCCAGTCCGCCTACGAATACGTTGTTATAGGCAATGAGGGGATCGCGTTCGCCGCAGACATTCGACGACATGATGGTGAAGTCCTGGTTGTTGTAGAAGATGTTGTTGACCAAACGGTAGGGGGTATCGTAGAAGAAGGGTATGGCGATGGCTTTGGTCTTGTAGAAGGTATTGTTGACCAGGTTCATTTCAAAGTCATCACGCACGTTGTTGATGTAGATATCCGATGCGGCCGGTCTTACACTGGGGCTGTCGCCCGGTTCGTTATCCTTGAACACGCAGTTGGTCAGCTCGAAATAGTTGACGTTGGAGTAGAATTCGGTATAATCCGAACCGCGATAGGCGTGGTGGAAGCCGATGATGTCGCCTTTGGCATCGTTCTTGGAAATGTTGTTGGTGAAAGCCGTGTTTCTGATGATGAGAGCACCCGGCTCGTCGGCATTGTTGGGTAGACCGCAGTGATAGATGATGGCAGCACCGCCGTAGCCGCCGAAGATACGGTTTTCGTGGAATACGCAGTTGGTAATCGTCACGTTCTTGCCCCGGCTGGCGATGGCACCGCCACTGTTGTTGGCTTCGTTGTTGATGAACGTGCAGCTGTCTACCAGCAGTTCGTTCCCCTCGAAGAAGATGGCACCGCCGGGAATGCCGTCGCGTGTACAACCGTTTTTCAAGATGAGGCCCGAGACGGTAGCATCGGTATTGGTGCCGATGGTGATTACCCGGTCGCCGAGGAAGGCCTGGTCGCCCGATTTCAGGGTGGTGTTGTTGCCTTTGAGCGTCACATTTTTGTTCGATCCGATGATAATGGCGTCAGGACCCAGAACGTCGAACGTGGCATTGGCTTCCAGATGAATGGTTGTAGGGGTGTTGTCTTCGAGCTTTTCGACAGCAGCCTGAACTGTTTTTAATGCGGTTTCGACCGATGTGCCGGCAGCTTTGTCATCGCCATTGGGCGACACATAGTAATCGGCTGCAAAAGTCTGGGGTACGACAATCCCCAAAGCCGATACCAAGAGTAGAGAAATGTTCCTTTTCATAGGAGTAAAATTTAAAAGTTAATAATAATTTGTTCTGTTTTTGAGATGAAGAGTTATTGATACACTCTGATGTAATCGATAATATATTCCTGAGGGAGAATATCGGTGTCGATTCCTTTCAATCCGCCCCAGCCTCCGCCGAAGGCAAGGTTGAGAATCAGGTAGAAGGGCTGGTCGAAGGGCCATGACTCCCAGCTGGCGTCGGGTGCTTTCTCGACTACGAATCTTTTGCGACCGTCAAGATACCATTCCAGGCGATCTTCGTGCCATTCAAGCCCGTAGACGTGAAAATCGGTATAGCACGTAGGGCAGAAGGCATTGGAGCCTTTCCCGTTTTTCTTCGTGTGGTTGTAGGCTTCGGTATGGATTGCATAGTTGATTCGTTCGGGGTCGTAGCCTACATGTTCCATGATGTCTATCTCGCCGCTTTTGGGCCAACCTCCATATGTGTTTTTCAGCGGCATCATCCAAATGGCAGGCCAGGTTCCCAGGCAGAGGGGTAGTTTGGCCCGCACCTCGATTTTTCCGTAGGTGAGGGAGAATGTCTTTTTGGTGTGCATGCTGGCCGAGGTAATGGGGCGCACGGCTCCATCAATGACGGCGCTGTCGTTCCGTACGACCAGGTGTAGGCACCCCTCTTTTTGATAGGCGTTTTCAATTCGGTCGGCGGTGTAATACTGTTTCTCGTGGTTGCGCAGGTATCCCACCTCAAAATCCCATTTGGTTTTGTCGGGCAACCCTTCCCCGTCAAACTCGTCGTGGAAGACGAGTCGGGTATATGGCCCCTTGCTGGGAGTCTCGGCTTGGATAAGATTGGTGGCAAAGAGCCACACGAGCAATGTATATAAGACTTTTGTTTTCATGGTGCGATATTATTGGAAGATGCGTACATAGTCAACTTGATAGTCGGTAGGCAGAATACCCACGTCGAATCCGTCCTGACCGCCCCAGCCTCCGCCGAAGGCAAAGTTGAGAATCAGGTAGAACGGTTGGTCGAAGGGCCAGTCGCCCCAGTTTGTCTTGGGGTTCAAGGTACGGTAGTACATGCGGCCGTCAATATACCATTCCATGCGGTCTTCGTGCCATTCAAAGGCGATGATGTGCCAATCCTCTACATTCTCGACCGATTTGTTGGAACCTTTGTCTCCACTGTAAAAGTGGGTGGCACAGTTGTATTTGTCGGCGGTGTTGCCAATGTACTCCATGATGTCTATCTCGCCGCTCCGGGGCCAGTAGCCATAGGTGTTTTCCGAGGGCATCATCCAGATGGCCGACCAGGTACCGCTGCCCAGAGGCACTTTAAGCCGCGCCTCTACCCGGCAATAGGTCCAGTCGTGTTTCCCTTCGGTGGTGATACTGCCCGAGGTGATGTAGTATTTCTTGCCGTCGGTGATATTTTCGTTCAGGATTTCGCCCTGTTCGTTCTTTATTGTATCTTCGTTGATACATCTGATGTGCAGGACTCCATCTTTTTGGAATACATTCTCTACCCGCTTCTCGGTATAGTATTGCATTTCGTGATTGCGCAGGTAGCCTACCTCGTAGCCCCATTTCGACTCGTCGGGCAGTCCTGTTCCGTTGAATTCGTCCTGGAATACCAGTTTGGTATATCCTTCGGGTATCTCGACCACTTGCAGATTGCCCAGATCGTCGACCGTGAGCTGATAGTTTTTCCCGCCCTCGGTAAAGTTCTGTAATCCCCCGGAGAGGTCGGCATATTGAGCGTAGGGTACACTCAGCAGCTCTTGCCGACCCATGAGGGTGTAGCCCGAGCCCTGATTAACCTCGACCTGTATGGAGGTTGACGGGTGGCTCCAATCGATCGATTGGAAATCGCCGAGAAGAGATTGGCCACTGCCTATTTCGACGGCGAACTGTCCCGAGGCACTGGTCGTTGTCTCGTGCTCTTCTTGGTAGACGGGCGATGCTTCGTCGCCTTGATAGATGGAGAAACGTATGCTTATCTCTCGATTGTTGATGGTCGAGCCTATGTCATCGCGCAATACGGCTTGATAGGGAAATCCGCTCTGTCCGTAACAGAAGACCGACAGGATAGACAAGAGTCCGATGGTTAAGAGTATACGAGTATTCATGGTTCGTGGTTATTGTTTAATGAGTTGTATGGACGACCGCCCTTTTGAGGTGGTAATCGTGAGGATATAATATCCGGGAGCCAAAAAGCCTGTCTCGATATATTCGCCCGGTGTGGCCGACAGTTCGCCCGAGGCGAGCGATTTGCCCAGCATGTTGTAGATGGTCCAGACTCCGGGTTCATCGGTCTCGACAAAAGCCTGTTCTTGCACCGGGTTCGGGTAGACTTGCAGGGTTTGCGAGAGAGTCGGTTGTCCTGTAATTCCCGAGGGTATGATATATTCGGGTTGCAGGAAGCCTTGGGTCACATACAGGTTGGCATTCTCGTTTGACAAGGTGGCTACCAGAGGCTCGCCAATATTCCAAACGGTTTCGTTGTCCGACGAGCCTGCGGTCGAAATCGATATATGTTGGGCGCTCAGCGAGAGAGGTACCGCTAATAATAAGATGCTCAGTTTTTTCATTGTTTCGGCGTTTTTTGAAATTCGACAGGGTGATTATTCGGCTGTGATTTCTTGGGTAGAAAGAGCACCGTTGTCGTCGATTATCAAGGCGAATTTCTTTCCCGAGGCCGAGGTCAGGGTAATCTTGCCGGCCAGATTGGCATATTTGGCATAAGGTACACTCATGAGTTGTTGTGTGCCGGTAGAGACGAATCCGGCTCCCTTGTCGATTTGAGTCTCTATGAAGAAGGTTCCTTTTCCCCATTCAATGGCGGCAAAGGTCCCGGTTTCGGGGGTGCCTTTCCCTACTTGCAGGGCTATCAGTCCAAAATTGTTTGTTCGGGTCGAGTGGGTTTCGGCATACACGGTTGTGCCGGTAGCACTCTTTTCGTGGATAACCAGTCGCACGGTGACATCGGCATTGTTCAGTGTTGCATTGTTGTCCGATACGACTGCCTGGTATTGGAACGAGTCGGGAGCCTGAGCCTGGCTATTGAGGAAAAAAGCGGCAAACAAGCATAAAGCGAAGATTTTCTTTTTCATGATAATGAGAATTAATATTATCGGGTTAAGACAAATTTCAACAATACAAATTTATCTCTTTTGGAGGAGAGGGGCTTGTGGCCTATATTCCTATATTTTAGGATTTGCCGCGATGGGTTTCGATGGCGTTGCATTTGATTGCTCCCTTGTCGCGTGTTTGAATGGAGTGGGAGTGAATGGGGTGTTGATACCCCGTTTTGGAGGTATTGCCATAGGTCGCTTTTGGAGGAATTGGATTGATGCCGGGTTGAGATGAGGAGGACAGACGGTCGATTTGATATCAATCCGGGGGGTAAGCCGTGCTGGGGAAATCACGAAATAGCAGCCGTTAAAGGACTTCTGTATGGCCGATTTGGCGAGGAGGCTACAATTCCTAAAAACGATGCAACGTGGTAAAAAGCGGGGGAAGCATACGCTCAATAAATCGTCGGCTGGCTACAAATCGTTTGGGATATTTCATGGTATTTTTGAATCGTGAAAAACCGATGAAAAATAGTGAAATTATTTTACCGTACGTGAAAAACAACATAACGCTTAATTCTAAAAAATATGAATGTAATCTCTGTAAACAGTTTCCGAAGAAGAAAGGCCCTGTATGGTTTGGGGTTGCTGTTCTTCTTTTTGATGTGTCCGACTCTTGTGTCGGCACAGCAAGTGATCGCAATCAGCGGAGTGGTGAGCTCCGAGGAAGGACCATTGGCCGGGGCCGTTGTCAAGGAAAAAGGAACATCAAAAGCTACGGCGACCGACATAGATGGGCATTATGCCATGTCGGTGCATGACGATGCTATCCTGGTCGTCTCTTATGTAGGATACGAGACTCGCGAAATAGCCGTGAATGGGAAATCGACGGTCGATATCGAACTGACCGAAAATGCCAATATGCTCGATGAGGTTGTTGCCATCGGTTATGGCGTGCAACAGAAGAAACTGGTCACGGGAGCTACCGTTCAGGTCAAGGGCGATGTGTTGGCCCAACAAAATACGGTGAGTCCGTTGAGCGGATTGCAGGGATTCACGCCGGGTGTAAGTATCGTAAAAAACAACGGAAAACCGGGCGAGGGTTATAATGTGCTCATTCGTGGTGCCGGTACCATGCACGATGCCGAGCCTTTATATATTATTGATGGACAACCTGGCGATTTGAATGCATTGAACCCGTCGGATATAGAAACAATCGACATCTTGAAAGATGCGGCTTCGGCGGCTATCTATGGTGCCCGGGCTGCCAATGGTGTCATACTGGTGACGACCAAGCAGGCCCAGAAGGGGAAAGTGAGTATTACATATGACGGATTCGTGGGCATTCAGAATTTTAGGAACAACGTGAAGACAACCGGGGCTCGCGACTATCTGATGCTGTTGCAGGAGGCCGGTCTCATTACCGAAGCCGACCTGACCACCGACAGAATACCGATGCTGGATAAGATTAACAGCGGCGAGTGGGACGGGACCAACTGGTTGGACGAAATGACTCAAAAGAATGCGCCGATTCACAATCATGCCGTGAATATCAACAAGGGAACCGACAGTTCGGCCTTTACGCTGGGATTCTCCTATACCTCGCAGAAACCTACGGTTGCCGTTCCCGACGATGAGGTCGGTTCGGGATTTGACCGGTATACCGTTCGGTTGAATTCGGACCATACCTTGATTCGGGTGAAAGATCTGGACGTGTTGAAGGTGGGTGAGACCTTGACCATGGTATTCTCTGACAAGCGTGGCCTTGACCAGGCTACTGGGCAGACAACCTGGAACGATTTCAGAAATGCGTTCAAGGCCAGTCCTCTTTTCCCGGCGTATGACGAGGAAGGCAATTTCGGCGAACCGGTAAAAATCAATAAAGATGAGTTTAACCCGGTGGCCAAGATGTACTATAACAGTGCCATGAAACAGAGTCGCAACTACTCGGTGAATGGCAACTTCTACCTGCTCTTTGAGCCGATAAAGAATTTGAAGTGGCGGAACAATTTCGGTATAAGATACAGCAGTTGGTCTTATCGGGGATATGTCCCTGCCTATGACTTGAACGGCAGTACCGAGGTGAAGTACCGCAATACCGTTACACAACAGGGCGGTATGGGCCTTGGTTGGCAGTTTGAGAGCGTACTCTCGTATGATTTTGCCGTAGGCGAGGGGCACTCCTTCTCGGCTTTGTTGGGTACGACAATCGATAAATCGGGTATGGGTGAGAATTTCTCGGGCTCGAACGAAGATGCCGAGTTCGATGATTTCTTCCATGCCTATCTGGGAAATGTAAAGACCATAGAGAAAGGCCGTACTACGCTTTCGGGGTCGGCTTGGGGTATATCGACCTTGGCCTCTTTCTTTGGACGAGTAAACTATAACTATCAAAATCGTTACATGGCAACCGCCATTCTCCGGGCCGACGGCTCTTCCAATTTTGCAAGAGGGCATCGCTGGGGTTATTTCCCTTCGATATCGGCCGGTTGGAACGTGACCGAAGAGGCCTTCATGGAAGATGCCAAGTCGGTGCTCAACTATTTGAAGATTAGGGCCAGCTGGGGTGAGAACGGTAATAACAAGCTGGATCCGTTCCGGTACCTGGGTACCATGACCCTGGCCAATTCGCAAAATGCAGCCTATTACTATTTTGGCGATAAAAGCGGTACTCCCTACATCGGTTCGTTTATCGAGTACAACTCGAACAAGGAGTTGAGTTGGGAAACTTCCCGGCAGACCGATATCGGTTTCGATATGATGCTGGCCGGCAACCGCTTGGGTGTTAACTTTGACTGGTACCACAAGAAGACCGTCGATTGGCTGGTACAGACCAACTCGCTGGGTATATGGGGAACAACCAGTGGTCCGTGGGTAAACGGTGGTGATATTGTCAATAAGGGCGTTGAGTTGCAGGTAAGTTGGAACGACCGGGTAGGCGATTTCAGCTATGGAATCTCGGCCAATATGGGATATAACCGGAACGAGGTAGTGAGAATTGCCAATGAAGACCAGTATATCGACGGTGCAGAGAATATTCTGGGCAGTGGTACGGGCAGTTTCTATCGTGCCGAGGTAGGCATGCCGTTGGGCTACTTCTATGGTTACCGTCACGATGGTATCTTCCAGAATCAGGAAGAGATTGATAACTACATTTCACCCGTTACGGGCCAGCCCATCATGCCCGATGCCAAACCTGGCGATGTGCGGTTCAAGGATTTGGACAACGACGGATCGATTACGACCGAGGACCGCGAGATGATTGGTGACCCGAACCCCGATTTCAATTTTGGCGTGAACCTCAACTTGTCGTATAAGGCTCTTGATTTCTCAGTTTCGGGTTATGGGGTAGCCGGGAACCAGATTATCAAGTCTTATCGGGTAAATTCTGTATTGAATACCAGCAACTATACCGAAGACATGTTGGGCCGTTGGCATGGCGAGGGTACCTCAAACTGGTTGCCCAGTCTCAACGGAACGGCAACCAACTGGCAATATGTATCTGATTTGTATGTCGAGAATGGTGACTATTTCAGAATTACCAACATCGCGTTGGGATTTGATTTCAAGAAAGTATTCCGTCATATCCCGTTGCAGAAACTGAGAGTCTACGTCTCGGGACAGAACTTGTTCACCTTTACGAAATACACCGGATTGGATCCCGAGGTATCGGCCTATACCGGTGCCGAGTCTTGGGCAAGAGGTATCGACCTGGGTAATTATCCTACGGGATACTCCTTCATGTTTGGCGTAAATATTCATTATTGAGAATCACATTATGACTTCATATAAAAACAGGCAAATTATGAAAAAGATAATATTATCATTGGTGGTAGGTCTCTTCTTGATGGGGTGTGAGGATTTCCTCGACACCGAGCCTACTAATTTGAAAACTATGGAAAATTATCCCGAGACTCAGGAAGATGCCGAACAGGTGTTGACTGGTATATATTCGGTTTTGGCCATGCCCGATCCGTTGCAAACCTCGTTTCTGAGTTCCGAACTCCGGTCCGACAATATGTTGGGCGGCGGTGGTCCCACCGACATATCGACCAAGGCAATCGCCCAATGTCAAAAGTGGAGCGAGAGCAGTTTTGCTGTTGCCTGGCGCACCAACTACATGGGTATATTCCGGGCCAACGTCTTCCTGGAAGCCATCGACAAGATCAAGTGGGACAACGATGAAACTCGCCGGCACATGGAGGGCGAGGCTCGATTCCTGCGGGCTCATTACTATTTCGACTTGTCGAGAATGTTTGGCGATGTATGTTTGGTCAAGACTTCCGAGTCGGTCAATATCCCCCGCACACCGGCTGCCGAGACCTACGCCTTTATTGCCGCCGACTTGAAAAAGGCGATAGAGGAGTTGTTGCCTGTCGAGAAATACGATGCCGTGGAGTCGGGACGGGTCACCAAGTGGGCCGCGCAGGCCTTGATGGCACGGGTATTCCTGTTCTATACCGGCTATTATCAGCAAGATGCTCTTCCTTTGCCCGATGGCGGACAGGTGACCAAAGACGATGTGATTGCCTGGCTCGACGAGTGTACCGATACCTCGATAAGCGGTCACGATTTGGTGAGCGATTTCAGAAACCTGTGGCCCTACTCCTATGTGCAGGATTACAAATTCACGAAAGAGAATAACTTGAAGTGGGAAGGTGACGGTAACAAGGAGACGGTATTTGCCATCAAGTTCTCCAACAAGTTTGCCAACTGGGATTATCCTTATCAGAAGAGCAACCAGATATGCCTCTATTTGGGCTTGCGCGGACAGAACTATCTACGCACCTTCCCCTTTGGACAAGGTTGGGGCTTCGGTACGGTCAATCCTAAAATCTGGGAAGA
Organism: Barnesiella viscericola DSM 18177; assembly: GCF_000512915.1. Taxonomy (GTDB): domain Bacteria; phylum Bacteroidota; class Bacteroidia; order Bacteroidales; family Barnesiellaceae; genus Barnesiella; species Barnesiella viscericola. The sequence continues at coordinate 2,031,083 of NZ_CP007034.1, forward strand.
GTGGCCCGATGAGGATATCCGCAAGACCGGTTCTATCTTCAACGTGACCAACCGCGACGAGGTGGTTCTGTATACCTTTGGCGCCGACTCGCATGTCGATGAAACATCGTATGTGCAAAAGAAATATATCCCCATCAATGTTTATGCCGACGGTACCCACACGGTCGTACACAATTACAGTATGGAACTGTATGGCAATACGGTCGATAACTACATGCTCAACAATACGCAGGATCTGGTGCTGATTCGTTTTGCCGATGTGCTGCTGATGGCCGCCGAGTTGAACTTGGGGAACGGGAAGGCTCAGACTTTCCTCGATCGGGTAAGAGCCCGTGTAGGATTGCCTTCGGTTCCGGCCACGTTGGACAATATCAAGAACGAGCGTCGTTTCGAGTTGGCTTTCGAGGGTGTACGTTTCTACGATTTGTTGCGCTGGCACGATGCCGACCGGGTACTCAATGAGAATCAGAAGGATATCGTGATTTATCGAAGCCGCACCGAAACGGTGACGAAGACGATTACCTACCGTCCCGAGACCAATGGCTTCCTGCAAATCCCCTTGTCGGAGATTGAATTGTCGAAAGGTGTTCTGACGGCCAATCCCGGTTGGGGCTCCGAGGCTGCCTATCAAGATATTTATTAATTTGTCTGAATTGCATCTCGGTAGATTGGGCTTCCTGAACCGCCTTTGTTCCGACGGACGGTGAAGCCCAATCTCTGAATTGTTTTGAACCTCGTTTTACTATGGAAAGAAACCGATGAAAGAAAAGATAAACGCTCTGCTGGCTCTGCTTGTATGGGGTGTGGCCTTCCCCTTGTTTGCTCAACTGCCGGTCTATCTCGACGACTCGATGCCGGTAGAGGAACGCATTGAAGATGCCTTGTCGCGTATGACACTTGAAGAAAAGATTGCCATGTGTCATGCCCAGTCCAAATTCAGTACCCCGGGGTGTCCTCGATTGGGTATTCCCGAGATTTGGATGAGCGACGGGCCTCACGGGGTAAGAATGGAGTTCGTCTGGGACGACTGGACCCATGCCCAATGGACCAACGATTCCTGTACGGCATACCCGGCTCTTACCTGTCTGGCAGCTACCTTCAACCCCGAGTTGTCTTACCGGTACGGGAAAGCTCTCGGCGAGGAGGCTCGCTATCGGGGAAAAGACATTATCCTGGGCCCTGGCGTGAATATCTATCGCACGCCGTTGAGCGGGCGTAATTTCGAGTATATGGGTGAAGACCCGTTTTTATCGTCGGTTATGGTGGTGCCTTATATCCGGGGTGTTCAGGAAAACGGAGTGGCAGCCTGTGTGAAACATTTTGTCTTGAACAACCAGGAGAAATATCGCAACGAAATCAATGTGGTGGTGAGCGACCGGGCTCTCAACGAAATCTATCTGCCGGCGTTTAAGGCTGCCGTCATGCAAGGAGGCGTGTGGGCCGTCATGGGCTCTTACAACAAATACAAGGGAACCTACTGCTCGCACAACGACACCTTGATTAACCAGATATTGAAGGGCGACTGGAAATTTGACGGGGTGATGCTGACCGACTGGGGCTCGGCCCACGACACCGACGAAGCGGCCCGGAATGGTCTGGATTTGGAGATGGGTACCTGGACCAACGGGTTGACGTGGGGATTGAGTTCGGCCTACGACCAATATTATCTGGCCCGCCCGTTCTTGGAGAAGATCAAGCGAGGCGAACTCTCCGAGAGTCTGTTGGACGAGAAGATTCGTCGAATCTTGCGCCTCTGTTTCAGGACCAACATGAACCGGGCGAGACCTTTTGGCCGGAAGCTGACCGATGAGCATACGGCTGTGGCCCGAAAGGTAGCCGAGGAGGGTATCGTGTTGTTGAAGAATGAAAATGAATTTTTCCCGATTCAGCCGGGAAGGTATAAAAAGATTGCGGTTATAGGTGAAAATGCGGTGAAAAAACTGACCGAGGGCGGAGGCTCGTCCGAGTTGAAGGCCCGTCGGGAGGTTTCGCCGTTGCAAGGGTTGATTGAAAAATATGGTAAAGAGAACATCGTGTATAGTATGGGATATGCCTCGGGAGCTCCCGATTATAACCGGGAGCTCCCCTCGGGGCTTGATGCCGATTCGCTGGTGGCCAGTGCTGTCGAGGTGGCCAAAGGTGCCGATGTCGTCTTGTTCTTCGGCGGACTGAATAAAAATTTCCGGCAAGATTGCGAGGGAGACGATCGGGAGAGTATGGATTTACCCTACGGACAGAATGAACTGCTCGATAAGATTCTGCAAGTCAATCCCAATGTGGGGGTGATTCTGATTAGTGGCAATGCCGTTTCGATGCCTTGGCTCGATAGAGTCAAAGGGTTGATGCAGTCGTGGTATCTGGGTTCCGAAGCCGGGTGGGCGACGGCCCGGGTCATCGGTGGCGAGGTGAGCCCGTCGGGGCGGTTGCCCTTCTCTATTCCTCGTCGGTTGGAGGATAACAGTGCCCACTATTTCGGGGCGAAATCCTATCCGGGCGACGGGAAGAATGTGTATTACTGCGACGACATCTTGGTGGGGTACCGTTGGCACGACACTCGCCACATTGACCCGCTGTTTCCCTTTGGGTATGGTCTCTCCTATACGCGGTTTGAGTATGGAAAAGCTCACGTAGACCGGCCGGCCTATGCGAGCTGCGATACGGTGCAGGTCGAGGTTGAGGTGGCCAATGTGGGCGATATGGACGGTGCCGAGACCGTACAGCTCTATGTGAGTCAGCAGAACCCCTCTTTGCTTCGTCCCGTAAAAGAATTGAAGGGATTCCAGAAACTTTTCTTGCGGAAGGGTGAGAAAAAATGGGTAACTTTGAATGTCCCGGTTCAGGATTTCGCGTTTTATGACGACCGGCAGGCCCGGTGGGTAGTTGAGCCGGACAGATACAAGTTGCAGATCGCAGCCTCTTCGCGCGATGTCAGACAGACAGTCGAGGTGGTTGTGAATCCTTGAAGATGAAATAGATATAAATAAAAACAAGATAGACTTATGAGAGGAATATGTTTGTGGTGCATGATGGCCCTGCTGGTGCTGTTGGCCAGTTGTAAAAGAGGAGCCGAGCAGGTGGATATTTGCATATATGGCGGTACCTCGGCTGGGGTTATTGCCGCCTATACCGCCTCGATGGAGGGGAAGAAGGTGCTGTTGATAGAACCCGGTACCCATTTGGGGGGAATGACCTCGGGGGGACTGGGTTATACCGATATTGGCAATAAATTTGTCGTGACCGGTCTGGCCCGGGATTTTTACCGCCGGATAGGTGCCCATTACGGACAGTTTGAACAATGGGTTTTTGAGCCGTCGGTCGCCGAGAAAATCTTTCAGGAGTATATCGATCGGGGGCATGTCGAGGTGTTGTATTCCTATCGATTGCACGACGTTGAGAAGGAGGGGAGTCGCATTTCGCAGATTGTCGTAGAAAATTCGGACAATCCCTCGCCCGAGAGCTATCGGCGAATAGGGGCCAAGGTCTTTATCGATTGCTCCTACGAGGGTGATCTCATGGCCAAGGCCGGGGTCTCTTATGCCGTGGGGCGGGAGGATAACTCGCTGTATGGCGAGACCTATAATGGTGTGCAACTGATGAATGGACACCAGTTTTGGGACCCCATAGACCCCTATGTCATTCCGGGCGATTCGACCAGTGGTCTCATCTGGGGTGTGAGCGACCATAAGCTGCTCCCTGCCGGCTCGGGCGACAAGAAGGTACAGGCTTATAACTTCCGGGTCTGCCTGACCGATAATCCTGAAAACATGATTCCCATCACTCGTCCCGACAATTACGATTCCACCCGATACGAGCTGGTGCTGCGGCTGCATGCCGTGTCGCCCCGAAAATCGGTCTATGACTATTTCATCTGGAGCCGTATGCCCAACTCCAAAACCGATATCAACAATGGCGGCGGAATCTCGACCGACATGATAGGCATGAACTGGGACTATCCCGAAGCCGACTACGACCGGCGGGCCGAAATCTGGAAAGCGCATGAAGATTATACCAAGGGGCTGTTCTATTTCCTGGGTCACGATGAGCGTGTGCCCCGGTTCATGCGCGACGAGATGTTGAAGTGGGGCTATCCCAAAGACGAGTATGTCGATAACGGCCATTGGACGCATCAGCTCTATGTGCGGGAGGCGCGTCGCATGGTCGGTGAGTTGGTCATGACCGAGTATCACTGTGTGGGTCGCGAGGTGGTCGACGATGTGATCGGGTGGGCTGCCTACACGATGGACTCGCATAACTGTGACCGACTGGTGGTCGACGGGGTGGTCAAGAACGAGGGGAATGTTGAGATAGGCGGTTTCCCGCCCTATCCCATCTCCTACCGGGCTCTTGTGCCCAAGCGGCAAGAGGTGACCAACCTGTTGGTGCCGGTATGCTTGTCGGCCTCGCACATAGCCTATGGGTCGATTCGCATGGAGCCGGTCTTCATGGTGTTGGGCCAGTCGGCCGCCGTGGCTGCGAGTCTGTCGATTGACCAGGGTGTCGACGTGCAAGATGTCGATGTGGCCCGGATACAGGAAATCCTGAAAACCGACCCGCTGGCCGATGGTTCGACTCCCGAGATTCTGGTCGACAACGACGACACTACCGCCGTCGAAGTACGGGGCGACTGGACCTTGGCCCACGATACCTACCGGGGATATGGCTTGAATTTTTATGTCGACAACTCCAAAGGCGATACCCTCAAAACCATCAGGTATACGCCCGAGATTCAGGCCCCCGGCTCGTATAAGGTCTATGCCTTCTTCCCCCAGTTGAGGGAGTCTACGACACATACGCCCGTGACCGTTTATACCGGTGCCGATACGGTGCAGGTGCAAGTGCATAAGGACGATGTAAAGGTCGTGGGACAGACCGGTGGCGAGTGGGTGAGCGTGGGCGAATACACGCTGCCTCGCGGGCGTGAGGCTTATGTCGAGATTTCCAACCTGGGAACCGACAATACCGTGGCGGCCGATGCCGTTCTGTTTTTGCCGCAGGAAAAGTAGAAAGTTTCTTGGATAGAGAGGGTTATAAAGGAGGAGCGCCGTATCAAGTGATACGGCGCTCCTCCTTTATTATCGATTTTTAATATCATTCTCGTACGATGATTTTTACTTGGGTAGTCGGTGTAGATACCAGGTAAAAGCCTGCGGGGAGGGGCAGGGAGCCGTGGCCGGCAATGTGCTGTTCGTTCACAAGAACTCCGGCAAGGGTATAGATGCGGATATCGGCAGGTTGTGAGGCCTCGAAACAGAGGGCTCCCGGGGCGCTCCACAGGCGAACGGGAATTTCGGCCGGGGCAGCGACAACGGCCGATGGGGTGTAGTAGTCGCTGATATGGATATTGTCGATGTCTATACCGTTGGCCGAATTGTCGGTCTTGGCAATCTTGACGCGCCAAGTGCCGGGACGCATGATCTTGAACTGGTATTCGGTCAACTCTTTTTCGATGGCAACATCTGTTTGTATGGCTTCCCAACTTTTACCTTGGTCGTTGGAGAGGAAGATGCCAAACGAAGCAGATCCTTTGTCCTCTTTGTAGCGGGCTGCCCACAGACGCAGGTAGCCTATTCCGTCGGTCTTGTCGGCGAGCATGCAGATGTAGCCCGGCTCGCCGCTGGTCGATTCGGTGAGGCGCAGGTGGGCAGCTGCATTGTCCCACTTCATATCGTTGGAACTGTTGCCGTAGGTGGCACCCACAAATTTCCACAGGCAGGTCTCGGCACTGGCATAGGTACCTCCGCTGTACATTTGGGAGCCGTCGGGCGTGTAGGCCTTTTTGGTCTCGAAGGTTTCATAGAAGTTCCAATAGCGCGCTTCGTCATCGAGTGGTTCGGCCGGGGCAATCCAGTCAGTGAGGTTCTTGATGCCAGGCAGAGTGAAATAGTCGGTAAGTGTCCCTTTGACGGTAAGCCGTTTGTGCCAGTATTGTGGATTTTCATCGAGGTTGTAGTTGTCGACATAGTCTTTTATCTGTACAGGCATCATTCGGTTCAGGTCTATTTCGTCTACATCATCTGCAATGAGGTAGGCCGATGTGCCGTCGAATGGCGGAGCCAGGTAGTAGAAATGCTTGTTGTTGGAGTAGTCTCGGTATTCGCCTACGATGTATCCGCTCACGTAGTAGCTTTTATGGTCGTTTTTCCTGGCGAGGGCCTGCGTTACGGTGAGGGGCGATTGGGCCGAACTTCCGTCACCAGCCATAATCGGGAGGATATGAGCGATTAGCAGGATAAGGGGTAGCAGTTGTTTCATGGGAATTCGAGTTTTAGTTTCGGAAAGGCAAAGGTACGAAAACTACTCGATTTCGGTGCCAAAGGTTTAAAACAAAAAAAATTGATTGTCATCACGACAACCAATCTTTGTTAACCTTAATTCTAATACCATGAAAAACACATTGCAAATGTAAGCATATAATTTGATATGCAAGCAAAAGGTACAAAAAAAATCTATCTAATTAACATTATTTTTGTATTTCAACGTTTTTCTGTCAATATGATAGGCTGTTATTGTAAAAATATTGCAAAATATTTTTACTTTTGTATCTGCTAGGGTTGAAATTTTTATTTGGTCCGATGACCTATTGGGGATAAATATTGTTATGAACATGTATAGTTAATCTTAAAAATGAGTTTTATGAAGAAAATTTTGTGGAGTTTCCTTGTATTGGTAGGGCTTGTTGCCCTGAGTTCGTGTGACGATGACAAGCAAGTGGATTTCAAAACTTTGCCGGCTTCAATACAGGAGTTTGTCGGTACCTATTTTGCCGATGTGAAGGTGATTAAGTCTGAGAAAGATGATGAGGAGCCTCGTTACAAGGTGTGGTTGAGCAACGGATTTGAGTTGAAATTCTACAAAGATGGAGGTTGGCAAGAGGTCGATGGTAACTGGCAAGTGTTGCCGTCGGCATTGCAGATGGGGATATTGCCTGGCAATCTGCTCACTTATACGGCTACGGAGTATCCCGATGCCGGTATCGTAGAGGCGGCACGTTATAGCTGGGGTTATCAAGTGGAACTGAACACGGCTCCTGCTATTGAATTGCATTTCAACAACGACGGAGAAATCACAATGACCGATCGCCGTTAATCGGGGAGTGTATGCTCCTCCTTATGGCTTGCGCCGGTAGGTAACAAAGGTGTAGGGGTAGGCGTGCCGCTCGTCGGCCGGCATCTCCTGCACCTCTTCTTTTATCCAGCGGGATTCGTCGATGGGAGGGAAGAAGGTGTCGGCATCGGCAAAGGTGTGGTGTATGTGGGTGATGTAGAGGGTGTCGGCCCGATCGATGGTCTCGTTGTAGAGGGTGGCTCCGCCGATGATGAAGATGAGGTCGTCGGGCGACTGGGCCGTCAGCTCGTCGAGGTTGTGCACTACCGTGACCCCTGGCCAGGCAAGGTCGGGGTTGTGGGTGAGCACGATGTTCCGCCGGTTGGGCAGGGCCCCCTTGGGCAGCGACTCGAAGGTGCGACGTCCCATCACCACGGTGTGCCCCGAGGTGAGGGTCTTGAAATGTTTCAGGTCGTTGGGCAGGTGGCACAGCAACTGCTGGTTGCGGCCTATGGCCCCGTTGTCGGCCACGGCGGCAATGAGTGCGATGGGGTTCTTCATCATACGGCTACTTTCCCGGCAATGTGGGGGTGTGGATTATAATCGGTCAGTTCAAAGTCTTCGTACTGGAAGTCGAAGATGTTTTTTACCTCGGGGTTCAGCTTCATCTTGGGGAGTGGTCGTGGTTCGCGGGTGAGCTGTTCGCGCACCTGTTCCAGGTGGTTGTTGTAGATATGGGCATCGCCCAGGGTGTGGACGAACTCGCCGGCTTCGAGCCCGGTGACCTGGGCTACCATGAGCAGCAGCAGGGCATACGAGGCGATGTTGAAGGGCACGCCCAGGAAGATGTCGGCGCTGCGCTGGTAGAGTTGCAGGCTCAGTTTGCCGTCGGCCACGTAGAACTGGAAGAAGGCGTGGCAGGGGGGGAGATTCATCTGAGGCAGGTCGGCCACGTTCCAGGCGCTCACGATGATGCGGCGCGAGTCGGGGTTGTGCTTGATGGTCTCGATGGCCTCGGTTATCTGGTCGATGTGGCCGCCGTTATAGTCGGGCCAGGAGCGCCATTGGTAGCCGTAGATATGGCCCAGGTCGCCGTTTGCGTCGGCCCATTCGTTCCAGATGCGTACGCCGTGCTCTTGCAGATATTTCACATTGGTATCGCCTTTGAGAAACCACAGCAGTTCGTAGATAATCGATTTGAGGTGCAGCTTCTTGGTGGTGAGCAGGGGGAACCCGTCGTGCAGGTCGAATCGCATTTGATAGCCGAACACGCTATGGGTACCCGTGCCCGTGCGGTCCTCTTTGAGGACGCCGTGGTCGAGCACATGTTGCAGCAGGTCGAGATATTGTTTCATGGTGGATTGAGCGTTATTTGATTTGCAGCAGGCGGCTGAACCCGAGGCACGAGATGGAGAATCCCAATTTGCAGCCCCGAATCATGTCGCCCTCTATGGCGTTGAAATTTTTGAACTGTTCGCGGTTGATAAAGATTTTGGTGCGAATCGACGCGGTGAAGATTTCGCGGTGACCTCGCCAGAACGACGGTACCAGCGAGACGGTGTTGGAGAAGCGGTAGTCGAAGCAGATGCCTGCCGTCCAGTTGAAGTTGGAGTAGGCCAGCGTAGCCCGTTCGTTGCTGCCGTCGGGGATACGTACCTGATCGGAGTAGCCCGACCAGATGCACCCGGCATAGGGCATGAGGGCAAAGTATTTGGTCGAGACGAGCTGTTGTCCCAGGCTCAGCGAAATCGAGGTGTAGGTATTGTGCCCGTTGCGGTACCAGGTGTCGCGAATGTCGTCTTTCTGCACGTTGATGTCTTGACGGGTGCGGGCCATACCGGCCGAGAAGTCGCACAACAGGTGGGTGTTGGCATAGCCCAGGTCAAACCCGAAGTGGATTTGCCAGGCGGGGTCCCAATAGCGGGCAATGTCACCCACGGGCCAGGAAGCGCCGGTACCCAGGTAGAAGCCGTAGCCGAACCGGCGGGGCGAGATGTGGGGAACGGCCGGGGCCGGGTTGTCGATAAGCTCTTTGGTCACGTAGAACTCCCACTCCTGCAACCGCTCCTCGTTCTGTCCGTGCTCGGTCTCTTCCTCGGCCTTTTGGCTTTGCTCCTTGTAGAGGTCCATGTACTGGCGGGTGCGGTTATCGGCCTCGATGCCCACCACGCCCAGGTTCAACTCGGTCTGCAACCGGCGGCGATAAAATTCGAGCAGGTCATATTTTAGCTGGAACAGGCGCAGCTGATTCTCGGTGCGAATGGTCGGGTCGGCAAAGGAGTGGCGCTTGTCGAAGCAGGCTTGTGCCTCGTTGCGTACCGTGCTGGTGTTGCCGTCGCGGCTTTTGGTCTTCTCGATTTGCAGGAAGGCGACGAATGCCGAGGGCACGCTTTTGAGGCTGAGCGTGTCTTGAAAATCGTCCCACGTCAGTTTGCCTTCGTTCCAGAATTTGTATTCGGTGAACTCTTCGCCCCGGGTGACTGCCGGGAGCAGGAGGGCAAGAACAAGAAATATCGAAAGCCGTTTCATAGGTGTGAGGTATTATAGAGATTCGAGAATGCGTTTTAAGACCACTTGGGCCGATATTTCCCGGTTGGCCGCCTCGGGGATAACCAGCGACTGGGGACTCTCGATGACGTCGTCGGTCACAATCATGTTGCGCCGTACCGGCAGGCAGTGCATGAAGAAGGCGTGGTTGGTCAGGGCCATCTTCTCGCTGTCGACCGTCCAGCTGCGGTCGGTACTCAGCACCTCGCCGTAGTGCGGGTCGGCATAGGCGGCCCAGTTCTTGGCATAGATGAAATCGGCCCCTTCGAAGGCTTTGCGCTGGTCATACTCCACCCGGGCCCGTCCCACGAAGCGCGGGTCGAGTTCATACCCTTCGGGGTGGGTGATGACGAAATCGTAGTCGGTCTCGTTCATCCACTCGGCAAACGAGTTGGGTACCGCCTGCGGCAAGGCCTTGGGGTGTGGTGCCCAGGTGAGCACCACTTTGGGGCGCGCCGTCAGCTTGTGCTCCTCGATGGTGATGAGGTCGGCAAAGCTCTGCAAGGGGTGGCGGGTAGCCGCCTCCATGCTGAACACGGGGCGTCCCGAGTATTGGATAAACTGGTTGAGGATTTTCTCTTCGTAGTCGTCGCTCTTGCTCTCGAAGCGGGCAAAGGAGCGTACGCCTATCACGTCGCAGTAGCAGCCCATCACGGGAATGGCTTCGAGCAGATGCTCGGGCTTGTCGCCGTCCATCACTACCCCGCGTTCGGTTTCGAGCTTCCAGGCTCCCTGATTCACGTCGAGCACCATCACGTTCATGCCCAGGTTCATCGCCGCCTTTTGGGTGCTTAGGCGGGTGCGCAGGCTCGAATTGAAGAAGATCATCATGAGGGTGCGGTTCTCACCCAGCCGTTTGTAGGCAAAGCGGTTGGCTTTGACTTCGAGGGCTTCGCGGACGGCCGTTTTCAGGTCGCCTATGTCGTGTACGTTGGTAAAGTGTCTCATAATCTTTTTTCTATTGACGGGTTTGTCCGTTGCCGGAAATGATATATTTATAAGTGGTCAGCTCGGGCAGAGCCATGGGCCCCCGGGCGTGGAGTTTCTGGGTGCTGATGCCGATTTCGGCGCCGAAGCCGAACTGGCCTCCGTCGGTGAATGCCGTGGAGACGTTGGTGTAGACGCAGGCGGCGTCGACCCGGCGGGTAAATTGTCGCTTGTGTTCCTCGTTGTCGGTCACGATGCACTCGCTGTGTTTCGACGAGTAGCGGGCTATGTGGTCCAGCGCCTCGTCAAACGAGGCTACCGTCTTCACGGCCATCTTGTAGTCGAGAAATTCGGTGCCGAAACTCTGGTCGGTCGCCGGTTGCAGCAAGTCGTCGGGGTAGTGCCCCGACAGTGCCTCGTAGGCTTGCGGGTCGGCATAGATGATGACCTGTTTCCCGGCCAGCGGCTCGCAGAGGGCGGGCAGGTCGGGCAGCCGCTTTTCGTGGACGATGAGGCAATCGAGGGCATTGCACACGCTCACCCGACGGGTTTTGGCATTGCACACGATGTTGCGTCCCATGGCCAGGTCGCCATATTCGTCGAAATAGGTGTGGCATATCCCCGCCCCGGTTTCGATGACCGGCACGAGAGCATGTTCGCGCACGTAGTTGATGAGGCGGCTGCTTCCCCGGGGAATCACCAGGTCGACCTTTCCCACGGCTGTTAACAACTGGTCGGTAACGTGGTGGTCGTTGGGTAGTAAAACCGCTGTGTTCGAGTCGATTCCATGACTTATCAACACCTTGTTGATAATGTTCATAAGTGCCTGGTTGGAGCAGGCGGCATCGTGCCCGCCCTTCAAGATGCAGACGTTGCCCGATTTCAGGCAGAGCGAGAAGACGTCGAACGTCACGTTGGGTCGTGCCTCGTAGATGATTCCAATGACTCCGAATGGTACCGATACCTTGTCGATGTGCATGCCGTTGGGGCGGTCGAACGAGGCCAGTGTGCATCCCAGCGGCGAGGGCAGTGAGGCGACGCGTCGCATGTCGGCCGTGATGCCGGCCAGACGCTCCGAGGTAAGCATCAGCCGGTCATACCGAGGGTCGTTCGGGTCCATGCGTTCCAGGTCGCGGCGGTTCTCCTGCAAGAGGTAGTCGGTCTGCCGGTCTGCCTCGTCGGCCACGGCACAGAGCACGCGGGCTATCGTGGCGTCGTCGATAAGGTTCAACTTGTTGGCTGCCACCCGGGCAAGGTCGAGAATGTGTGACAGGTCGGTAGTCATGGCTGTGATGTGTGTATTTGAACAAAAGTAATCTTTTTTTTCGAGTGCGGGGACAAGATTCCCGTTAAAGTTGTTCGAGATAGAGATAATCGCAATGGACTAACGGGCGTGCTCCCTGTTTGCCGATGAGCTGACGGGCCGACTCGCTGTCGAACGATACCCTTCCCACCCCGATGGCGTGCCCTTCGGCATCGACAATGCGCACGATGTCGTCACGCTCGAAATCGCCTTCGATACGGGTGACCCCGATGGGCAGGATGCTGGCGGCCGGCTGCGAGTGAATGGCCTCGACGGCTCCGGCGTTTAGGTAGAGCCGCCCCTTGGCAAACCCCTCGGAGTGGGCAATCCACCGCTTGATGCTCGATATGGGGGTCGGCGAGGGGACGAACCGCGTGCATACCTCGGTGCTCCCGGCACAGAGCAGGCGGGGCAGAATGTTCTCGCGCTTGCCGTTGGCGATGACAACCTCGATACCTTCGTCGGCCACCTTGCGGGCGATATGGCATTTGGTGAGCATGCCGCCCCGGCCGAACGACGATTTGCCCGACTGGATATATTGCGACAACTCCTGTCCAGGGTGTATCTCGGTGATGACCCGCGTGCCCGCTTCGCCCGGCACCCCGTTGTAGATGCCGTCGATGTTGCTGAGAATGACCAGCGTCTCGACGTCCATCATGGCCGAGATGAGTCCCGAGAGTTCGTCGTTGTCGGTAAACATGAGCTCGGTCACCGAGATGGTGTCGTTCTCGTTGACGATGGGAATCACCCGGTTTTCGAGCATCACCTCCATGCACTGTTTCTGGGTGAGGTACTGCCGGCGGGTGGAGAAGTTCTCCTTGGTGGTGAGCACCTGTCCACAGGCGATGTGGTGCTCGCGGAAGAGCTCGTAGTAGCGGTTGATGAGTTTGGCTTGTCCCACGGCCGAGAAGAGCTGGCGGGCCGATACCGCATCGAGCTTGCGGTCGATGTGCAGCTCGCTGCGACCCGAGGCCACCGCCCCCGACGAGACCACAATCACGTCGAGCCCGGCCTTGTGCAGGTCGGCAATCTGGTCGGTGAGGGCCGACATGCGGGTGATGTCGAGCGACCCGTCGCGTCGGGTGAGCACGTTGCTCCCTATCTTCACGGCTATGCGTTTGCGGTTGTAACTCATGACTGTATGGCAAATTGTTCAATCATCTCGATATAGCGGCTCCACTGGGGGTCGCTTTCGGCCCCTATCTGTACGGGCAGGGGCGGATAGGCGGCAAAGGTCTGTTCGACCACCTGCCCGAAGGCTTCGGCCGAGGTCCCGTAGTATTCGTATCGGGCCGTCCGGTTGCCGATGAAGATGGCCGTGAGAACCGCCACCTCGTCGGCTTCGAGTGCCTGGCGCAGCTGTTCGTTGAGCAGGTCGAGCCCCTGAGTCTCCTTGTCGGTGGGCATACCCTTCGAGTCGCCCTTGTATTGCCACACGAGGGCAATACGGGTGGCAAAGCGCCCCGACTGCCGCGGGGTGTCGAGGAAAAGCCGTCCCCGCACGATGAGGGGCTTGCCCTCGTTCTCGGCGTCGGCTACGAACCATTCGTTGCTGGCTTGCATGGCGTCTGTATCGGTTAGGCGATTACTTGCTGCTCTTGTTGTCCTTGTCGCGTATCTCTACCCGGCGAATCTTGCCGCTGATGGTCTTGGGCAGCTCGTCGACAAACTCGATGACACGCGGATATTTGTAGGGGGCGGTAACCCGTTTTACGTGGTCCTGAATCTCCTTGATGAGCGCCTCGCCGGCCTTCTCCTTGTAGGCAGCCGAGAGTACGATGGTGGCTTTGACCAACTGGCCCCGTATCTCGTCGGGTACCCCGGTGACGGCACACTCGACGACAGCCGGGTGAGTCATCAGGGCACTCTCTACCTCGAACGGGCCGATGCGGTAGCCCGACGACTTGATTACGTCGTCGGCCCGGCCTACGAACCAGAAGTAGCCGTCTTCGTCGCGCCAGGCCACATCGCCCGTGTAGTAGATGTTGTCGTGGTAGGCTTCGCGGGTCTTCTCGGGGTCGCGGTAGTACTCCTTGAAGAGGCCCAGCGGTTTGCCGTGGTCGGTGCGAATGACGATTTGTCCCTGTTCGCCCTCCTCGGCCGAGCGGCCGTCGGCCGTGAGCAGGTCGATGTCGTATTGCGGGTTGCGTATGCCCATTGAGCCCGGTTTGGGTTCTACCCAGGGATAGGTGGCGATGGTGAGGGTAGTCTCGGTCTGGCCGAATCCCTCCATCAGTTTGATGCCCGTGAGGCGCAGCCACTCTTCATAGACCTTGGGGTTGAGCGCTTCGCCGGCGATGGTGCAGTATTGCAGCGACGAGAGGTCGTATTTGGACAGGTCTTCGCGAATGAGGAAGCGGAAGACGGTGGGCGGCGCGCAGAACGAGGTGATGTGGTAGTTGTGTATCATGTCGAGCACGTCGGCCGGTTTGAACTTCTCGAAGTCGTAGACAAAGACGTTGGCTCCGGCAATCCACTGTCCGTAGAGCTTGCCCCACACCGCCTTGCCCCAACCGGTGTCGGCCAGGGTGAGGTGCAGGCTGCCTTCGTGCAGGTTGTGCCAGAAGGAGCCGGTGATGATATGTCCCAGCGGGTAGGTGAAGTCGTGGGCCACCATCTTGGGCTCGCCGGTCGTTCCCGAGGTGAAGTAGAGCAGCGAGATGTCGTCGTTGCTGTTGGGGTGTTCGGGACGCACGAAGGGGGCGGCCGATTCGATGCCGCGATGGAAATCGTCCCACCCCTCGGGCACGATGGGGCCTATCGAGATGCAGTGTTGCAGCGAGGGCGACTCGGGACGGGCGCGGTTGATGTGGCCGAGCACGATCTCGTCGCCGCACGCCACGATGGCCTTGATGTCGGCGGCGTTGCAACGGTAGATGATATCCTTTTCGGTCAGCAGGTGAGTGGCGGGGATACACACTGCACCCAGCTTGTGGAGGGCGATAATCGAGAACCAGAACTCAAAGCGGCGTTTGAGTATGAGCATTACCATGTCGCCGTGGCCGATGCCCAGCGACTGGAAATAGGCGGCCGTCTTGTCGCTCTCGCGTTTGATGTCGGCAAAGGTGAAGTCGATGCGCTCGCCCCGGTCGTTGGTCCAGAGCAGAGCCTGTTTGTCGGGCGCAATGCGGGCCCATTCGTCTACGACGTCATACCCGAAGTTGAAATTCTCGGGCACCTTTACCTTGAAATTCTGCATGAAGTCTTCCTGCGAGGAGAAAGAGGTCTTATCCAAAAAGCGTTCTAACATAATCGTGTATCTGATGCGAGAAGGGTATGAATCTCCCTTCTCTTGTTTTCTTGATGTTTATAAAAAAATAAATGAGTGGCAGCAACGGCTTTTCTCCCTCGTTAAAAGATGATGGCCAGGAACCGTACCGGTTTGTCGCCGATGGTCTTCATACCGTGGGGACGGGTGGAGTCGAAAATGATGCTGTCACCCTCGTGGAGTACAAGCTCCTTCTCGCCGATGCGCAGGTGCATGCTTCCCTCCATCACGATGTTGAACTCCTGTCCCGGGTGGGTGTTGAGGGTGAAGGGAGCCTCGGGAGCCGAGGGCTCTACGGTCACCATGAAGGGGTCGGCCTTGCGGTTGGCAAACCCGGCGGCCAACGACTGGTATTTGTAGGCCTTGGTGCGCTCGACGGCCACCCCCTTGTCCTTGCGGGTGAGGAAATAGGAGTTCATGCGGGGCTCGTAGCCAAACATGAGGGCAGGCAATTCTACCCCATAATGGCGGGCAATCTGGTGCAGGAAACTCACGGGAATATCTTTTTCGCCCGACTCGTATCCCCGGTAGGTTTCGAGGTCGATGTGGCAGGCGGCGGCAATCTCTTCGGGCGTCAGGTCGAGTGCGTCACGCAATCCGACAAGACGTTCGGCTATCTGTTTTATCTCTTCACTCATAATGCAAATGTTTAAAAGAGGATTAAATATCTCTTACAAAATTAGCAAAACGAGAAAGAAAAAAGGAAAAATGAAATGGAAATAGGTCGGTAGATTCTATTTTGTAACTTTTATTAAGAAAAGTGCTGCCGAGCGACAGCCGTTGTTGCGCATTTGCAAAACGGGTGTGCAATCTCTACTCTTCGCCCTCGGCCTGAGGTACATACTGGTAGGCGCCGATGTCTACCCGTTCGAGGCGGGAGTTGCCATACATGTCCTTGTCGAGAGGCGGCTGGGCAAATGCCGGGTCGCCCTTGCCGATGGCACCCGACTCTTCGGAGCCTATCTGGTAGTTGTAGTAGTAATGCTCTTCGCCCGTAGCCTTGAAGAGCGGCATGCCGCCCCACACGGTGTTGATAAAGTTGGCGTCGTCTTCACCCATGGAGTTGAAGAGACAGGAGCGGAAGAGGACATGGCTGCCCGTGAAATCGATACCCGACACCTCGGAGCTCTTTCCGCAGAGTATCGAGTTGTTGAAGCTGGCTCGCAGCAGTGGAGCGCCGCCCTGTATGGAGTCGGCCGCGGCACAATAGCCCAGCGTTACGATGGGGGCGGTAATCACGTCGTAGAAATAGTAGTTGACGATGGTGCAGTGGGTAAAGTCGGCAGCCCCGCCCGTGAGCGAGAGCACGGCCCCGGCGGCGTCCGACAGTTCGCTGTTCCAGCAGTAGAGCCGGCTGTATTTCGAGGTGATGAGGTTGCCCGACGAGTTGCGTATGCGCGAGTTGGCGATTTCGAGACGCATCTCTTCGGTGGCACACGAGTCGAGTACGATGCCCGAGCTCATGCCCCGCACATAGGCATGGGCGATTTTGTTCCCCACGCTCTCGGGGTAGAAGCGTATGCCGCCCCACTGTCCCCCCAGGTTGTCGTAGGGGAGGTCGGCGAAGAGTCGGTCGAGCCGGTCGCCCCGAATCTGTATGGGAGCCTCCTGCGTTCCTTCGGCCTGCAAGCGGCCCTGTACCAGCAGCGAGGCCCGGTTGTGGAAATGTAGCCGCGCCCCCGGGTCGAGTTGGAGGGTAGCCCCCGGTGCCACTACCAGACTGTCGTAGATGAGGTAGGGCCGGTCGGCCGTGAGGCGGGTATCGGCGGTGAGCGTCTCGCCCCGCTTGATGATTACGTCCTGCCCGTAGGCGGTGAGCTTCACGTCTTGCTGCACCCCGTTGGTGAGGAAGACAATCGAGTCGACGATGAAGATGGGATTGTCCTCGTTGGTGGGGTCGATGTTGGCCTCGACAAAGACGTAGAGACTGTCTTTGCCCCGAATCTCGACATCGGTGAAATAGTCGCCCGACATGCCGTCGACGTTGATATGGAAGCCCGAATGTTCGGCATCGGCCAGCTTGATGCTCGAGATGTTGAGCGATTTCTTGTTGGGGTTGTAGATGCGGAACGAGCGGGTCGAGGTTCCTATCGTGGTGAACACGGTGTCGAAGGCTACCGTGTCGGTCGAGAATGCGAGCACGTGCGACGGACTCGTGGTGAAGTCGTCGTCGATGCAGCCGGTCAGCCACGTGGCGACCAGCAGGCACAGCGAACAGATGGCAGCGGTTATCCCTCTCATGATATTATAAAAACGGTACCCGTGCCGCTTTATTGCAACCCGCCGGTGATTTCTTCGCGACGGGAATAAAAACGGATTTGTAAAATCAGATTCTTTTCTTTAAGTTTGCTCAACGATAGCGAGGGGTGAGACCTGAGGCAAGTGAAAGCGTCGGGTTCAACCGGTGATGAAGCTCAGCCTGCCTTATCCCCTGATAATATAAACACAGAGACTATGTTACTGACGACAACGCCCACGGTAGAGGGGCGACGAATTGTGACCTATTACGGGGTGGTGACCGGCGAGACCATTATCGGGGCCAATGTGATGCGTGACTTCATGGCCGGCATACGCGACTTTTTCGGCGGCCGCTCGGGTGCCTATGAAGAGGTGTTGCGCGAAGCGAAGAACACGGCACTCGAAGAGATGGCGCAAGAGGCGCAGCGGCTGGGTGCCAACGCCGTGGTGGGCATCGACCTCGACTACGAGACGGTGGGCGGCTCGGGCAGCATGTTGATGGTGACGTGCAGCGGTACGGCCGTGCGCATCGAGTAAGAAAGTGTAATTGAAATCGTTTCGTCTATGAAATACTATTTGATTGCCGGCGAGGCTTCGGGCGACCTGCATGCCTCGAACTTGATGAAGGCGTTGAAGCGCGAGGACCCCGATGCCGACTTCCGTTACTTCGGGGGCGACCTCATGGCGGCTTGTGGCGGCACGCTGGTGAAGCACTATCGCGACATGGCCTACATGGGCTTTATCCCGGTGCTGATGAATCTCGACAAGGTACTGGCCAATATGCGCCTGTGCAAGCAGGATATTGCCGCTTGGCGTCCCGATGTGGTGATTCTGGTCGACTACCCGGGTTTCAACTTGAAGATAGCCAAGTATGTGAAGAGCCGGTTGGGCCTGCCGGTCTACTATTATATTTCGCCCAAGATATGGGCCTGGAAGGAGTGGCGGGTGAAGAGTATCCGCCGCTATGTCGACCGGCTCTACTCCATCTTGCCCTTTGAGGTCGATTTCTATGCCCGCCACCACTATGCGGTGGAGTATGTGGGCAATCCCACGGTCGACGAACTGGCGGCGCGACCTTTTGCCGATGAGACTTTCGATGAGTTTGTGACCGCCTGCGGATTGGAGCGCAAGCCCATCATTGCCCTGCTGGCCGGCAGCCGGGTGGCCGAAATCAAGAATAACCTGCCGCTGATGATCGAGGCGGCCGAGGCCTATCCCGATTACCAACTGGTGGTGGCGGGAGCTCCCGGAATCCCGCCCCAACTCTATGCTCCCTATTTGCAGGGGCACCGGGTGAAGGTGGTCGAGGGCAAGACCTACCGGCTGTTGCAACAAAGCCGGGCTGCACTGGTCACCTCGGGGACCGCTACGCTCGAAACCGCTCTGCTGCGGGTGCCGCAGGTGGTGTGTTACTGGGTAGGCGGGGGCAAACTGTTCTACAAGACGTTCGAGAAGATTTTGCGGGTGCCTTACGTTTCGCTGGTCAATCTCATAGCCGATGCCCCCGTGGTGTGCGAACTGTTGGGCTACCGGGCTACGGTCGAGAATCTGCGTCGTGAACTGGCTAGCCTGTTCGACGAAGAGAATCGGGAGCGCATGCTGGCCGGGTATGACCGGGTGGCTCGCCGGTTGGGCTCGCCGGGTGCGCCCGAGCAGGCCGCTCGCTCCATGGTGTCGGCCTTGCGGGGTTGAGGATAAATCAGTTCTGTTTTTTCAGCCGCTCGATGAGGGTGGCAAAGTCGTTGAAGGTCTGCGTGCCGGTCGGGGTGTGCAGGGAGAGCGTGTGCGCGTCGGTCACGGTGAGGCGGGGCAGTGCAGGCGAACTTTCACCGGGGGCGATGCGGCAGCCGTAGCTGTTGCGGTTGAGGGCATTGACCGTCCAGTGGAGCAGGGTGTCGTCGGTCGCTTCGACCACAATCTCCTGCTCCCACCGCACCGAGGGGTAATAGCTGCCGTGCGCGCGGTCGAAGCAGATGTCGCGACGGTCGAACAGCGTGTCGAGGTCGCCGTTGAGAATGAGGTCCTCGGTCACGCCGCAGCTCATGCCCTGCCCCTTGCGCAGCAGCCACAGGCGGTCGGACAGGACGAGTGCCTGTTCGATGTCGTGGGTCGAGAGCAGAATCGCCTTCTGTTGCGTGGTGGCGATGCGGTGCAGCAGAGTCATGGTCTCGATGCGGCTTACGGCGTCGAGAAAGGCGGTGGGCTCGTCGAGAATCACCAGGGGGCACTCCTGGGCCAGCACCTTGGCAATCATTGCTTTTTGTTTTTCTCCGTCGGAGAGTTGCGCCATGTAGGTATGGGCCTTGTGGGCGATGCCCACGGCCTCGATGGCCTCTTCGACCACTTGTTGGTCGTGTCGGTCGAGCCGGCCGAAGAATCCGGTGTGGGGTTGTCGGCCCAGAGCTGCCAGTTCGTAAACGGTGAGTCCACCGGTCTGGGTCTTGTCGGTCAGTACCACGCCGATGAGGCGCGAGAGCTCCCGCTCCGAGAGCGTCGACAAGTCGCGACCTTCGAGCCGTATTTCACCCGCGAGGGGCGGTTGTGCGGCTGCGAGCGTGCGCAGCAGGGTCGATTTGCCCGACCCGTTGGCCCCCAGCAGACAGGTGAGTTCACCCCGGTGCAGCGCGAAGGTGAGGTGGTCGTGGACCGGTTTCACCCCCTTGTGCCCCGTTCGGTAGCCGATGCTCAACTGTTGAGCCGATAGTATGGTGGTCGCGCTCTCCATTAGTTGAAATATTGTATTTTGCGTTGGTTGATGATGACGTAGATGATGACCGGTGCTCCCAGTACCGGGGTGATGGCGTTGATGGGCAGGATACCCGACTCGCCCGGCAGAATGCAGATGAGGTTGCACAGCAGCGTGGTGACGGCGCCGCAGAGTAGCGTGACGGGCAGCAGGGTGTTGTGGTTCGAGGTACCCAGCAGCAGGCGGGCGATGTGCGGCACGGCCAGCCCGATGAACGAGATGGGGCCGCAGAAGGCGGTGGTCGATGCGGTGAGCAGACCCGTGACGATAAGCAGCAGGTTGCGGGTGAGCTTGATGTTCACCCCCAGATTGGCGGCGTAGCGGTCGCCCAGCAACAGGGCGTTAAGCGGTTTGATGAGGAGAATGGCGATGGCCAGCCCTACTGATACCGACAGGGCGAAGTAGGGAAGCTGCTCGCCGGTGACGCCGCTGAAATTGCCCATGCCCCAGATGGTGTAGGAGTGTACCCCCTCGGCCGTGGCAAAGTAGTTGAGCAGCGAGATGACCGACGAGGTGATGTATCCCACCATGATGCCCACGATGAGCAGCATGATGTTGTTCTTGACCAGAGTCGAGAAGAAGAGAATCGTTCCCAGCACGACGATTGATCCGGCGAAAGCCCCCGCGATAATGGCGGTAAAGCCCGTGAGGGTGGTCGACCCGGTGAGACCCAGGCTCCCCCCGCAGAAGAGCATGACCAGTGCCACGCCCAGACTGGCTCCCGTGTCGATGCCCAGAATCGAGGGACCCGCCAGCGGGTTGTTGAAGGCGGTTTGGAGCAGCAGACCCGCCACGGCTAGCGCGGCACCCGAGAGCAGCGCGGCTACCATCTGTGGCAGACGCGATTCGAGTACGATGAAGCGCCACACCTCCTTCTCGCACTCCCGTCCGCAGAGAATATCCCACACGGCCGAGGCCGGTATCTGCACCGATCCGAACCACAGGTTGGCGGCACACAGCACGCCCAGCAGCAGAATCAGCAGGACGATGAGGCGTTTTTCGCGCAGTTTGTCGGGACGGGCATTCATTCGGACAGGGGTTGGAAATAACGGAGTTGATAATCGGGGAAGCGGTCGGGGTGGAAGAGAGCCGCCAGCTCCTGCAACAGCAGGTCGGGCCGGAAGGGAGTCTCTTCGTAATAGTTGCAGGCGGCTGTGTTGCAGCCGTAGATGTTATGTTCGCGGAACGCCTTGAAGCGGGCATAGGGGGCATACTCCTTTTGCAAGGCCTTGTAGGAGAGTTGGCCCACGTTGAACGACTTGATGAGCCAGATGTCGGCCTCGCCGGCCCGGTTGAACACCGTCTCGAAGGCGAGGGGAATGGAACCCGACTCGCCGTTGTCGCTCCACGGATAGGAGCCTCCGGCATCGGCAAAGATCCGGGCCATGTAGCTCTTCCCGCCCGGCATGTACCAGGCCGAGCCGCTCTTCAATTCGCTGATGACCATCGGTGCCGAGCCGGTGTGCTCCACCTGCTCTTTCAGCCGGTTGTAGCGTTGCTCGATTTGGGTGAAGAGCGAATCGGCTTCGGTCTCTTTCCCGTAGAGCAGCCCCAGCAGTTTAATCCATTCGGCGCGACCCAGCGGCGAGGTTTCGAGGTAGTCGGCGCACTCGACGATGGGAATACCCATCTTGCCGATGCGTCCGTAGCCCGCATTCTCGAAGGGCGACAGCAATATGGCGTCGGGCGATAGCTCCATCACCCGTTCGATGTCGGGGCTCGTCGAGTTGCCGGCATCGACCAGTCGACCGGCTTGGGCCCGTTCGAGCAGGGCCGGCGTCTTGATATAGGCAAGGTCGCACACGCCGCCTATCCGGTCGAGCGCCCCCAGCATTTCGAGGGCGCTGGCGTGTACCGACGAGTAGACCAGCGACTTTTCGAGGGGTGTCCTCACCACCGTACCTTGCGGCAGCGAGTCGGGCAAAGGCGCCTCGCGGGGGACGAGCAGGTAGCGGTGCAGCAGTCGGGTGGTGTCCCAGGGATTTGTGATAGCCACATCGGTATAAGTGTCGTGACGGATTATCGAGAGCAGGTCGGCATGATGCACGAGGGTGTCGTTGCCGGTCGCTCCGTCGGTCGACTGACGCTTCGGGTTCTGGCATTGCACCGTGAGGAGCAGGAGCGCGACGAGTGAAATCCATCGAAACAAATTCTTCATAGCGGTAAAGGATTAGCGGGGTTGATAACCTATGTATTTGCCGGTGAGGCTGTTGCTCATAAGGTATTGAGCTGTTTGCAATATCGAGAAGGAGTAGTCGCGCAGCGACTGGCGGGCGGATTCGTCGGTCACGCCACCGCTTTGCTCAATGGCACGCTTGTGCGACAGCAGCCACTCCTGGTTATCCTTGGGCTTGTAGATGTAGAAGAGCGAATCGTTCACGCAGCCGATGGCATCGTCGGAGGTAAAGACCACCGCTGGCCGTTTTTCCCGCAGCAGGTCTACGCCGAACCCGTTGTTGGTGTAGTCGATGTGGAGCAGTCCCAGCAGTGTGGGGGCGATGTCGGTCTGTCCACCCAAGTCGTCGATTTGACGGGGCTCGATCGACGAGGGGGCGTAGATGAGCAACGGCACGTGGTTGAAACTGAGCGGCATGTCGCTGCGGGGAGTCCCCACGATTTTCCCGTGGTCGCCCACGAACACGAAGATGGTGTTGTCGAACCACTCCTCCTGGCGGGCCTGCTCGATGAACTCCTGCAACGCATGGTTGGCAAACTCGACAATGCGCAACTCGTCGGTCTTGTTGCGGGCCTTGAAATCGGCCGGAACCACATAGGGCGGATGGTTGCTGACACTCAGCAGGGCGGCGAAGAAGGGCTTGCCCTCGCGGGCCGTTTGGGTAAGCACCGGCAGGGCATACTGGTAGAGGAAGTCGTCCTGTACGCCAAAACTGTTCACCACCTTCTCCCTGGGGTAGTCCTCCTGGGCAAAGATGCGGTCGAACCCGTTGGTGCGCAGATAGCCGTTCATGTTGTCATACTGCGACTCGTGGGTCATGAAGAAGAGTGTCGTGTACCCGTTGTCCTGCAAGATGGTGGGCAGCCCGGCAAAGAAGGGAATAACCGCCCCCTTCATCGAGTTGCGTTTCATCAGGGCCGGGTAGGAGTAGAGCGTCGAGTGAATGGCGTGGTTGGTATGCGTGCCGGCCGAGAAGAAGCGATTGAAACAGAGCGATTTCGTGGCAAGCGTGTCGAGGAAGGGGGTCAAGTGCCAGGGGTTCCCGAAGTGTCCCATCAGCTCGGCCGACATCGACTCCATGAAGACAAGCACCACATTCTGTCGCGTAGGCTCTCCCGGATTCTCCACCCGGCGGGCGATGGGCGAGACGTCGGGCAGCGAGTCGGTGATGTGCAGCTCCTGGCGCACCCGGGCGATAGCCTCCCGGTCGTCCATGAGGTCGATTTCCCGGTTCTCCGATTTCGAGGCCTCCAACCAGCTGCGCAGCAGGTTGAACGACGGGCTCACTCCCAACTGGTTCAGAAACGTGTTGTTGCAATAGTAGGCCGCGCTCACCTTGATGGGGTTGTAACCCACCCGTCCCCGTATGCCGAAGAGGCAGCCGCCAATCAGGACAATCGAGGCCAGCAGGGTGAGCACCTCGTTGCGCCAGTGGAATTTCTCGGCCGCGATCCGTTGCAGGTCGCGGCTGGTGCGTTTGCGCAACAGATGGGCCAGGTAGACGAAGAGTACCGATAGTGCGAGGAACAGGACGAAGGCCACGATGTAGGAGAACTCGCCAAACATAAGGCCCAGGGTCGTGCCCGTGTAGCCGAACCAGTTGAATATCGAGGCGTTGATGTGTTTGAAGAAGTAGGCAAAGTAGGGAATGTCGGAGGCCGAGATGGCAAAGGCCAGCACATAAAAGAGGGAGAAGAAGATATTGACCGCCCGGAACAGACCGCGGCCGTAATACCCCATCAGGGCGCAGATCGACACCACCGTGAGGGGCAGAATCATGATGTAGCAGGCCACTACGTTGTCGAGCCAGAGTCCGCGGACGAAGGCTTCGGCCCGGGTGAGGAACGACAGATTTTCGCCTGCCAGGTAGTCATAGCCTTGCAGGAACAGAATCCATCGGAATGCCGCAAAGAAGAGGAGCCCCAGCAAATGTATCGATACCAGATAACGCAGGGCATATAAATATCGTTTCATCGGTCGTGTATGGTTAAACGGTCCAAAGATAGTGAACTCTCTTCATTCTTCCCAGTCGCGAGGCGAATAAGGCGCCGTTACCGGGCCGTGATGTGGAAACAGCCCTGGCGTATCTCGTATTTCACATAGCACTTGTGCTGCTTGCGCAGGTCGTAGAGCACCTCGCCCAGCAGCAGACGCAGGCGGTCGGAGGGGACGAAGCAGGTCGAGTCGGTCACGTTGTAGCGGTTGTAGGCAATGTCGAAGGTGGTGCCGTAGCGGTGGGCCGAGTTTTCGCTGGCGTTGGTGTTGCGGCGGCGCAGCGAGCGTATCGACTCGTCGGAGCGCAGGGCGCTGGTGAGAATGATTTGTCGGCCACCGGCACCCCGGCTGGCCAGGGAGTCGTTGAAATTCTTCCCGATGGTCATGAGCAGCCATTTGGTGCGGGGTGTGAGATAGGGAATGGAGTGGGTGAGCTTGTCGACGGTGTAGTATTCGCAGCTGTCGATTTTGGCCAGTTTCCAGAAACCCATCTGACGGGCTTCGTCGAGCGATTCGAGCGGTTCGATACCGTTTTTGCGGGCGATGGCCAGGTGTCTGTCGTTGAGGTCGTTGAACAGCTTTCGGAAACTGGTGTACTGTATGGGACTTTTCCGCCAGCCGGTGGTGCGGGGTTGGGTCTGCTGTTTCATCTCGAAGGTATCGATGAGGGTACTCTCGGGGTAGTCGGGCTCGACCTGCTTGCCTTTGCAGCCGGCGATGAGGAGGGTGGCGAAGATAAAGACGAGGGGGAGTAGGGTGTGACGCATGAGTGAGGGGCTTTTCCGGGGGTTATTGAGCCGGATAGCCGACCGTCTGTGTCAATATCGCTTTTTGTCGTTCGTTCAGATTCAAGACCTGGGCCAGTTCGGCGGCATCGAACGAGCCGCGCACCACGCTGCCCAGTCCGGCCGAGGCGCAGTAGAGGTAGATGTTCTGGACAATGCAGCCGCAGTCGACAAACATCATGTCGTTGCCCGGCGCCTTGTCGAGGTCGGCCACGAAGACGATGTTGAGCGGAGCCGTCTGGGCAAAGGGTTGCTTGCCCGCACTGTGGCGGAAGTCGCCGGCGGCCACCTGGTTCAGCACGTTTTGGCGGGCGTCGTAGGTGTAGACCCCTTGGGCGGTGATGACATAGAGCGAAATCTCCTGCCGGTTGAGAGCCGAGGGTGCCGTGCGCTTATCCTCGCGGTTGTAGCCCCAGGCGGCCCACAGCAGGTTGGAGAGTGTTTGCGGTTCGATAGCCCGGTCGGTGTCGAACTGGCGGGTCGATGCCCGTTGGGCGAGAGCCTGCATGAGCGGCAGTCCTCCCTCTTTCTGCGGAGTGGGGAGCTCGATATTCTGTGCCGAGGCCAAGAGCGGCCCGGCTATGAGGAGCGAAAGGAATAAGCCTTTGATTTTCATGTTGCTTGGTTTTGAGTGTGACAAGCAAAGATAGCAATTTATTCGGTAGGGCACGCCAATAAAAATGCAAAAATTATCAAAGTCGAAGAAAATAAAAGAGTTACCCCGTGGGGATTCGGGGCGAAAGTTGTACCTTTACCCCACATTTCCCAGACGATGAAAACGAGTGCGTTTATGAAGATACGACTATTCGTGGCAGCGATAGTGGCCGCCTGGTGGGTGGGCGTGAGCGCCCAGGTGCCCGGGCGGGATTCGTTGCAGGTGAGCCTGCTGACCTGCGGCCCCGGCACAGAGGTGTATGAGCTGTTCGGCCATTCGGCCCTGCGGGTCAGGCAGCCGGGCCCCCGTGGTTTTGACTACGTATTCAACTACGGCATGTTCAACTTCAACGCCCCGGCCTTTGTGTGGCGCTTCACCAAGGGCGAAACCGACTATTGTCTGGGAGTGAACGACTTTCGCGACTTCCTGTTCAACTACGTCATGCGTGAGTCGAGGGTAGACGAGCAGGTGCTCAATCTCACGCCCGAGCAGAGCGAAGCCTTGTTTGAAGCCCTGTTGGAGAATGCCCGCCCCGAGAATCGGGTCTATCGCTACAACTTCCTGTTCGACAACTGTGCCACCCGTCCCCGCAACATGGTCGAGGCGACCCTCGACAACCGGGTGCGCTATCGCGAGCCCGAGGGGGTATTGCCCACTTTTCGCGAGGAGATCGACCGCTATGCCGAGCGTTGCCCGTGGCTCATCTTCGGGATAGACCTGGCGCTGGGCAGCGGGCTGGACCGCCCCATGACCTATCGGGAGCAGATGTTTGGCCCCGAGGTATTGAAAGAGGCTTTTGCCCGGGCCGAGATACAGCTCTCGCCCGACTCGGCTGCCGTGCCGCTGGTGAGCCGCACCGAGGTACTCTACGACCCCGAGACTCCGGCCTTGCCCGGCATCACCCCGTTTTACCTCACTCCACTCTTTTTCGCCTGGCTGTTGCTGGCGGTGGTCGCCGGTGTTTCGGTCTACGACATCAGGCGGGGCCGTTGCTCCCGGGTGTTCGACACGGTGCTGTTCACCCTCTACGGATTGGGCGGTGTGATTATCTTCTTTCTGGTGTTTGTCTCGGTACACCCGGCCACCTCACCCAACTACTCCGCCTTCTGGTTGCACCCCCTGTGGTTGCTGGTGGCTCTTTTTATTTGGTTTAAATCTCTTAAAAAAATCGTCAGATACTATCATTTTGCTAACTTTGCGGGGCTGTTGATATTCCTGTTGCTCTGGCATTGGATTCCACAGCAGTTCAACACGGCATTCATTCCGCTGGTGCTGGTGTTGATTTTGCGCTCGTTTACCGCCTTGTGGGTGGGGCGCAGAGAGAAAAGCGGGACTGAACAGGTATGAAAAATAAGGTATTAGCAACACTCCTCTTTTCGCTGCTGGTTGTACCCCTGGTGCAGTCGGCCGACCATGCCCCCCGTCTGGTGGTGGGGATTACGGTTGACCAGTTGCGCACCGACTATCTGGTTGCCTTGCAGAATCTTTTCGGCGAGAAGGGCTTCAAACGGCTCATGGCGCAAGGGGTGGTTTGCGAAAATTTGGTTTACGACTATCCCAATGTCGACAAGGCTTCGGCCACGGCGACACTCTATACGGGCACGATGCCCTTTTTTCACGGCATTCCTTCGGAACGGTTCTTCAACACCGCCTTCCAGCGCGAAGAGCTCATCTTGAACGACCCTTCCAAAATCGGGAACTACACGCAGGAGACCTTCTCGCCCGAGCGAATCAGGACCTCGACCATCAGCGATGAGGTGAAAATCGTGAGCGGTGGTCTGGGGCGTGTGTATGCCGTGGCTCCCGATGCCCAGCAGTCGATTATCAGCGCGGGGCATGCCGGAAACTGTGCCTTCTGGATTAACGACCGCAACGGCAAATGGGCCACGACTACCTACTATCGCGACGTGCCGGCCTATGTCGAGCAGTTCAACTATGTGCGCTCGCTCTCGGTGCGGGTCGATACGCTGGCCTGGACACCGGTCTATACCCCCGACCTCTACACGGCCATACCCTATCTGACCAACGATTTCTCATTCAAGCATACCTTTTCGCACGATAACCGCGATCGCTTTACGCAGTTCAAGACAACCGCACTGGTCAACCAGGAGGTGACCGATGTGGCGGTCGAGTTCCTCGACAAGGGGCTGCTGGGCCGGCGGGGTGTCCTCGACATGCTCAATGTGGGCTATACGGCCGGGGTCTATCTCGACAAGACCGTGCAGGAGTATGGCTTGGAGTTGCAGGACACCTATGTGCGCCTCGACCGCGACATAGCCCGTCTGCTCGACGCCATAGACAAGCAGGTGGGGCTGGACCACACGGTGGTGTTCCTGGCCTCGACCGGCTATTTCAAGGGCGAAGCCAAGGAGTCGCCCATCTACAACATACCCTCGGGTGAGTTCTATCCGCGTCGCGCCGTGGCCTTGCTGAACGTCTATCTGATGGCAATTTACGGGCAGGGCGACTGGGTGACGGGTTACCAGAACCGACAGATATTCCTGAATCGCAAGCTCATCAAGGAGCGTGACCTCGATGCCGACGAGATGCGCAACAAGGCAGCCTCGTTTCTCATTCAGATGGCCGGTGTGCAGGACGTCTACACCTCGCAACGCCTCTTGCTGAGCCACGGTACCGACCGGCTGGCCGCCATGCGCAACGGCTATTGTCCCAAACTCTCGGGCGACCTCGTGCTCGACCTTTGCCCCGGGTGGGAGGTTGTTTATGAGGACAACAACGACACCCGCGAGTATGTGCGCATCAATGCTATTCCGGCCCCCTGTTTTATCCTGGCTCCCGACGTGAAGCCGGTACACATCACCACGCCCGTGCGGGCTACGGCCATCGCCCCCACCGTTTCGCGCCTGTTGCGCATTCGTTCGCCCAACGGTTCTTCCGAATCTCCGCTCTCCGAAATACAATACTAATCAGTTCCTTTTTGCGGAGTTAGCAAAATTTGCATTATTTTTGCAGGGGTAGAAATATCCCCTCACGGAGGAGGAACCCTTATTAACGAATAAAATAGACACTTTATATGGGATTTAACGATTTATTGAAAAAGATGTTCGGCAACAAGTCGCAGCGCGACTTGAAAGAGATAGAGCCCTATATCCAGAAGATAAAGGCCATATCGCCCGAACTCGAAAAACTGACAAACGATGAGTTGCGTCATCGTGTCGATGTAGTCAAGCAACACATTCAGGATACGGTCGCACCCGACCGCCAACGTGTTGCCGAACTTAAAGAGCATGTCGAGACTCTCGACTATGACAAACGCGAATCGACCTGGGAAGAGATTGACAAAATTGAAAAGGAGATTCTGAAAAAGATTGAAAAGGTTCTCGACGAGTCGCTGCCCGAGGTTTTTGCCATCGTGAAGGAGACCGCCCGCCGGTTCTGCAACAATGCGACCATCGAGGTGACGGCCAACGATTTCGACCGCAGCCTGGCCGTAGACCACGATTTCGTTCACATCGAGGGCGACAAAGCCATCTATGTGAACCACTGGATGGCCGGCGGCAACGAAGTGGTGTGGGACATGGTACACTACGACGTGCAGCTGATTGGTGGCGTGGTGCTGCATAAGGGTAAAATCGCCGAGATGGCTACCGGTGAGGGTAAAACACTGGTAGCTACCTTGCCGGTATTCCTCAACGCCCTCTCGGGCAACGGCGTGCATGTGGTGACGGTCAACGACTACCTGTCGAAACGTGACTCGGAGTGGATGGGTCCGCTCTACATGTTCCACGGTCTGTCGGTCGACTGCATCGACAAGCACGAGCCCAACTCCGAAGCCCGTCGCAATGCCTACAACGCCGATATTACCTTCGGTACCAACAACGAGTTCGGTTTCGACTACCTGCGTGACAACATGGCCAGTTCGCCGCTCGACCTGGTACAACGCATGCACAACTACGCCATTGTCGATGAGGTCGACTCGGTGTTGATCGATGATGCCCGTACTCCGTTGATTATTTCGGGTCCCACCCCCAAGGGCGATGACCAGATGTTCGAGCAGTTCCAACCCAAGGTCGAGGAGCTGGTCAAGATGCAGCGCACCTTGATTACGAAACTGCTGGCCGAGGCCAAATCCAAGATTGCCTCGGACGACAAGAAGACGCGCGAAGAGGGAGCCGTGCTGCTCTACCGCTGCTTCAAAGGTCTGCCCAAGAACGGAGCCCTCATCAAATACCTGAGCGAGCCGGGTATCAAACCCCTCTTGCTCGAGACCGAGGCCATCTACATGGCCGACAACAACCGTCGCATGCCCGAGATTACCGATGACCTCTACTTCGTCATCGACGAGAAGAACAACAGCATTGACCTCACCGATAAGGGTATCGATGTGATGACCGGCAAGTCGGACGACCCCAACTTCTTCGTGTTGCCCAACATCAGCGAAGAGCTCTCCGACCTCGAAAACCTGAACCTCTCGCCCGAGGAGAAGCAGAACCGCAAGGACGAACTGCTGCAAAACTACGCCATCAAGGCCGAGCGGGTTCACACCGTCAACCAGCTGTTGAAGGCCTATACCCTCTTCGAACTCAACGACCAGTATGTGGTTATCGACAACAAGGTGAAAATCGTCGACGAGCAGACCGGCCGTATCATGGAGGGGCGTCGCTACTCCGACGGTCTGCACCAGGCCATCGAAGCCAAGGAGCACGTGAAGGTCGAGGCTGCCACACAGACATTCGCCACCATCACCTTGCAGAACTACTTCCGCATGTATCACAAGCTGGCCGGTATGACCGGTACCGCCGAGACTGAGGCCGGTGAGTTCTGGGACATCTATAAACTCGATGTGGTGACTATCCCCACCAACAAGCCGGTAGCCCGTATCGATATGGAAGACCGCGTCTACAAGACCAAGCGGGCCAAGTACAACGCCGTTATTGAAGAGATTGTGAAGATGGTCGAGGCCGGACGCCCCGTGCTCGTGGGTACCACCTCGGTCGAAATATCGGAGTTGCTGAGCCGTATGCTCACTCTGCGCAAGATCAAGCACAACGTGTTGAACGCCAAGTTGCACCAGCGCGAGGCCGAAATCGTGGCCCAGGCCGGACAGACGGGAACCGTGACCATTGCCACCAACATGGCCGGTCGTGGAACCGATATCAAGCTGTCGCCGGCCGTGCGTGCCGCCGGCGGTCTGGCCATCATCGGTACCGAGCGCCACGAGTCTCGACGGGTCGACCGTCAGTTGCGTGGTCGTGCCGGACGTCAGGGCGACCCGGGTTCTTCGGTATTCTTCGTTTCGTTCGAAGATACGGTGATGCGTCTGTTTGCTACCGACCGCGTGGTGAAGATGCTCGACCGTCTGGGTCTTAAAGAGGACGAAATGATCGAACACCGCCTGGTATCCAAGTCCATCGAGAATGCCCAGCGTCGCGTTGAAGAGAACAACTACGGTATCCGTAAACGGCTGCTCGAATACGACGACGTGATGAACGCCCAGCGTAATGTCATCTACACCAAGCGTCACCACGCCTTGATGGGCGAGCGCATCGGCATCGATATCATGAACATGTTCTACGACACCATCGAGTCGCTCGTCGAAGCCTATAACGGCAGCAACGACTACGAACCCCTGTCGATGGAGATGTTCAAGATCTTTGCCGTCGAAATGCCCTTCGACGAAGAACAATTCCGCTCGATGCGAAAGAGCGAGATTATCGACCGCCTCTACGACACGGTAGTGGCCACCTTCAAACGCAAGGGCGAACGCATGGCCGAGATTGCCAACATGAATATCAAACCCTTTGTTGAGCAACGGGGCCTGTCGACCGGTATGATACGGGTACCCATTACCGACGGCAAACGGGTGTTCGGTATCGCCTGCGACCTGAACGAAGCCTACAAGAGCGAATCGCAGTCGGTCGTTAAGCAGTTCCAGAAAGCCGTGCTGCTCATGACCATCGACGAGGCCTGGAAAGAGCACCTGCGTGAACTCGACCAGTTGCGCCAGTCGGTACAGAATGCCAGCTACGAGCAGAAAGACCCGCTGTTAATCTACA
Organism: Barnesiella viscericola DSM 18177; assembly: GCF_000512915.1. GTDB lineage: Bacteria > Bacteroidota > Bacteroidia > Bacteroidales > Barnesiellaceae > Barnesiella > Barnesiella viscericola. Next base: position 2,062,784 of record NZ_CP007034.1, read on the forward strand.
AGCTCGAATCGTTCAACCTCTTCAAGGAGATGGTCGAGACGATGAATCGCAAGGCCATTGCCATTCTCATGCGGGGTCAGATATACATTCAGGCTCCGCAAGACGTGCACGAGGCAGCTCCCGAGCGTCGGGAAGATTACAGCAAGTACCGCACGCAAAAGGACGAATATCCCGGTCAGTCGGCGCAGTCGGCACAGGCAGCCGCCGCAGCGGCACCCCAGCGTCCCCGGGTTACCGAGCCCATCAAGGCTGCACCCCGCGTAGGCCGTAACGATCCCTGCCCTTGCGGTAGCGGCAAGAAATACAAAAACTGTCACGGGAGAGGCCTTTAATCTCCCATTTGCCATACCCCGCAACCGGCGGCTCCCGCAAGGGAACCGCCGGTTGTATTTTTAGGAGAGAGGGAAGAATCCTTGTAAGAATGGGGTAAATTCGATAAAAAACATTTATCTTCGCCTTATGAAACAGAACTCATTATGATGAGGCTCCCTTATATTCAATCACCACTTAATTACATTGGGGGTAAGTATAAACTGCTTCCTCAGTTGCTCCCGTTGTTTCCTCGGCAGATAGGTACGTTTGTCGATCTTTTTTGCGGTGGGTGTAATGTGGGAATAAACGTACCTTCCGAGCGTACGGTATTTAATGATAATATTTCGTATTTGATTGATTTATACCGAGCGTTCTCTTCTTTGACGTTGGAGGATACGATAGATTATATCGAACGTCGCATTGGAGAATTTCAATTGTCATTGACAAATGAAGAAGGGTATAAGACACTCCGTCGGGAGTATAATGAACAACGCAACCCTTTGGATCTTTTCGTTTTGACAGCCTATTCGTTTAATCACCAGATACGATTTAACAATTCTCATCAATTTAACAACCCCTTTGGCAGGGAGCGAAGTCGCTTCAATGCCGCGATGAAGTCTAATCTATGTGCATTTCTTTCCCGGTTACACGAGAGAAACATAGCTTTTACCTGTTTCGATTTCGATCAGTTCGATTTTTCAGAATTGAACGGAAGAGATTTCGTATATTGTGATCCTCCCTATCTTATTACAACGGGGACGTACAACGATGGAAAGAGAGGATTTACCGGTTGGAACGAGATTCAGGAACGTAAACTGTTGAGGCTTTTGGACGAACTGGATACTCGTGGAGTTGCATTTGCACTCTCTAATGTCTTGGTTCATAGGGGTAAGGAAAATATGATCTTAAAAGAGTGGATAGAGCGTAAAGGATATAAAGTGAATTATTTGAATAAAAGTTACGATAATTCAAACTATCACATAGCTTACAAGGGCGGAACGAGTGTAGAGGTTCTGGTGGTGAATTATGAGCCTGAGGCAATAGAGCAAGGCGTATTATTTGCATGAGATACATAGGTAATAAAGAAAATGTAGTGCCTCGCATTGATGAGATATTGACTCGTAAGCATATTACGGGAGAGAGTCTGTTTGATTTTTTCTCGGGAACGACCAGTGTAGGGAAATATTACAAACGGATGGGATATCGAGTGAATACATCGGATTTCATGTATTTTTCCTATTGTTTGCAGAAGGCATATATTGAAAACAATACGGATCCTGGATTTGAACGACTATTGCCCGAACTTTGTATCGAACCTTCCGGTTTGTTTATGACTCCACTTGAAAGAGTCGTTGCCTATCTTGATAAGCTAAAACCCGAGCAAGGGTTCATATACAATCATTATACGCCAGGAGGGACAGTCGACTTGCCACAACCTCGCATGTATTTCAGCGATGAGAATGGAGGTAAAATCGATGCGATACGTCGGCAGATAGAACAGTGGCATGAGGCTGGGTTACTTGTAGAGAACGAGTATTATATTCTTTTGGCCACACTCATCGAGTCGGTTTCGTTTTATGCCAATGTGGCGGGGGTGTATGCCGCTTTTTATAAGAAATGGGATCCTAGGGCGGTTAAGCCGTTGCGGCTGCGACCCATTGAGATTCTGGTGAATAATCGGGAAAATCGGGTTTATTATGCCGACTCCATGACCTTGTTGGATCGAGTTGATGCTGATATTCTCTATCTGGACCCACCCTACAACGAAAGGCAATATGCTTCTAATTATCATGTACTGGAAACGATTGCCCGAAACGATAATCCCGAAATCCGAGGCGTAACGGGTATGCGGGATTACACGACTCAGCGATCGCGCTTCTGCAAATCTACTTCGGCTTTGGCCGATTTGGATCGCATTGCCCGGGAGGCGACTTATCGGTATCTGGTATTGAGTTATAACTCAGAGGGTATTATGAGTTCAGAGAAGATTATCGAGGTTTTGTCTCGCTATGGTGATGTGGAGATGGAGCAGTTTGAATACCTACGGTTCAAAAGCAATAACAACGGATTGTCTTCGACCAAACGGCATATTTGGGAACAGCTATATATTTTGAAACGACTATGAAAGCACATAACTTATGGATATTGACTGAGGAGAGGCCTAAGATTGAGGTTTTGAAAATGATCTTTCAGTATTTTGCTCAGGATCATCAATGCGGTTTTTTCGGGGATACGTTGAGGATTATTCCTGTATTGAACGACCGACATGAGTTCGCATTTGAATATGAGGTTGTTGGGTTTCATTGTGCGAAGGTGAATCGGGTTATCCTTAAAACTGTTTCGGGATATTCGAGTTTTGTCGATTTCCTGGTTTTTTATCAAGATACGCAACCGGTCGAGACCGATGCTCCTATTTATGCTATTGAGGAGACGAAAACCGATGATAAAGAGAGCCGAAATACGGGTGTCTTTCAGCGCTGTACGAAGTTCGTTTTTATTCGGCATTATTACCCTTCGGTCAAGATGATTATGCTGTATGCTCTACAAGTAGAACAAAAGAAAGAGCCGACACAAACCTATGTTCTGGGTACACGATTATTGCTGACTTTTGGGGTTGAGATTTTAGGGAAAAATTTGGATAAACAATTGTTCAAGCCATTTCAATCGGTTGATGAGATTATCTCTTTTAAACAAAATATGCGAAAAGCTCCAGGAGGGAATGTCCCCATTATGCTGTATAAAACAGATGGGAAAATTTCTATTTCGGGGCGGTTATATAAAAGTGGAGGTCTGTCTCATGATCCCAATATAGGGGCACTGAGTATTTTGTCTGCTGTTTTAAGGGTGTTGGGGTGGACTGGTCGGATTGAGATTATCCGTCATGGGTTGTTACAATCGCATGTAGGAGTAAATAATAAGTTTGTGCAGGTAGCCAATATGTGGGGAATAGAGTTGGAGAATGTCGTTGTTCCTTGTGCCAATATCTCTCCTTATTATTGGAAATATGATATGGAGGGGGAGAAACTGGGCACTATTTTTATTCATATTGTAGTTGAAAATTTTACAGAAGGTTACTCCATATTTGAAAACCATGCGGGTTGTGAGAAAGGGTATTTTATTAAGCCCGACGGGACACCTGTTGCATTGGCCAAGTATAGCGATAGGCAAAAATATAAGGAAGGGGATAAAAGTCAGATAATTTATATTCCCGATCTGGTTCTGATTGATATAGTAGAAAATGAATCAATAACGATTGAAGGGAAAAAATACAAGAATAAGGACCAAGGTATTAAGGAGTTGGATAATTATGACTCTTTCGATGAACTTTATTTGAGACGATATTATCCGCAGTATAAGATAGTTAGGACGGTTGTTCTCTATGGTAGTCAGGAGGAAAAAATTTCTGAAATAAAAGTAGGATTTCTGTTAAATCAAAACGGTAAACTGGTCTTGGGTATAGCTGCTCCATCTCTATTTTGTAGAGCAATAAGAAATCTATTGGATTATTGGAACTAAATTCCTGTTATATCAGAACGGATAGCCGATGGCCAGGTGGAAGGCGAGGCTGTTCTTGAACGACGTCATGTTGTAGTACCCTTTGCGGCCGGTATCGTAGGGGGCGTGAATACCGATACCCAGGTCGCCGCGCAGCACCAGCATGCCGATGTCGTAGCGCAGTCCCACACCGGTACCCAGGGCGATGTCCTTGAAGAAGGTGCGGCCGTCCAGCTCGCCACCGGGACGGTTGGGGTCCCGTTTCAACAGCCAGATGTTGCCGGCATCGACAAAGGCGGCGCCGTGCAGGTCGCCCCAGATGGGGAATCGGTATTCGAGGTTGGCTTCGAGTTTAAAGGTACCCGTCTGGTCGAAGTAGCCGTCGACATCGTCCTGCGGCGGCAGGTAGCTGCCGGGGCCGAGCGAACGTATGGTGAAGGCACGTATGCTGTTGGCTCCGCCGATGTAGAATTGTTCGCTGTAAGGTACCTCTTTGGAGTTGCCGTAGGCGTGCTCGGCACCCACGAACACGCGACCTACCAGCCAGTGGTCGGGGCGGAAGCGGTGGTAGTAGACCATCTCGGCGCTACCCTTGACAAACTGGGAGAAGCTGCTGCCGAAGATGCGTTTCTCGCCGTGTTGTCCCAGCAGTGAGGTGATGCCGCTGAGTATGTTGCCGGCCGACATGCCCATGAGTTGCCACACGAAGCGGTTGTCGACCTCGCGCCCGTAGGAGGTGTCGTAGGTGTAGGTGTAGCTCGACGAGGGGATAAACTGGTCGCGGAAGCTGAGGGCGATGGCGGGATTCTCCTCCATGGTTTTATCGAACGACTCGGTGGTGTTGAGTAGCTTGGTGTAGACCAGTTTGAACGGGGTGACCGAGTGGCCGGCCCGCAGCGAGGTGCGGTATTCGTAGCTCATCGACCCGTTGAACGAGACCATGCGGAAGTAGTGCGGCCGGTTCATCAGGTTGGCTCCCAACTGGAATCGGGTGAAAGCGGGATAGCGGCGGGTACGGGGCATCTGCGGCAGAAATCCCGGTACGATGCGGGGGTAGGAGAGCGACGAGTTGAGTCCGAACTCGTAGGAGTTGAAGAGCGAGGCTTTGCCGTGTTGCGAGCCTCCGCCCGTCTGCCATTCGTAGCTGCCGTTGAGCTTGACCGACAGCTTCTCTCCCCCGCCGAACAGGTTGTTGTGGTTGATACCGAAGATGAGTCCCGGGCCGATGTAGCTGTTCGACTTGGACGAGACGTTGGCCTCGATGGTGGCTTCGAGCGGTACGTCGAAGGTGGCCTGTATGGTCACGTCGAGCGAATCTTTCTGCACGAGCGAGTCGAGCGGCGTCACCTCGACCGATACGGTGCGGAAGATGCCCAGCCGGCCCAGGTTCGACTGGGTAGTGTTCTGGGTGTCGAGCGTGTAGAGGGTGCCCGGCCTGAACGTGATGTTACGGGGCAGAATCCAGCGTTTCAGATGGACAGGCTTGTGGTAGGCTACGGTCATGTGGGGATACCTGATGGTATCGGGGGTGCCGCCGCCGGTCGCCCCGTTGAGTTGTACGTTCACGCGGCCCACGTAGTAGGGTTTGAGTGCCTGGGCGGGAATACCCTTTTTGAGGGTCATGCGCAGGGCCACCTTGCCGGGCGACAGGGTGGTGTCGGCCAGGTATTCGATATACTCGGGGCGGAAGTAGAAATAGCCGTTGTTGCGCAGGGCGTTGGTGATGCGGTTGCGCTCGGCCGAGAGCGAGTCGAGGCAGTATCGGTCGCCGCGTTGCAGAATCGTGGCGCTGTTGATGCTGTCGATAAACCGGGTAATGGGACTGGTGGGAGCCAGCAGCTCGACGGTGTCGAGCGTATAGGCCGGTGGCACCTCTATCTTGTAGGAGATGCGGGCCTTCTTGGGGTTGCGCTTGTTGTAGATGAGTTCGTAGTTGGCGTCGGCCCCAAAGTAGCCGTTGTTCCCCAGAATATCTTTGATGACACTCATGCGCAACTCGGGCTGCACGTTCGAGACGAGAACCGGCTCTTTGGCCAGTTTCTCATAAATCCAGTGTTTCAACCCCTTGTCGCTTTTGGGTTCCAGATAGTTCCACACCCACAGCCCGATGGGGAAGGGGGTACGCACGTAGGGAGAGAAGAGCGGATTGTTGGGGGCGACCGAGAGGGTCGATTTGATTTCGCTCTTCACGTTGTCGGCAATCTTCACCCCCGAGTCGGGGATAATCTCCATCTTCTTGACGCCGGTATAGAGCACCTCGTCGTCGGCGAGCCGCTTGGTGGTGGAGCAGCCGATGAGGATTGCCGTCGAAAGCAGTGCGGCGAGGAGGTAGGCGATTGACTTTTTCATGGGGTGACCTCCTTTCGGGTTTTGCGGGAGCGGAAGAGTTCCCAGAGGTTGGCCAGTTGTTTCTTCACGACGAAGCCCACACCGGTCTGGGTGATTTCGCCTTCGAGAATACTCTCGTAGCCCGTGTGGCGGAACACCTTGATATACATGTTGTCGCGCTGGTTGAAGTAATATTCCAGCGAGATGTCGTCGATGAAGTTCTCCTTGAAGTTGACGTCGGCATTGTCGTCGGGGCTGAGGCTACCCCCGATAACCACCTTCACCCGGTTGTTGAACAGGCTTTTGGCCGCCCGGTAGGAGTAGTCGGTGCGGGTGTTGATGCCCGAGGCGTCGGTGTAGGAGTTGATGCCGAACGAGAGGTCGATGCCTTTCAGCCCCTGCGCCCACTGGTTGAGCTCCTTTTCGAGGAACGAGTTGAGCGGGTTGCCCAGCAGGTCGCTGCGGGTGGTCGAGGTTCCGGGGCCGGTATAGGTGTTGTAGATGAGCAGGCTCATGGCCTGTGAGGCCCGTTGCTCGGCCGTGAGCGAGGCGAGCTGGTTTTGCAGGGTGAGGTCCTCGGGGGCGGCCAGGTCGAACGATACCGACAGGTTTTCGAGCGAGTTCTTGATGATGATGCTGATGTCGAAATTGACCTGTCGGGAGTTCTTGTCCTCTTCGGAGATGGTGGTGCGCACCGTCTCGACGGCTGTAATCGACATCTGGGGGTCGGCAATGTTGCCGTTCCACGAGACGAAGCTGCCCTCCTGTATCTTGAAGAGTTTCTCCGAGATGATGGGCGGGTTGTATCGCACGAATCCGCCCGAGAGGGTGTAGCGGCCCGAGAACCGGCTGTCGCCCAGAGCGTTCATGGTGTAGGTGAGGTTGCCGCCGCCTTGCAGGTCGATGCGGTTCTTGCCGTCGGGCGAGAGGTTTACCCCCATCTTCACCGTGGGTGAGATGTTGATGTTGACCAGAATATCCATGCCCAGCAGGGTGCCGGTGGGCAGGGTGTCGGCTTCGGCCACCTCGGTGCTGTCGTTGAACGAGACGAAGGTGACGATGTTGTTCTCCTGCTGTTGCAGGGCGAATGGCGAATCCTGCATCACATAGGTGACCTCGGTACCGGTGAGCAGCCCTACGTTGCCGTTGATTTTCAGGGCTTCGAGTGGACCGTTCACCCGCATGTCGAGGTCGGCGATGACCGAGCCGTAGACCGTGGCTTTGGAGCTGCGGGTTGCCTTGACGGGCTGGAAGGCCGAGGCGAAGATGTGGAGGTCGGTATTGATTTTCGCAAAGTCCCTGAAATCGACACTTCCGTCGATGTGCAGCGGATTCTTGTTGGCGCCGGTGATGGCGTAGTCGTCGAACCGCAATACATTCTTCTCGACGCGTATCGGGCTGGTGGGGAGGTTGAGACTTGCCCCCATCGACTTGGAGTTGGCCGATGCCCCCACCATTTGCAGGTAGCCGTCGAGTAGCGGGGCCGAGGTGCTGCCGCCCACCTGCATCTCGCCGTTGAGGTAGCCTTGCAGCTGAGCCATGTCGGCCGGCAGGAAGGGGTTGGCCGTGGCCAGCGGGAGGCTGTCGACGGCCAGTTGCAGCGACACGGGGCTGTCGGCCTTGTCGTCGAGCAACCCCGACAGGGTCAAGACCCGTCGGCTGTCGATTTGCAGGGCGGCTTTCGCCTCTTGTCGGCCCAGTGAATCGAGTTGGTAGTTGACGTTCAGGTCAAAGTCGCCCACACGTTGTTTCCCGTAGTAGAATTGCGATACCCCCACGTTGCCGGCCACCTCGGTACCGCCCACCGGGAAGTGAATGAGCAGGTTGGCCGATACGCTGCCTGCAATCTGTGGCGAGAAGGGCGACAGGGCCAGCCAGGGGGCTATCTCCATGCCGCTGATGTCGACCCGCAGCGGCTCCTGCCGGGCCAGGGTGTGGTTCAATTTCTCGTGCAGGGTGGTGACGATGAGGTGTCGCTCGCCGTGGGTGAGGGCGATGTCGGCATCGAAATGGCCACCGTAGTGATAGGCAAAGAAGTTGTCGGGGTTCAACGCCCAGGTCTCGAACCCGATGACGGGGTTCTTGGGGAAGAACGATACCTGGACGAGCGAGTCGAGGAAATTGGCCTGGCAGCCGATGCGGAATCCCTCCTCTCCCTGCCGGTTCTTCTGCACGCAGAAGAGTTTGGTGGTGTTGCCCGATAGGAATCCGTTGAGCACGACCGAGGCCAGCTGGTCGAGGTTGCCGGGCTTGTTGCCCACATGCAGCGAATAGTAGAGCCGTTCCTCGCGTTCGTGCCGCTCGAAGAGCGACAGCTGTATGGTGTCGATGACGATTCCGCCCGTCGAGAAGCGGTCGACCGTTCCCGTCGCTCCGAGCAGCGAATCGTTGCGGGCGTTCAGGTCGAACTGGTAGAACCCCATGCCCAGCCTTTTGAGGTATTGTTGCGCGAGGTTGTTGCGTTTGGCGCTGGCCTGCAATTCAAAGGGGGGCAGCGTCTGGTGGAGAGCCTCCATGTTAAGGCGCTTCTCTTCCTGTGCCGAGGCCAGAATGGGCATGGTTTGGTTTAGCTTTTCGAGGAAAGGGGTGAGCCCTACCGACGAGGCAAAGCGCACGGCCAGGTCGCCGCTTTGCAGGGTGGCGTGTATCTGAGTCGAGTCGGTCCCGGCAGTCAGCGACAGCGCGTCGGTTTGCAGACGGCCGGTCGGTAACAGGGCCGACAACTTGTCGAGTTGCAGCGAGGCCTGGTATAACTCTTCGGTTGGAGCCACCTGTCCCGAGAGCGACAGCGAGGTCGAGAGCTGGCAGGGCTCTGCCGTGAGGTGCAGCGCTTCGAGGTCGGTGTGAATATCGCCCGACACGGCAAAGAGGTACCGCTGGGGAGCTATCGAGGCCGAGAGGCTGAGTCCGGTGAGCAGGTTGGGGTCGGTGCAGGCGATGCGTCCCGTGGCTCGTCCTCGGTTCAGCCGGGCGTCGACGGTGAATCCCGAGTAGTGGTAGCCTGCATATTGGGCGGTGTCGATGGCGAGGTGTGCGGTGAGCCTGGCCAGGGAGTCGAGCGGGTTGTATCGCTCCCCGTCAATCGCTATCGAAGCCGAGAGGGGGCCCAGCCCCAGCGAGTCGTGCGGCAGGAAGGCAGCCAGAGGGAAGCGGTCGATGTGTATGTTGCCCTTGTAGCGTTGGTGGCGGGTATTGAGTCGGGCCCTCAGGTCGATGGCTCCGTGACCGGTTTCGAGCCGGGCTTCCGATCGGATAGTCGGTCCGGCCAGATAGGCCTTTCCGGATAGTCGAGTCGGCGGCAGGTAGAGGCGGTTGCGCAGCGAGTCGGGCATGAGGAGGGCGATGAGTGGCGATTCCCTCAGGGCGATGCCCCATTGCAGGTTGCCGGTCAGACGCTCGGTATCGATCAGGTTCTGCACCCGGCCTGTGGTTCGGGCGTTGAAGGTGCCGGGCAGGGACAGGTCGCCCCGGGTCAGATGCAGGTCGCCCAGTGTACCGTTCACGGCAATATCCGATTGCAGGGCGGTCGAGAGGAGCAGTCCCCGGGTGCAGGCGCTGTATTGGGGGAATAGCTGAACGAAGTCGCCCACGGCGATGCGGGCCTGCAACCGGGCCTCGATGGGGGCCTGGGGCGATTGAGCAAACAGTTCGCTCCCGGCTTCGAGTTGTGCCGAGATTTCAGAGAGCGAGGTGCGCAGGAGGAAATCGTGCAGGGCGATTCCCGTCGAGTCCATCACGAAGAGCCCCTGGGTTTGGGTCACCGCCAGTCCTGACCGCTCGACAAAGGCGAGCTGCCGTATCGGTACCCGTATCTCGCTGCCCCGGTTGTAGAGCGAATCGATGGCTATCTCGATGCCGTTGAGCGACAGGTAGCCGGGGTCGAGCCCCTTTTGCGGTATCTGTGCGGGCAGGGCGTAGAGGGCTCTGTTGTCGTGCAGCCGCAACCGGGCGATGCGGACGGTCCAGGGGAGCGATGCGGTGGTATCGGCCGCAGTGGTTTCGGGAGCCGTCTCGACCGTCTCGCCGCTACCCGGGTAGTAACGGTAGTCGCCCCGGTCGATGGTGGCTTCGGTTACATCGACCTGTTGCCGGTAGAGGTCGATGTTGCCTTGCCGCAGGGCGGCCTGGCCTATCGAGGCGTCGAGCTGTTGAATGGTGGGGCGCATCTGCATGGCATAGTGAATCTGCGACAGGGCCAGTTCTCCCACCGATATGCGCCAGTCGAGGGGTGGGCTGGCCGTCTCGGTTGTGTCGGGCTGTTGCCCCGTGATGTTCAGGGTGATGTCGCCGTCTTGCAGTTGGCTCGACGGCAGGTCGATGAGCGAACTTTTCAAGTCGATGCGGGCCCCCCGTGTGGCAAACTCCTTGACCCGGGCCGACAGGGTGAGCGTGGAGTCGGTGCTCGCGAAGCGGAAGCGGACTCCCTGCAAGGCAATTTCGTTCACCTGTACTTGCCGTTTCAGCAATCCCAGCGGATCGACTCCCACCTCGATGCTCTCGCTTTGCAGCAGCGTGTCGGTCGGCGCGGTGAGCAGCAGTATGTCGTCGATGTGCAGTTTGAAGGGGAAGCGCAGCGACAGGTCGCCGATGGTGAGTTGCATCTCGGTCGACCGGTTTACGTAGCGGCATATCTCGGTCTTCCCCCATCGCTGAACCGCCGGGATATAGATACACAACGGCAGAAGGAGCAGCAGCGCCAAAAGCGAGACGAGGGTGACGGCGATATATTTCAGCGCTCTTTTCATTGTGGAGGAATCTTCTTTTTCAGCTTTCGGGATAGGCCTTGTTTAACGATATTTCGGGATTCGGCTTATAAACATTGGCACGAAAGATTTTGTTTTTAGAATAGATGGAAAACCTAAAAACCGAGGTAAATATATGAAAAATTATTTGTATCTGATTGTTTTGTTCTCGATGATTGCGCTGGGCATAGGACCGGGGCGGGGTGGAAACCGGGCGAATGATAGAAAAATCTCGATGTCGGAGCTTCCCTCGCCGGCCCGGCAGCTGTTGAAAACCTATTTCCCGGGAGCACGAGTTTTGCAGTGCGTGCATTCGCGCACCTGGGACGAGTATGGGGTGAAGGTCTCGGGCGGTTATGAGCTGGGCTTCGACCGGCAGGGGCACTGGGAGGAGATTGAGTCGGACGACAAACCGCTCTCGCTCGAGCTGGTGAAGTTGCTGCCCGCTCCCGTTGTCGAGTATCTGGAACAGCACTACCCCGGCGCGAAAGTCGAGAGTATGGAGCAGCGTAAGAATGTCTACAAGATTACCTTGGCCTATCCCGATACCCACCTCTATTTCTCCAAGTCGGGCGAGTTTGTCAAAGCACGGGGCGACGACTGACGCTTAGCGGCCCGAGTAGCTCATGCCTATCCCGATGAGCCGGTCGTACCGTTCGCCCGGAGCCCGGTGGTACACCTTCACCAGGTATTCGTTCACAGTCTGATAATAGTTGCCCTCGACCGGTGCGGCCGTGGCCGTGCGGGCTCCGTCGGGCAGGAACAAATATTGGTAGTTGTAGGAACCCTGTTTCAAAAGCAGGGTTTTCTCGTATTGTTCGGTCTGCGGGTTGTAGACCATCTCGTTGTAGGGCGAGTAGAGGTGGTTGGTCAGTTCGCCGTCGATGTAAATCTTCCCGCCGGGAATGGGGTCGGAGTCGAGGGTGAAGTGCACCACGAAGTAGTCGGCCTCGGTATCGCTGTCGCTGGCGCCGCTCTGGCGGATTACGAAGCGGCCGTTTTGGGTCTGGTCATAGAGGTAGCTCGACTCGGAGCGCGGTTTGACGGGAGTCAGTTCCACATGATAGTAGGGGTCGAAGTGGTAGATGTTGGATACTCCCAGCCCGGCGTAGCGGGTGGCTACCATCTCGAACCGGCGGAACTCATTGCCTGCCTCGAAGATGAGGTTGCGGTCGTGGTCGAAGAAGATTTGGCTGCCCTGTACCCGCAAGGGGCGGTTCACGATTACCTCGTTGTCGCGGCGCCCGTTCTGGGTCACGCTCACTTTCAGTTCGTTGTAGGGATTCTGTATGCGATAGTTGTTGGCATTGAGGGTGACACTCACCTGCTGGTGCTCCCGGTTGTAGTCGATGTCGGTGCGCGAGGTGACACTGGGTGCGACTAGAATGTTGTTCTCATAGACCGAGAAGCACACTTGCAGCAAGACCCGCTCGGGTTCGTTCTCGGGATAGACCAGCAACACGTAGTTGCCCGATACCTTGAATTGCACGTCCTCGTTGGGCAGGGTGAGGCTGTAATGCACGTAGTGGGCAAAGGTGGCCATCGAGAAATCGAACTCCTCGATGGGGTTGGTGTTGAAGCCGTCGAGGTATTCGAGATCCGACAGGGCCGACGGGCGCCAGTCGGCATTGCAGTGTACGAGGCTGTATTGCAGGTAAGAGACCTCCTCGGTCATCTCGTCGAACGAGATGGTGATGTGTTCGTTGGTGTTCAGGTCGATAATCGGAGGGAAAAGCTCCCGGCCCTCGACCTGCGTGCGCAGAGTCTTGAACCGGTCGGAGAAGGAGCGGGTTTCGTAAGGTTGGTCCGAAAGCGATTGTGCCGTGAGGGCGCAAGGAGTCCACAGGACGATTGCGGCCAGTAAGACGCGAAGGATATGTGCAGGTTTCATGCAGTTCTCGATTAGAAAGTTATTTATGGCAAATGTACGAAAATTTATACCAGATTCCTAATATCTGTTACAGGAATGCCCGAGTTTTTACCAAATATGAAAATAATGGCTATATTTGTGCGCAATTTTAAATAATAGACAGATTTATGAATTATAGACATTTGACCATCGCATGTGCTTTGTCGGCCGTCTCGGTTTTTGCCTGGGCCGGAGAAAATAAGAAAGATTCGGTAGGATACCAGTTTACCGTAACGAAAGAGTTGAAAACCAATCCGGTGAAGGACCAGAGTCGCTCGGGCACGTGCTGGAGTTTCTCGACCCTGTCGTTTATCGAGGACGATTTGCTGCGTCAGGGCAAGCCGTCGGTCGACCTCTCCGAGATGTTTGTCGTGCGCAACGACTATATCGAGAAGGCCATCAAGTATGTGCGCATGCACGGCTCCATCTCCTTTTCGGCCGGAGGCAGCGCCTATGATGTACTCTATATTATCGACAAATACGGTATCGTGCCCGAGGAGGTGTACACGGGATTGAACTACGGTACCGACAAACATCAGCACGGCGAACTCGATGCCATTCTCAAAGGCTATGTCGACGCCGTTATCGACAATCCCAACTCGAAACTGTCGACGGCTTGGCTCGATGGCTTCAAGGCGGTACTCGACACCTATCTGGGCAAAGTACCCGAGAAGTTTACCTACAACGGGGTGGAATACACGCCCAAGTCGTTTGCCGAGTCGCTGGGTATCAAATCGAGCGACTATATCCCGTTGACCTCGTTCACGCATCACGATTTCTACAAACCCTTTGCCATCGAGGTGCCCGACAACTGGCTGTGGTCGCAATACTACAATATCCCGCTCAACGAACTGATGGAGACCATCGACTATTCCATCGACAAGGGTTATACCGTCATGTGGGCTTCGGACGTGAGCGAAAAGGGATTCCAATATCTCAAAGGCTTTGCCGTCGTACCCGTGGAGAAGAAGAACGACAACCTGTCGGGTACCGAACTCTCCCGTTGGGTGAAACTGTCGAAGGCCGAGAAAGAGGGCGAGCTCTACAAGTTCGAGGCTCCCGAAGAGGAGAAGGTCATCGACCAGAAGGTGCGTCAGGAGGCTTATGACAACTACGAAACGACCGACGACCACGGCATGGTTATCGTGGGTACGGCCGTCGACCAGAACGGTACGAAATACTACAAGGTGAAGAACTCGTGGGGGACCGAGCAGATTTATGGCGGATTCTTCTATGCGTCGGAGCCCTTTGTCAAATACAAGACCATGAATATTCTTGTGCGCAAAGAGGCGGTACCGGCCAAAATCCTGAAAAAGCTGCATATGGATTAACGCCATGAAACGGCGCCTGGTTGCCGCTTTTTTATTGGTGTTGTGCCTGCCGTTATTGACAATCCCCCTTTGTAACGACCAAGTGGTGGACCATTATATTGATAAGATATGGTTGCACCGGACCAACACGATAGAGAAGCTGCACGAGTTTGAAGATGAATATAAGAATTTTGAATGCGACGTGCTGTTTGTGCCCGAGCTGAACGATTTCAGAATCGGACACGACACACCGTCGTCCGAGTAGCTCGGCCTGTATCTCGATTATTTGGGGCGGAATCCCGAGCGTGAATTGTGGATCGATTTGAAGAATCTTACCGAGGCGAATTGCCGTCGGGCCGAGTCGCTCCTGACCGCTATGTTGACCCATGCCGGTGCCTATAAAGAGCAGTTGATTGTCGAGTCGCGCAACTGGAAAGCCCTGCGTCTGTTTACTGAGCAGGGATACTATACCTCATGTTATCTCGATATACCTCGCCTGGACGAGATGAGCGACGACGAGCGCACCCAGCGCTTGGATTCGGTACAGCAGGTGGCCCGCAGCGGAGCCGTGTCGGCCGTTTCGTTTCCCGCATCGTATTATGTGTTTCTGCGTGACCTCGATTTCCCGGTTGACATGCTCACCTGGGAGCATCGCCGCTGGGCCTGGCAACTACCCTTCTTTTCCCGGTCGAGAGCCATACTCAAAGACAACCGGGTTAAGGTCGTGCTGGTCAAGGAAAAGGGACACTATCACCAGTGAAGCCGCTTGTAAAGCGGGAACAATCCCCAGTGATAATCAGCAGACTATGGCCAGACAGAGGGCTGGTATATCACTCTTTGCTGATTTCCTGATTGAGTTTTTCGCCAATTAATCGGGCTGCCGATGCCACGTAGTCGGCGCAGGGGCGGCGCTTGTAGTAGGCCTCGGTGCGAGCTTCGGGGGTAGGAGTATCGCTCTTGTGGTCGAGTCCCAGCAACTCCCGGCAGATAATCGAACCGTTCTGGGCCTTCGATTTCTCGGCCAGATCTTGTACTGCGGTATAGACCTGTTTGCGCTTCGCCATATCGGCCGGAGCGTCGTTCTTGTAGTACAGGCCGGCAATCATGAACATGCCGCTCACGGCACCGCACACCTCTCGCAAGCGGCCCATGCCTCCGCCCAGCGGAGCACTTATCGAGGAGGCCAGGGAGGGGTCGAGGTCAAACAGATCGCTGTATGCCAGTACAACCGACTGGGCACAATTATATCCTTCGTGAAAAAGTTGGCGTGCCTTTTCGGCTCTCTCTTCTACATTTATCTTTTCCATACGTTTACGTGTGTGTTTTACCATTGAATAGGCTCGATGCCATGAGCCACCAGATAGGCATTGGTCTGGCTGAAATGGTGATTGCCGAAAAAGCCCCGGTGGGCCGACAGGGGCGACGGGTGGGGCGATTGCAGCACCAGGTGCCGGTTGCGGTCGATAAACTCCCCTTTGCGTTGGGCATAGGCCCCCCACAGGATAAAGACCAGATGTTCGCGCTCCTCGGCCAGTTTGTGAATGACGGCGTCGGTAAAGGTCTCCCACCCCTTGCCCTGGTGCGATGCGGCCCGGTGCGCCTCGACCGTGAGGGTGGCGTTGAGCAGCAATACCCCCTGGCGGGCCCAACGGGTCAGATTGCCGCTGGCCGGGACCGGTATCCCCAGGTCGCTCTCAATCTCCTTGAAGATGTTTTGCAGCGAAGGCGGGAAGGGAATGTGGTCGTTCACCGAGAAACACAGACCGTGCGCCTGATTGGGTTCATGATAAGGATCCTGCCCGAGAATGACCACCTTCACCCGGTCGAAGGGGCAGGCGTCGAATGCGGCGAAAATCTGGCTACCCGGCGGGTAAACCGTTTTGGTGGCATACTCGTGACGTACAAAGTCGGTCAGTTTTTCAAAATAGGGCTTGTCAAATTCGGGTTGTAACCGTTGCTGCCAGCTGGGTTCGATGCGAACGTTCATAATCTTTTTGTGTAAGATTTTAACCGTAACTGTTTGCAAAGCTACAAATATTTCTTACTTTTGCCACGCAATTGGGGGCAGATTCTTATGCAGAATCTGATTTTCCCGATTTCGTTTAGCGGCACCCGTAGTTCAATGGATAGAATAAAGGATTCCGGTTCCTTCGATTGGGGTTCGACTCCCCACGGGTGTACAAGGCGTTCCAAGAGGGGAAACCCGTTGGAACGCTTTTTTGTTTCTGATAAAAGACTACCTTTGCCGCATGAAAAAAATGCAAGTCGATTGGAGCCTGACCGATGCTCTCATGTTTGATATGGACGGTACCCTGTGGGACGCCGTCGATACCTACGCCCGCATCTGGAACGAAGTCTTTTTGCGGGCTGGCCGCGAGGTTCACGTTACCCGCGAGTCGCTCATTCGCCATATAGGCATGCCTATCCCGAACATCATAGCGAGCATGTTCCCCGACATTACGCCCGACGAGTCGGCCCGCTTCTCGGCTGAGCTGGCGGGTGAGGAGCCTGTCTTGTTGGCCCGATACGGGGGGACGCCCTATCCCGGGGTGGTCGAGGGGTTGGAGCGGTTGTCGCATAAGTACAAACTGTTTCTGGTGAGCAACTGCGACAGACATACGTTGCCCATATTCATGACGTGTATCGGTATCACGCCCTATATTACCGAGGGGCTTGCCTATGGCAATACGCACAAACCCAAGGGTGACAATATGTTGTTGCTTAAAGAGAAATACCGCTTGCAACAGCCGCTCTACATGGGCGACATCGATGCCGACGGGCAGGAAGCCCATCGGGTGGGATTGCCCTTCGTGCACGCCCGTTACGGTTTTGGCCAGACCGACGATTGTGAACTGGCCTTCGACTCATTTACCGATTTTACCGAATTCTTTTTAAATTGCAAATAGCTATGTTTTCGAGTGATTTCCAGGCCGAGATTCTTCGGCGCAGCGCGAAGATTCAGGCAGGCATGCGGGTCGTTGGAGCCGACGCAGCCTTGATTCATACGAATGCCAACCTCTATTACACTTCGGGTCGGGTGTTCAGCGGGTACACCTATATCCCGGTCGAGGGCGAGCCGCACTATTTCGTGCGCCGTCCCGTAGGGTTGAAGGGCGAGACCGTGCACTATATCCACAAGCCCGAGCAGATATCGGCGCTGCTGACCGAATTGGGGTTGCCCCAACCGCACTGTGTGGCGTTGGAGTGGGACGCCGCCCATAGCGACTATATGCGGCTGGCCGCTCTCTTCCCCGAAGCGAAGGTAGTGAACGCCTCGGTGGTGATGCGCGGGGCACGTGCGGTGAAAACCGAGTACGAACTGGCTCAGTTGCGGGAGTCGGCCGTGAAACATGCCGAGGTGTATCACCGCATCGAGTCGGTCTATCGCGACGGCATGACCGACATCGAGTTGCAGATCGAAATCGAGCGGTTGTTGCGTCTGCACGGCAATCTGGGACTGTTCCGCATCAACGGGGCGAGCATGGAGATATTCATGGGCAATGTGTTGTGCGGCGACAATGCCGATACCCCTACACCCTACGACTTTGCCATGGGCGGTGCGGGCATGGACTGCTCGATTCCGGTAGGTGCCAACGGTACGCTCATGCGTCCGGGCATGGCGGTGATGGTCGACATGTGCGGCAACTTTACCGGCTACATGACCGACATGACGCGGGTCTACTCCATAGGCGATTTGCCCGAAAAGGCTGTTGAGGCACACCGTTGCTCCATCGAGATACATCGCGAGCTGAGCCGTATGGGCAAGCCGGGTGTAGCTGCCGCCGACCTCTACCACCGGGCTGTCGAGATGGCTCGCGAAGCCGGGTTTGACGACTACTTTATGGGGCACAACCAAAAGGCCGGATTCATAGGTCACGGTGTGGGCATCGAGGTGAACGAGGCTCCGGTATTGGCTCCACGCTCGAAAGAGGTGCTGGTCGAAAACCAGGTCATCGCGCTCGAACCCAAATTTGTCATTCCCCACGTGGGGGCGGTCGGCATCGAGGATACCTATGTGGTTACCCCCGATGGTTTACAGGCGATTACCAGTGCGCCGGTCGATATAGCACAGCTGTTTTGACCGTTCGGCAACGGCGCTTCCGACATGTTGAAACCGATTTGGCTATCCGGGCAGGGATTCCTGCCCGGATAGCTTTTTTATTGAGAAACAGTTGTTTGTAACTTGTTCAAAAATCTTCGGACGCCGGCTTTATACTCTGCGAATAACTTTGTAACTTTAAGCCCACGAAACTAAATCCACGCTTGTTTATGCAACCTTTTATTCATCTGCACGTTCACTCCCAGTATTCGATTCTCGACGGACAGGCCTCGATTCCGGCTCTGGTCGACAAGGCCATGAAAGACGGCATGAAGGGGCTGGCGCTGACCGACCACGGCAACATGTTCGGGATAAAGGAGTTTTTCAATCTGGTGAAGAAGAAAAACGGTGCGGTGAAAGACGATATCAAAAAAGCGCAGAAGCGCATCGAGGCCATCGAGAGCGGCGCCGAGGAGGTGGCCGACAAGGAGGCCGAGTTGAAGGCCCTGCGTGAGGAGATAGCCCGCCTCGAAGCAAAAATCTTCAAACCCATTTTCGGCTGCGAAATGTATGTGGCTCGCCGCCGGCTCTCCGACAAGGAGGCTACACCCCGCGAGGTGCGGGGTGCCGTGGTCAACGAGGTGAGCGGCATCTCGGTGCGCAGCGGTGCGGTCGACGAGGGCGGTTACCACCTGGTGGTCCTGGCCAAGAACCTGAAAGGGTATCACAACCTGATCAAGCTGGTATCGAAAGGGTGGACCGAGGGCTTCTATTCGCGTCCTCGTACCGATAAGTACGAACTCGAAAAATACCACGAGGGGTTGATTGTCTGCTCGGCCTGTTTGGGTGGCGAGATTCCCCGCAAGATACTGACCGGCGACCTGGCCGGAGCCGAGGAGGCGATTCTCTGGTTCAAACAGGTTTTCGGCGACGACTACTATCTGGAACTGCAACGTCACAAAGCAACGGTACCTCGGGCCAACCACGAGACCTTCGTGCTGCAAAACGAGGTGAATGCCCGGCTCATCGAGTTGGCACACAAGCACAACATCAAGCTGGTTTGTACCAACGACGTTCACTTTGTCGAGGAGGAGAATGCCGAGGCGCACGACCGGCTCATCTGCCTGAGTACGGGCAAGGATCTCGACGACCCCACCCGCATGCTCTACACCAAACAGGAGTGGTTGAAGACGCAACAGGAGATGAACGACATCTTTGCCGATGTACCCGAAGCGCTGGCCAACACGCTCGAAATTCTCGACAAGGTCGAGTTCTACTCGATCGACCACGCCCCGCTGATGCCTACCTTCCCCATTCCCGAGAGCTTCGGTACCGAGGAGGAGTATCGCCGCAAATATACCGACGAGGACATTTTCAACGAGTTCACCCGCGACGAGAACGGCAACGTGGTGATGGACGAGGAGTCGGCCCGCAAGAAGATCGAAAAGCTGGGCGGATATGAGAAACTCTACCGTATCAAGCTCGAAGCCGACTACTTGAAGGAGCTTACCTTCAAGGGAGCCCACGAGCGCTACGGCGAGGAGCTCTCGCCCGAGGTCTTGGAGCGCATCAACTTCGAGCTGCACATCATGAAGACGATGGGTTTCCCCGGCTACTTCCTCATCGTGCAGGACTTTATCAACGCCGCCCGCAAGGAGCTCGACGTGTCGGTAGGTCCCGGCCGTGGTTCGGCCGCCGGTTCGGTAGTGGCCTACTGCTTGAAAATTACGCAAATCGACCCCATGAAGTACGACTTGCTGTTCGAGCGGTTCCTCAACCCCGACCGTATCTCGCTGCCCGATATCGACGTCGACTTCGATGACGACGGCCGCGGACGGGTGCTGCAATGGGTGACCGAAAAATATGGAGCCGAGAAGGTGGCCCACATCATTACCTACGGTACGATGGCCACCAAGTTGGCCATCAAAGATGTAGCCCGGGTACAGAAACTGCCCCTCTCGGAGTCGGACCGGCTGACCCGCCTCATTCCCGACCGTCTGCCCGAGAAGAACGGCAAGGCTCAAAAAATAAACCTGAAAAACTGTATCGAGAATGTCAAGGAGCTGCAAGACGCCTGCAATTCGAGCGACCAACTCCTGGCCGATACGATGAAATATGCCCAGATGCTCGAAGGCAACGTGCGCAATACCGGCGTGCACGCCTGCGGTGTCATCATCGGGCGTGACGATATTACCGACTGGGTGCCCGTGAGCACGGCCGACGACAAGGAGACCGGCGAAAAGATGCTCGTGACCCAGTATGAAGGGAGCGTCATCGAGGATACCGGCCTCATCAAGATGGACTTTCTGGGACTGAAAACCCTCTCGATCATCAAGGAGGCGGTCGAAAACATCAAGCAGACCCGCCACATCGACCTCGACATCGACTCCATTCCCATTGACGACCCCAAAACCTACGAACTGTACAGCGCCGGCCGCACGACCGGAACCTTCCAGTTCGAGTCGGCCGGTATGCAGAAATACCTGCGGGAGCTGCACCCCTCTACCTTCGAGGACCTCATCGCCATGAACGCCCTCTATCGGCCGGGACCTATGGAGTATATCCCGCAGTTTATCGCCCGCAAACAGGGCAAGGAACCTATCGTCTACGATATTCCCATCATGGAGAAATATCTGAAAGATACCTACGGCATCACCGTCTACCAAGAGCAGGTGATGTTGCTCTCGCGACTGCTGGCCAACTTCACCCGCGGCCAGTCCGACGGTCTGCGAAAGGCGATGGGTAAGAAACTTAAAGACAAGCTCGACGCCCTGAAACCCCTCTTTATCTCGGGCGGCGAGAAGAACGGCCACAAGAAAGAGGTGCTCGAAAAAATCTGGGCCGACTGGGAGAAGTTTGCCTCCTACGCCTTCAACAAGAGCCACGCCACCTGCTACTCGTGGGTGGCCTTCCAAACGGCCTACCTCAAAGCCAACTATCCCTCGGAGTACATGGCGGCCGTTCTCAGTCGAAACCTCAACAACATCACCGAAATTACCAAATTCATGGACGAATGCAAGTCCATGAAGATTCAGGTACTCGGGCCCGATGTCAACGAGAGCCAATACAAGTTCTCGGTCAACAAGAAGGGGAATATCCGCTTCGGGCTGGGAGCCATCAAGGGTGTGGGCGATTCGGCCGTGCAGGCCATCGTACGGGAGCGCGAGGCCAACGGGCCTTACAAGGGAATATTCGATTTTGTCGAGCGCGTCAACCTCTCGGCTTGCGGCAAGAAGACCATCGAGTCACTGGCCATCTCGGGGGCTTTCGACTCGTTCAAGGAGATTCACCGCGAAGACTTCTCGGCCCTCACCAGCAAAGGCGAGCCCTTCCTCGATACCCTGGTACGCTACGGCGTGAAGGTACAGAGCGACAAGATGTCGCAGGTGGCCTCACTCTTCGGCAGCGAGGCTCCCATCGTGACCACCCCGCCCGAGATACCCCGGGGAGTACCTCTGTCGGATATCGAACGGCTTGACAAGGAGCGCGAACTCGTGGGCATGTACCTGTCGGCCCACCCGCTCGATGCCTACAAACTCGAACTGCTTTACGGCTGCAACACCCGCATGACCGACTTGAAAAACCGCGAAGCCCTGCTCGACAAGGAGATTACCTTCGGCGGCGTGGTGGTCGACTACCGCACCGGCATCGGCAAACGAGGCGGCCAATACGGCTTCCTGAAAATCGAGGACTACTCGGGCGCCGACGACATTCCCCTCTTCGGACAAGACTTTATTGACTATGGCAAATTCGGAGCCAACAACGGCACCTTCGTGTGGGTACGGGCCCGGTGCGTCCCCTCGAAATATACCCCCGGTCGCATCGACTTGAAGATCCTTGAAATGAAGCTGCTCTCGGAGTTGAAGGGGACGATGCTCAACTCCATCACCATCGAGATGCCTGCCCGTCTGGTGAAAAACGGCTTTATCCAGACCCTCTCCGATTTCATGCCGCCGGCTCATCAGCACAAGGCCGAACTCAACTTCAAGATCTATGATTCGGAGCTGGGCAAGTCGGTGCGATTGCGCTCGCGTCGCCGCCCCATGATTACCGAAGAGCTGATCGATTTCCTCAACGAGAATGAAGAGGTGACCTTCAAAATAAATGAATAATCGTTTGCGACTCAACCATAGATTACCTAATTTTGTTCCGCAATAAAACGAACGATAAAACACAAAAAGAATAAAGTTATGGCATTGCAAATCAATGATGAAAATGCAAAAGAGCTGATCGCCTCGGGCAAGCCCGTCGTGATTGACTTTTGGGCAGAATGGTGTGGTCCCTGCCGGGCCATCGCCCCTTCGGTCGACGAACTCGCCGAAGAGTATGACGGCAAAGTGATAATCGGCAAATACAACGTCGACGAAGGTGACGACATCAGCGTCGAGTACAGTATTCGCAGTATCCCCACGCTGCTCTTCTTCAAGGACGGCAAGCTGGTGGACAAACACGTGGGCTCGGCCTCGAAAGCCGACCTCGAAGCCAAAGTGAAGGCTCTGCTCTAAACGTTGCAAAAAAGATTAAAAGGCTGGCCCGGTTGTTTTCGGGTCAGCCTTTTTTTTGTATTGTGGAGCCGTTGCGCACCCCGATACGGTCTTTCTTTCACCCGCACCCCCGGTATGGGATCCATGCCAAGGGGCAGCAACGGCATTCCCGCCTGTGGCATATAGGGGATTCCCAAATCCGTTACAGCTTCAAGTAGCTTTTGATGGCCTCGACATAGCGCTCGAAAGCCTCGCACCCCTTCTCGGTAATCTGGCAGGAGGTACGGGTCTTCCGCCCCACAAACTCCTTGGTCACCCGAATGTATCCGGCAGCAGCCAGTTTGTCGATTTGCACGCTCAGATTCCCGGCCGTAGCCCCCGTCTGCTCTTTCAGGTAGACAAAGTCGGCCTCATCGACCGAAAGGAGAATCGATACGATAGCCAGTCGCAGTTGCGAATGCAACAAAGGGTCCAGTTCCTGTAACATCATTTTCGGCATTTAGCGTTGAGATTATGTCCCGGTATCACCATCATGATGAGAAACGAGAGTCCAAAGTAGAGATGCCACGTAACCGGTGTGTGGAGCAACGAGGGTAGAGCCACGAGCATATAGATGGCAAAGACGAGTCCGAAAAGCGGCAGATAGGCCAGGACCGAATCCTTAATCACCAACCCCGTAATCGAGGTACCTATACCACAGTAAATCAGCGCCAGCGGCAACATCAGCGCAAAGTTGACACTCCCCATCGCATAACCCAGTATCATCATCACCAGCACGGTAATCACAAACAGGGTCCCTATCACCTTCCAGGTCTCGTTGATCATGCGGTCGGTATAGGTGACAACCGCCGGGCGATGCTTGCGGTCGTATAGCCATGAGTAGATAAAGGGAAGGAACATGCCGAACCAGAGGGCCGCCCAGGTAAGGTGGCCGGTCGTGCGCACAAGCACAAAGACAATAATCGAAAGTATCACGGCCGAGTAACCGTAGAGCAGAAACCTGTTACCGCTGCCCACAACCATATTCCTGCGGCTCTGCCTGATCATCTGCGTGATGAGCTCCAAGCTCTCCTTTTCATTCAGTTTTTTCTCTTCCATAAGTTGATTCTTTTAAGGTTTACAAATTGGTTTATTTTATAAACTATATAGCTATATGGTTTCTCTCTCCAAAATTACCAACAACACAAATATAAATCGGTTTATAATATAAACCAAATATTTTGGAATATTTTTTTGAGGGAGAGTGAATTTTTTCTGTAAGGAGGGGGAGCCGCTCTGTATTCGATGGAGTCTTTGTGCCACCCTGCGCTCCGATGCGCACGATGTCACCCGCACTTGATGCGGGGTTCAGTATAGGAGAGAGTTGTTGTTGTGAAAGGGTGCACAAGCGTACTTTTTATTATCTTGTGTTGGTTTTTCTGGATACCGCGTCGCAGCGCGGTATGACCAAGCGTGTCACTCCGCACTTCGATGCGGGGCCCAGAAAGTGCAGGTGGGAGATTTATTTACGTAATCTCTTGCAGGAACTCCTGGATTTCGCGTCGCAGTGCGGAATGACGAGCCTCCTTCCCGTCGCGGTGATAACCTCCGCCTTTATCGGGTCGGGAGGAGGCCAGCCGACCGAGGTATGAGGGCGAGGACTGTCTGACGCAGCGAGTTCCACAGCCCCCGAGGACGGCACCAGCCTCCGAGCGACGAAGCCCGATAACAGCGGCGGCGCTTCTTGGTTCGTTCTTCTCGCTGTAGAGAAGAATGAACAACAGATTGTGTCACCCCGCACTCGATGCGGGGTCCAGAAAGGGGAGGGTTGTTGTCGTGAAAGGGTGCACAAGCATACTTTTTATTATCTTGTGTTGGTATTGCTGGATACCGCGTCGCAGCGCGGTATGACCAAGTGCGTCACCCCGCACCTCGATAAGGAAGCAGATGTAAGTGCAGAATGCCCCCCAACTGAGTTGTGTGACTTGCCTCACCCGGGTAGGACATAACCACAACAGGCGGGAGACCCTTTGGAGAACCTCCCGCCTGTCTGGCTTATTCAACAATAACTAACTCTGTTTATTACAAGATGCCTTGTGCCATCATGGCCTTGGCCACTTTCATGAAGCCGGCGATGTTGGCACCCTTCACGTAGTTGGTGTAGGTATCGCTCTCCTTGCCGTAGCGGGTACACTGCTCGTGAATGTCGTGCATGATTTGTTTCAGTTTCTGGTCCACCTCTTCGGCCGTCCAGCTGATCTTCATGGAGTTTTGCGTCATCTCCAAGCCGCTCACCGACACGCCGCCGGCATTGGCTGCTTTGCCCGGAGCGTAGAGAATCTTGGCTGCGAGGAACTGCTCGATGGCCTCGGGGGTCGAGGGCATGTTGGCACCCTCCGATACGGCGAAACAGCCGTTGGCCAGCAGGGTGCGGGCATCGTCGCCGTCGAGTTCGTTCTGGGTGGCACTGGGCATGGCGATGTCGCACTTCTCGCCCCAGGGACGTCCGCCCTCGACATATTTGCAACCATACTCCTCGGCATATTCGCGTATGCGGCCGCGGTAGAGGTTTTTAAGTTCAAAGATATAGGCCAGTTTCTTTTCGTCGATGCCGTCGGGATCGTAGATGTAGCCGTCGCTGTCGGACATGGTCACTACCTTGGCTCCCAACGAGATGAGTTTTTGCACGGTGTATTGAGCCACGTTGCCCGAACCCGATACGGTGACTACCTTGCCTTTGAGGTCGATGCCGCGGGTTTTGAGCATCTCGAGCAGGAAATAGACGTTGCCGTAGCCGGTGGCCTCGGGACGAATGAGCGAACCGCCGAATTCGAGTCCTTTGCCGGTGAAGGTTCCCGTGTTCTCGCGGGCCAGTTTCTTGTACATGCCGTACATGTAGCTTACCTCGCGTCCGCCCACGCCGATGTCGCCGGCCGGCACGTCAGTATCAGGGCCGATGTAGCGCCACAGTTCGGTCACGAAGGCCTGGCAGAAGCGCATGATTTCCATGTCGGATTTGCCCTTGGGGCTGAAATCGGATCCGCCTTTACCGCCACCCATCGGCAGCGTGGTGAGGGCATTTTTGAAGGTCTGCTCGAAGGCGAGGAATTTCAGAATAGAAGGATTGACCGACGAGTGGAACCGGATACCTCCCTTGTAGGGACCGATAGCGTTGTTGTGTTGCACACGGTAGCCCATGTTGGTCTGCACGCGACCCTGGTCATCGACCCAGGTGACCCGGAACGAGAAGATGCGGTCGGGGATACACAAGCGTTCAATCAGGTTGTAGCGGTCAAACTCGGGGTGCTGGTTGTACACCTCCTCGATGGTCGACAATACCTCTTCCACCGCCTGGTGGTACTCCGGCTCGTTGGGGAATCGGCGTTTCAATTCGTTCAATACTTCTGTCGTTTTCATTGATAAGTATGTTATTTGGTTAGATGGATGCGACTGCCTGTGTAATACCCTGCAAGTGTGCAGATTGGAACCGTAGCCTGGTGCCGCTTATGGGTTCAATCTGATGACAATCTGTGCCAAATAGAGGGCATTTTGCTTTGCATGTGCCGGCAAAGATAGTAAAAAGAAATAAAGTGAAAGCATTTTTACAGAAAAACTTTCACTTTAAAATAAAAATTGACAAAATAATATCTATTTGAGTGGTTTATGGGCTGTGATGTGTAAGATACTTCATATTTATGCTATTTCGCCACGGGTTGAAGCCCCATAGCGGCAGCCGTCTCGAGCATGAACTGACGGGCGGGCTCGTGCTCGTTGGGAATCTTCCCGTCGAGAATTGCCTCTTTGATGGCCGACAGGATTTCACCCACTGGTCGCGAGGGGGGAAGCCCGAAAGTCTCCATGATTTCTTCACCGCGTATGGGCAGCTTCATGTTGCGAATGCTGTCCTTCTCTTCGATTTCGCGCAGTTTGGTACGCACAAGTTCAAAGTTGTCGAGGAACCGTTTCACCTTCTCGCGGTTCTTCGAGGTGATGTCCGACTCGCAGAGTATCATCAGGTCGTCGATGTCGTCGCCTGCGTCGAAGAGCAACCGGCGCACGGCCGAGTCGGTAACCACCTCTTCGGCCAGCACGATGGGACGCATGTGCAGCCCCACCAGCTTCTGCACATATTTCATTTTGTCGTTGAGCGGCAACTTCATGCGGCGGAAGATACCGGGAATCATCTTCTCGCCCACGTAGTTGTGGTTGTGGAAGGTCCACCCCAGCCGGGCATCGTAGCGTTTGGTGCGGGGCTTGCCGATGTCGTGCAGCAGGGCAGCCCACCGCAGCCATTCGTTCTGACTGCGCAACGCCACATTGTCGAGCACGGCGAGCGTGTGGTAGAAGTTGTCCTTGTGACCGCGTCCCTCGACGGTTTCCACCCCTTTGAGCGCCGACAGCTCGGGGAAGATGAGGGGCAGCAGTTTGCACTCGTCGAGCAAGATGAAGCCCTTCGACGGAATGTCGGAGCGCATGATTTTGCCCAGTTCGTCGATGATGCGCTCTTTCGAGATAATCTCGATACGCGAGCAGTTACGCTCGATGGCGGCAAAGGTCTCGGGCTCGATTTGGAAGTTGAGTTGCGTGGCAAACCGTATGGCCCGCATCATGCGCAGGGGGTCGTCGCTGAATGTGACGTCGGGGTCGAGCGGGGTGCGAATGATGCCCCGTTCCAGGTCGGCCATACCCCCGAAGGGGTCGACCAGTTCGCCCCACCGGTCGTGGTTCAGACACAAGGCCAGGGCGTTGATGGTAAAGTCGCGCCGGTTCTGGTCGTCCTGCAAGGTACCGTCCTCGACCACCGGCTTGCGCGAGTCGTGACTGTACGACTCTTTGCGGGCGCCCACGAACTCGATTTCCAGATGCTCGTCCCGGCGGTTGTATTTTACCTGGGCCGTACCGAAATTGCGGAAGGTCGACAGGTGGGCCCGCTTGCCCAGCCGGGCGGCCAGCGCCTCGGCCAGCTCGATGCCGCTGCCCAGCGTGACGATGTCGATATCTTTGGAGGGGCGGTGCAGAAAGATGTCGCGCACATAGCCTCCGATGACGAAGCAGGGACGGTTCATCGCGTCGGCTACTTCGCCGATGAGCCGGAATATGGGTTGGTCCAGATGGTCGAGTATAAGCTGATTGTCGGCTTGCATAGCAATGGGATTGAATGAGGTGTAAAAGTACGACTTTTTTGCCATTGCGGCAAGAGCCGTCGGCGACTAATACCAGTCGAGGCTGTTGTAGGAGTTGCCGTGTTTGTCGTATTTGAGGTCTTGCAACAGCGACGATTTCACGCTGATGTGGAAATTGTACGACTTGTAGGGACCCACCGGCACAAAACTGGCACTCATCGACCAGCAGTGCATGTCGCGGGTGACGTTGCAGTTCATGTAGGCAATCTTCTTGGCATTGAAATCGTAGCTGGCCGAGAAGTTGAACGACCAGTTTTTCGTGAGGTTGATGTTGCCCGAGAGGCTGAGGTTCTGGGTGAACCGGCCGTTATACTCCATCTTCTTTTTGTTGAATGTGCCGTACCCATAGTTGACCGAGTAGTTGATGGAGAGGCTCCACGGGATTTCCCAGATGGAGTAACCGTCGGGGCCGAACTGTACATCGGAGTCGCCGGGTGCCTCCTCTTCCTCGTCGCCCGAATTGGGATCGGTCGGCAGTGCGTTGGGCTGTTGCCTCTGTTGCTGCGTGTTCTTGGAATCGGAGTCTTTATCTTTCTTCTTGAAGGTGTCGTTGTTGAAGGTATAAGAGAACGAGGTGCCCGTGCTCGACAACCGACCGATCCCCTTGCCCACGGTCCAGCGAGGTTTGTTCACCCGCACGGGGTTTCCGTATCGGTCGAGCTGGTAGGTATAGGTATCCCACACGGCACTCATCTGCAAGTTGAAATTCTTGGTCAGCTTGATGAGAATCGAGGTATTCAGGTTGCTCCATTTCATGGAGTCGGCCGCCATGTTGTAGCTCATGTTGGCCGAGAGGTTCTCGATGAGCGAAATCTTGCGCACGCCGGTCGAGTCGCGGTCCGACTTGACCTTCATCTCCAAGTTGTTCGACACGGCAAACGACACGGTTCCCTGCCGGCCCTGCGACACCGTACCATACACGCCGTTCGAGAAGGGCGAGTATTTGGTCGTCACCGTCTCGCCATATTCGTTGACATAGGAGTAGGAATCCCAGAATCCATACCGGGGTGCACTGAAATCGGGCGCGGCACTGAACGATATCGTGGGGGTGAAGATGTGGCGAATGGCCTGCACCTTGTCGCCGAATATCTTCCACGGGGTGTAGAAACCGTAGAGCTTGGTGTCGGCACTCAACGAACCGTAGTAGTTGTACACGTTGTAGAAGCCGTAGACCGTATCGCGCACGACGCGCGCCTGTTGCGTGTCCCAATCCTGCATCACCTTGTTGGAGTACATGCGGTCGGTAAAGTTGAAGCTGGCGGTGAGGTTCAAGTATTTGAACAGGTTGAAGGTGGCCGAGATGGGTATGTTGTGATACATGCCGTTGCGCCAGTCCTTGATGAGGTTCGATTTGAGAATCTGGTCCTGCTTGGTGAGAATCGAGTTCTGGAAGCGTCCGCTGTACGACAGCTGTATCCGTTCGTACCATCGCTCGTTACCCACCACCGTTTTCCGCTTGAAGGGATAGACCTGCCCCATCGATATGGTGAGGTTGGGGAACGACACGTTCAACGTGGAGTCCTGGGTGCGCTGGGTGACGTTGGCCGTGGCCGAGAAGCTCCACGGCGAGTTGGGCACGCGGTAGGTCATGTTGACCGTCGAACTCTTGGTGTTCTCGGTGAAGGCGTTGGCGTTGTAGTAGCTGTTCAGGTCGTTGCGGGTGTATCCGCTGGTGGTATAGTTCACGCTGGCCGAGAGCGACATGTTGGGGTTGTTCTTGGTATCCTGGGTGTGAGTCCATGCGACTTTGAAGTTTTTCATCTTGGAGTAGTCGGGCAACCCCTTGTCGCCCGTAATGGTGGTGATGAAACTCAAATCGACGTTACCCGAGTATTTGTACCGCTTGATGTAGGCCGACCGGGCGTTGACACCCCACGACCCCTTGGTGTAGATTTCGCCGGTGAGGGCCAGGTCGACATAGTCGTTGATGGCAAAGTAGTAACCGCCGTCGCGCAGGTAGTAGCCCCGTTCCAACTCGTCGCCGAAGGTGGGCATGATGATACCCGACGAATATTTCTCGGTGAAGGGGAAGAAGCCGAAGGGTATGGCCAGCGGCAGGGGCACGTCGGCCAGCACCATGTAGGCGGGTCCCGTGACGATGTTTTTCTTGGGACGCACCTTGGCCTGTGTCAGTTGCAGGTAGAAGTGCGGGTGCTCGTGGTTGTCGCAGGTGGTGTACTTGCCGTCCTTCATGTAGAACTCGTCGTTGTCCATCTTCTTGGTCTGGCCGCCGGTCAGATAGCCTTCGCCCTGCTGGGTCACGATGTTGGTGATGTAGCCCTTCTTGGTCTTGAAGTTGTAGTGCATGGTCTCCGACTCGTACTCGCCGCTCTTGTCCTTGAATACGGGGCGTCCCACGATGTCGCCCACCGTATCGGGACGGCCTACGGCGTAGACCTGGCTGCTGTCCATGTTCATCTCTATCTGGTCGGCATTCAGCTCCATGCCGTCGAACTGAACGACTCCTTTCCCGTACATGTACACCTCGTTGCCGTTGGTAAAGACAATCGAGTCGTTGGCCTGGTAGTCGACCACCGAGGTGAGCCCGTTCTTTTTCTTTTTGGGTACCGAGTCGGTGGCCAGTGAATCGTTCGAGAGCGAATCGGCCGCAAGGGAGTCGACACCGGTACTGTCGGGCAGAGCCGGCACTGCAAGCGGCAAGGCGGTTGCCGAGCTGTCGTTTGCGGGGGTAGAATCGGCCGATGTCGCCGCAGAATATGACGGGTGCCTGTCTTGTGCAATGAGCGACACAAACAGGGAAGAGAATAGAAGCGATAAAAGTATGGCGTATTTTTTACTCTCTTTTGACATCGGGGTGTCCATCTGTAATCAAAGCGCAAAAATACACATTTTCTACGACTTATCGGCCTTTGGACTTTATTTAATATATTTTATTCTCTGTTGGGACAGACTTGACCGAATCGATTGAGCCTCGGCCGGTTAGAGAAACAGCTTGGCCATTTCGTCGAACCGCCGCAACGAATCTTCGCTATACCGGGCCACGCTTTGGCGCACTTTGTCGAGGGGTTTCTCCCGATCGGGGTTCGACTTGGAGTAGAATTTGTCGGCCAGGCACACGAGCTTCTCTTCGAGCGTGACCGGGCAGAGGTCGCGATGCGGCAGGGGCAGATTCTGGGCGATGATGTCGTCGACGGTGAGTCCCGTGCCGGTGTGACGTTCGCACACGAGAGCGTGCCGGGGATAGCCGTCGGCCCGCATCAGTTCGGCCCCCAGTATGCCGTGGCAGATGTAAGGCTTGTCGCCCATGCAGTAAATCGAAGGGGCGTGAGTGAGGAATACGCCGATGTCGTGGAGCATGGCGGCTTCGTAGACAAAGTCGAGATCGAGGTTAAGTTCGGGGTGGGCCTTGGCCAGTTGCAGGGCCTTCTCGGCTACCAGCCGACTGTGCGACCACACGCTTTGGTAGAGTGGGGTGCCCGGTTGGTAGTATTTGTTGAAAACAGCTTGAACGTCCATGACTGTGAAATAGGTTGATAAAGCGGCAGCCCGAAGCGCATTGCTCTCGGGCTGCCGGATATGGGGGTGATTGTCGATTACTCTACGATGGTAACCCAGTGGTGCGTATCGGGCTCGTCGCCATATTGAATGGCGCGCAGCTTGTGATAGAGTTTTTCGCAGATGGGACCGGGTTTGCCGTCTTTCGAGAATACATACGACTTGTTTTCGTCGAGATCGTCGATGCGGGCGATGGGGCTGATTACGGCAGCCGTACCGCAGGCTCCGGCTTCGTCGAACGTGGCAAGTTCCTCCTCGGGTACCTGACGCACCTCGACGGTCATGCCCATGTCTTCGGCCAGTTGCATGAGGCTCTTGTTGGTAATCGAGGGGAGAATCGAGGTCGATTTGGGGGTGATGTAGCTGTTGCCCCGGATTCCGAAGAAGTTGGCCGGGCCGCATTCGTCGATATATTTCTTCTCCTTGGCATCGAGATAGAGCACGGCCGAGTAGCCCATGGCATGAGCCTTCTCGCCCGAAACCAGGCTGGCGGCATAGTTACCACCCACTTTGTAGCGGCCGGTGCCGAGCGGTGCGGCGCGGTCGTACTGGCGCAGGATAACCATGGGAGTAGGTTTGAAACCCTCCTTGAAGTACGGGCCTACCGGCGAAACGAAGACAATGAAGAGGTATTCCTTGGCCGGTTTTACACCTACCTGAGCCGATGTGCCGATGAGCAGCGGGCGAATGTAGAGCGAAGCGCCGCTCTCGTAGGGAGGTACGAAGCGTTCGTTTTTCTTGACCACCGTCAAGATGGCTTCGTTAAATTTCTCGGTGGGCAACTCGGGCATCATGATACCACGGCACGAGCTTTGCAGACGGGCGGCGTTCTCGTCCATGCGGAAGATGCGAATCTTTCCGTCCTTTCCCCGGAAGGCTTTCATACCCTCGAAAGCCTCTTGTCCGTAGTGCAGGCAGGTGGCTGCCATGTGTATTTCAAATGTTTGTGAACTGGTAACCGTGATGTCGCCCCATTTTCCGTCTTTGTAGGTGCATCGTACATTGTAGTCGGTGGGCATATAGCCGAACGACAGGTTTGACCAATCGATACTTTCCATAATTTCGATGTTTATGTGTTTGACTTTATAAGGACAAAGATAGGAATAAAAGCCGAGAATTAGAAATTTGGGGGCTAATTAGTTTACCGGGAATCTGTGAACCGATGCTCCTGCTGGTGCAGAACCGGTGTTGATGCTCCGACATTTGTCAATGCCGGACGATTGCCGCTTTTTGTCGTGAAGGCAGGGTGAGATTACAGGGCGACTTTCTGGGTGCGGCCTTCGATTTTGACCAGGTAGATGCCGCGGGTACCTATCTTGATTTCCGACAGGCCGGGATTGAGCGTGCGGTCGGTAACGACCTGCCCCAAGATGGTGTAGATGGTTACCTGTATCTTGCGGGGGGTGCGCACATAGATGTTGCCCTCTTTGCTCGATACCTCGATTGCCTGCTCGCGGGAGTTGTTGTCGCTGCGGTTGTTGTCGTTGAGAGTCCATACGGCCTGTTCCGCAGAAATCTGTGCGAAAGTCTGCAGTGCGATGGCTGCACCCAAAGCCAGAGCGAAGAGTATGGCGTATAGCTTTTTCATATCGGCAACAATATATCTACGGCAAAGATAACCTTTTTTTGTCGTATTGGTATACGGGAGTCCGTTAAATGTGGCTTTTGGGCGCTTAAAATTTGTAGGTGCGCCGGGGATTTTTGGGGAACCACCCCTTTTGCACCCGCTTTTCCTGGTCGAAGAGCTCTTTGATGGTCCAGAACGAGGAGAAGGCAAACACGCCGGCCAGTGACGAAAGCATCACATTTTCGAGCCATAGCGAGGCGGCGATTCCGCCCAGCCCGAGCAGCAGGAAAATCCACCAGCAGCGGGTGCCCCAGTAGTACTCGGCTTTGATGACGACCGGGTGAAACAGCCCGATGATGAGGAAGGTGCAGACCCCGATAACAAGTCCTTGCAGATGATAGTCAAGAATGAAATCCATAACGAAACAGTAAAGAGTAATGGTCGATGATTGTGCCACGCGATACCTCTCGTCGGGAGTAGGCTTCGAGGAGACGTGGCCTGCAAAAATAAAAATTCCCGTCGAAAGTAAAACTCTTCAACGGGAACTTAGTTCGCTCGAAAATTATATTTCTTTGAAACAGCTACGGGGGGCCTGGCATACCGGGCATTTGAAATCGTCGGTCAATTCGCCTTCGTGAATGTAGCCGCACACCTCGCACACATACCGCTTGGTGCTTTGGGGACGGGGTGTTTCAGGGGTATTGGGCGTTTCCGGCTCGGCCACATAGGTGGGGGCGTTCTTGGGAGCCCGTCCCTTGATCACCTGGTGATAGTAGGCATAGGTCATGGGAGTGCCGTCGTCGGGCAGGGTGTCGATGACCCGGGCGAAGAATACGTCGTGGGTCTCGTTGTCGGCCACATGCAGCAGTTCGCAGATGATGTGTCCGGCAAATTTCCCTTTCAGCACCGGGGTGTCGTGTTGCCACGAGTAGTCGCGTCCCTCGTATTTGTTGCGATCGCGTCCGCACTGGAAGCCGAAGGTGGTGATGAGGCTTGCGTCGCTCTCCTCGGCCAGAATGGCCAGGCTGAACCGGCGGTGCCGCAAGATGGCATCGTGGGTGTAGTTGTTCTTGTTCATCGAGATGGCCACGATGGGATTCTCGCTGGTCACCTGGAAACAGGTGTTGATGATGCAGCCCGTGGGGCGTCCGTTATCGCTGGTCCCTACTACGTAGAGGCCGTAAGTGATTTGTCGTAAGGCGTTTATATCCATATCGGTACAGGGTGAACGAAACCCCTGTCGGTCGGCTCTGCCGGAGCCACTGACAGGGGTCGGGGCGATTATTAGTAGTTGTTCTTTTTCCGTTCAAAGTAGGCACGCGGGTGAGCGCAGGCCGGGCATTGTTCGGGGGCATTCTTGCCGCGGTACACGTATCCGCAGTTGCGGCATTGCCATTCAATCTCTTCGTCGGCCGAGAATACGGTTCCGTTCTCGACATTGGCCAGCAGTTTGCGATAGCGTTTTTCGTGTTCGGCTTCCACCTTGGCTACATTGCGGAAGGTGAGGGCTACGGCGGGGAATCCCTCTTGTTCGGCTACGTCGGCAAAGTGAGGATAGAGGTCTACCCACTCTTCGTTTTCACCCTCGGCAGCAGCTTTCAGGTTTTCGGCCGTGGTGCCGATAACTCCGGCGGGGAAGGCAGCCGTAATCTCGACCATGCCCCCTTCGAGGTATTTGAAGAATTTCTTGGCATGCTCTTTCTCCTGTTCGGCCGTCTCCATGAAGATGGCGCTGATTTGTTCAAAACCCTCTTTCTTGGCCACGCTGGCAAAGAAGGTGTAGCGGGTGCGGGCTTGTGATTCACCGGCGAACGACTTTAACAGATTCTGTTCGGTCTGAGTTCCTTTGATACTTTTCATGACGTTTCGTTTTTGTTGATGTGTTTGGTTTATAGGATTTGATTTCTGGTGCAAATGTAATTAGAATAGTTCTAATTCTAAAATTATTCTATATAAAAATATTCGATTTTAAGAATATTTTTGAATCGGGGGTAAAGATAGCCTTTTGAGTGAGAGAAACAAATAAAAAACCGAAATAATGTAGGATTACCGAGGCCGACAAGTAGTCTGCCTTGTTTTTGCCGGTGGGAAGCAGGGAGCCCGGAACTTTTGGCGGAAGTTTGTGGTGGCAAAGGTGATGAGGGGGAGCAAGGTTCCGTTTGATGAAATGAGAGATGCCCTGTTTTGTTTTCGTAAATCTTTTCTTATTTTTGTTGAAACTTATAAAGAGTAGGGGGCTCTTTTTCGTAGAGAGCCCGGTAACTCGAATTAAATGCTCCACCATGATAATAGAGAAATTGCCGGGAACAGACGCACGGCTCTATATGCTTGTTGCGCCGTTGGTCATGAGTGTTCCCGTTATTCGGCAAAACAACAATTATCCGTTTAAGACATCGCGCAAGCACTTGTGGTTTGTGGCCTTGGACCGCGATTCGGTTGTAGGATTCATGCCTGTCGAGCGCAAAACGGCCGGAGCATATATCGATAACTATTATGCGGCCGGCGATTCGCCCGAACTGTTGATGGAGCTCATCGGGGCGGCTGTTGCCGAGTTTGCTCCGGAGTTACCACTCAGTGCAATGGTGCATGTGAGGCACGCCGATATATTCAAAGCCTGCGGTTTTTCGCCGGTGAAGAACTGGAAGTTATATGTCAAAATGGAGTACGGGGACAATGAACAGTTTCAGAAACAGCGTGTATGACGTAACCATGGAGCGGCTCGACCGCATATTTACCGATTTCGACCATGTCTACGTCTCCTTTTCGGGCGGAAAAGACAGCGGCGTGTTGCTGAACCTCTGCATCGACTATATTCGCCGCAAGCAGCCGGGCCGCCGACTGGGCGTGTTTCACATCGACTATGAGGTGCAGTATCAGGAGACCATTCGCTATGTCGACCGGGTGCTGGCCTCCAACGCCGATATACTGGACGTCTATCGGGTGTGCGTGCCCTGCAAGGTGTTGACCTGCACCTCGATGTTCCAGAGTTACTGGCGACCGTGGGAGGAGTCGAAGCGCGAAATGTGGGTGCGGGAGATGCCCGAAGGTGCCTATACGCGGGAAGATTTCGACTTCTTCACCGATGACTTGTGGGACTATGAGTTTCAAATCAAATTTGCCGAGTGGCTGCACAAGCGGAAGTCGGCCCAGCGTACTTGTTGCCTGATAGGTATACGCAGTCAGGAGAGCCTGAACCGTTGGCGCACGGTACACAGTGACCGCAACTATAAAAAGTACAAGGGGCTGAAATGGATTCGCGAGATGAAATACGGCATTTGCAATGCCTACCCCATACACGATTGGCTCACGACCGACATCTGGGTGGCCAACGGCCGTTTCCGTTGGGACTACAACCGCCTCTACGACCTCTACTATCGGGCGGGCGTCCCCCTCGACAAGCAGCGGGTAGCCAGCCCCTTTATCTCGCAGGCTATTTCGAGCCTGCGCCTCTACCGGGCCATCGACCCCGACACGTGGGGCAAGATGGTGAACCGGGTCAACGGGGTGAATTTTGCCGGTCTGTACGGTCGCTCCTCGATGATGGGTTGGCATTCGGTGAAGCTGCCGCCCGGCATGACGTGGGAGCGGTATCTCCATTTCCTGTTGCAGACCCTGCCCGAGGAGACGCGGCGCAACTACCAGCGCAAACTGGCGGTGAGCATCAACTTCTGGCGCGAGAAGGGAGGCTGTCTGGCCGACGAGACCATCGAGAAACTCGAAGCCATGGGCATTCCTATCGTCGTGGGCGACCATTCCAACTACAAGACCGCCAAGCGCCCGGTCAAGATGGAGTATCTCGACGACATCGACCTGCCCGAATTCAAGGAGTTGCCCACCTTCAAGCGCATGTGCATCTGCATTCTCAAAAACGACCACACCTGCAAGTATATGGGCTTTTCGCTCAACAAGGTCGAGAAGGAGTTGAAAGATCGAGTTATGGAAAAGTATAAAACATTATAAAAGAGATGGAAGAGTATAAAAGTCCGGTCTACCGGGTCATCGCCGTCCCGGTGGAGAAGGTGGTGGCCAATACCTATAATCCCAACGTAGTGGCTCCGCCCGAGATGAAGTTGCTTGAACTCTCGATTTGGGAGGACGGCTACACGATGCCTTGTGTGTGCTACTACCGGCCCGATACCGACCAGTACGAGCTGGTCGACGGTTTTCACCGCTACAAGGTAATGCTCACCTCGCCCCGCATCTATGAGCGGGAGAGGGGACTGTTGCCGGTGGTGGTCATCGACAAGGACATCTCGAACCGCATGGCCTCGACCATTCGCCACAACCGGGCCCGGGGCACGCATAACGTCGAGCTGATGTGCGAAATCGTTTCGGAGTTGACCAAGGCCGGCATGTCCGACAGTTGGATTATGAAGAACATCGGTATGGATAAGGACGAATTGTTGCGCTACAAGCAGATTTCGGGCTTGGCCGAACTCTTTGCCGATAAGGAGTTCAGCCTCACGACGGAGATATAGTTCACCTGGGCTGCCGGGCGATCTTGTAAAAACGACAAGGGCTGTACCCCGTTGCGGGTACGGCCCTTGTCGTGTGTAGTCCGGCGGCACTTGTCCGAGTGCCCGGGTGCGGGTTATTTCGCATGGCCTGCCGGCTGGTGCATACCGGCCAGGAACAGGTGGTTCTGACGGGCGTAGTCGAGGAAATGGCGTCGTTTCTGGATAGCCGCTTGCGGGTCCATGTCGTAGGCGGCGCAAATCTCGGGGTGAGCCAGTTGCAGGGCGGCACCGTGCACCAGGTCGCCGGCGATGATAAACTTGCCCACCTGGTAGGCCGTGTGTCCCGGGGTGTGTCCCGCGCAGTTGAGGGCAACCACTCCACAGGGCAGTGTGTCGCCATAGGCCACCAGGTGCAGACGCTCCTTGTAGGCCTCCATCGTAGCCACGACCTGAGCCTTTTGCTCGTCGGGCATCTGCGTCCAAGCGTCATACTCCTGTTGGGCGGCATAGACCTCGGCCCGGGGGAATACCACCGAGTCGCCCTTCATCATGCCGCCGATGTGGTCGCCGTGGAAGTGAGTCAGGTAGAGGTAGTCGATGTCGGCCGGAGTGACTCCTACGGCCGACAGATTGGTGAGCAACCGGCTGTCGGGGGCTCCCATACCCGTGTCGAACAAGATGCGCTTGCCGTCGATTTCAAGCAGGAAGGTGCTGACCGATGCGGGAACTCCCTGGCTTATTCCCAGACTGTCAATGAGTGCTTGCGGCAGTTCGCCGAAGAGGCTCAGCTGCATCAGCCGCTCCTGGGCATTGTCTCTGATTTGGGTCAGTATGCTGTCGCACACGGTGGTGATGCTGTCGGTGCAGGCAAAGAGAGCCTGCTCTTCGTCGGTGGCCGAAGCCTGCTTCTGCGACTGGCTGCACCCGCCCGCGCACATTGAGGCCAGCAGCACGCCCGATACTAAAAAGATACCTTTTCTAATTATACGATCGATTTGTTTAATAGGGTTTTCGATGAAGCAAAAGTAAAACATTTCACGCGCTTTGTCAAGGGGAAGATTTTCCTTTTTGGAGAGGTGTAAAGCAAGAAGCGAGACTCGCCGGGGCCAGTCTCGCTTCCTGTATGTGATAGGGAAGGGGTGTCGGTTACATGATACCTCTTTCACGCAGTTTCAACTGCCATTTCCAGGCCGAAGCCAGCGTGTCTTCGATACCTGTCTCGGCAGTCCAGCCCAATACCTTGTTGGCCTTGGCGGGGTTGGCCCACACCTGTTCGATGTCGCCTTCGCGACGGCCTACGATTTTGTGGGGAACCTTTACACCCGTGGCCTTTTCAAAGGCGTTGATCAGTTCGAGCACCGATACGCCGCGGCCCGTGCCCAGGTTGAAGATTTCGATAGCCTCGGGCGATTTCTTTTCGAGCATGCGGTTCATGGCAATCACGTGAGCCTTGGCCAGGTCGACCACGTTGATGTAGTCGCGAATGCACGACCCGTCGGGCGTGTTGTAGTCATCGCCGAACACGCTCAGCTCCTTGCGGATACCGATAGCCGTCTGGGTGAGGTAGGGAATGAGGTTTTGGGGTACGCCGTTGGGCAGCTCGCCGATTTCGGCACTGGGGTGAGCTCCGATGGGGTTGAAGTAGCGGAGGATAATCGATTTGAAAGGTGCGTTGGCGTGGAGCGTATCTTTGATAATCTCCTCGCTGATCTGTTTTGTGTTGCCGTAGGGCGACAGAGCCGGTTTGATGGGAGCCGTTTCGTCGACCGGCAGCACGTCGGGCTGACCGTAGACCGTGCACGACGACGAGAAGACGATGCCCTCTACGCCAAACTCGGGCATGAGTGTGAGCAGGTTGATGAGCGACAGCAGGTTGTTGCGGTAGTAGAGCAACGGTTTCTGTACCGATTCGCCCACTGCCTTGCTGGCTGCGAAGTGGATAATACCCTTGATGCCCGGGTTATCCTGGAAGAGCTTGCGCAACGCCTCGATGTCGGTACAGTCGGCCTGTACGAAAGTGGGGCGCACGCCCGTGATGCGTTCGATGCCATCGAGCACCTCGATGTTCGAGTTGGACAAATTGTCGATGATAACAACTTCGTAGCCTGCGTTTTGCAGCTCTACGGTCGAGTGGGAGCCGATGTAACCCGTTCCCCCGGTAACCAAAATCTTTCCTTTCATGACGATAGGTTTGTTTTTTATTTGTTCTGAGCTACAAAGATATAAAAGACGAATGGAAAGGGGGTATGTTCCCTTGAATTTTTTTGTCGTTCAGTGTCGTTTCTCTTTCAAAATACATAAGGAAGAATGACGGAAAGAGAGGGTACTGTTCAATCCGTTAATAGATAAAGAATCTCCTCTCCCTCCTGGTCAAATGAAAACAGCGAGAATTTGTTCGGAATAATAGAGTAAGCTATTGTGCATTAGAAAATAATATGCTAACTTTGCACCGCTTTTTGAAAATTCCGTGTGATGGGAAATTAAGGAGCAAGAGAAAACAACTTAATTTTGAGTAACACAAAACCACAAAACAATGAAAACATTCCAATTGAATGGTACGGCCCGTACCGATCTGGGCAAGAAAGCTGTTAAAGAGTTGCGTAAACAAAACCTGATTCCCGCCGTGCTCAATGGTGGCGAACTGGTTGACCTGCCTTATACCGGCACGTTGAAACCCTGCGAGAAACTGGTAGAACTTACCGGCGGTAAAAAAGGTATCATCGTTACCGACTTTACAGTAACCAAAGACTCTGTTCGCAAACTGGTTTACACTCCCGATATCTTTGCCGTAGAGCTGAACATCGACGGTGAGAAGAAGATGGCCGTTTTGAAAGACCTGCAATTCCACCCCGTAACCGATAATATCCTGCACATGGATTTCCTCGAAGTAACCGACAAGAAACCGGTTGTAATGGAAGTTCCCGTTCAACTCGAAGGTCACTCCGAAGGTGTGCGTGCCGGTGGTAAACTGA
This sequence comes from Barnesiella viscericola DSM 18177, assembly GCF_000512915.1. Lineage (GTDB taxonomy): Bacteria > Bacteroidota > Bacteroidia > Bacteroidales > Barnesiellaceae > Barnesiella > Barnesiella viscericola. The sequence goes on from NZ_CP007034.1 coordinate 2,103,077, forward strand.
GCCTCTCGATGAGAAAACTCAAAGTAAAAGCCATCTACACCAATATCCCCGAGCGTCTGGTAATCAACATCGACAACCTGGGATTGGGCAAGACGCTGCAAGTAGGCGACCTCCACTTCGAGGGTCTCGAACTGATGAACGCCAAGAACGCCGTGGTTTGCGCCGTCAACTTGACTCGTGCCGCCCGTGGTGCTCAGGCTAAACAAGACTAATTAATCCCCATCTGTGTATAGATGAAATATCTGATTGTAGGGCTGGGTAATATCGGTTACGAATACGAGAATACCCGGCATAACATAGGATTCAGAGTATTGGACGCCTTGGCTAAGGCGTCCAATCTCGTTTTTACCGACGGCCGTTACGGCGCCACCTGCGAGTTGCGCATCAAGGGACGCACCCTCGTGTTGCTCAAACCATCGACCTATATGAACCTGAGCGGCAATGCCGTGCGCTACTGGTTGCAGAAGGAGAATATCCCCATCGAAAATCTGCTTGTCGTGGTCGACGATCTGGCACTCCCCTTCGGTACCCTGCGGCTGAAACCCAAGGGCAGCGATGCCGGGCACAACGGGTTGAAGCACATCTGCGCTACGCTGGGCACCCAGGAGTATGCCCGGTTGCGTTTCGGGATAGGCAACGACTTTCCGCGGGGCGGTCAGGTCGATTTCGTGCTGGGAGCCTTTCCCCCCGAGCAAGAGGCCGAACTGCCCGAGAAACTCGAACGGGCCGGCGAGATTATCAAGAGTTTCTGTCTGGCCGGTGTGCAGCAGACCATGAACCAGTACAACAACAAATAGGAACTATGGCAAAAGAGGAGGTAAGAATCGATAAGTTCATGTGGGCTACCCGCATCTTCAAGACCCGCACCATTGCCACCGAAGCCTGCAAGAAGGGTCGGGTGATGGTCGACGGCGTGGGGGTGAAACCTTCGCGCACGGTCAAGGTGGGCGACACGATACAGGTGCGCAAGCCGCCCGTGACCTACTCGTTCAAGATACTGGCTCTGGCCGAGAACCGAATGGGGGCCAAGCTGGTACCCGGCTATCTCGAAAACATCACGCCGCCCGAGCAATATGAATTGCTCGACATGGTGCGCATCAGCGGCTTTGTCAACCGGCAGAAGGGGCTGGGACGCCCCACGAAGCGCGATGGCCGGCAGATGGCTCAGTTCCTCGAATCGCAATATGCCGACGATGGTTTCGATTTTGATTTCGATTTCGATGACGACATCGACGACGAAGATGATGAATATTAAATATCTTTAAATTTGGGCCAAAAGGGTAACCCGTTTAACCTCATTCCGCCCGATTGGGTTTACCTTTGTCGTTGCAAAACCAATCAGTATGTGGGCTAAAAGGCTGAAAATAGTGATCTTGTTGCTGGCGGGTTGTTTGGGAATCCTCTCAACGGTACTCCCCCACCATCACCACGCCAATGGCATGATATGCCTCGAACTCACGTTGCCCGGTTGCGACGACTCCCATTCCGATACGTCCGATGAAAACGCGGGCGATTGCACCGGCTGCAACTGGTTTGCCTACAAAATTCCGGTCGATTTGGCCTCGCTTCATCAACACCTTCTTAAATTTGCCCCGGTCAAGATTCTGCTGGGCACGTGGGCCGTGTTGACCGACTGGGTGGTCGATACCCCCGACGAGGCTCCCGCATGGAACGTCTTTGTCGAGCGGCTTCATACGGCCGTCTTTCTCAAAACCCTCGGACTGAGGGCCCCTCCCGTTGCATAGGTATATGAACCGATTACTCCCGGTGGTGAAGAGCCGTGGAGCGATGCGATTGTGCCGCCTCTGAGCAGAGCCGGCACGGTTGAAACATATTTTCTTACATTAAATATATACCTATGAAACGAACTATTTTATTGTACATAACCATTCTATCTTATATATTGTGGAGTTGCTCCGGTTCGTCGTCGCATGAAGCACACCAGCACAGCGACCACATTGAGGAGCACGACCATGAGCACAGCGAAAGCGAAGGTCACGACCATGCCGCCGAAGGCCATGGCGACGAAATTATCCTGAAAAAAGCCGAGGCCGATGCCATCGGCCTCACCACCAAAACCATGAAGCCCGAGCGTTTCCACAGTGTGATTCCCTGCTCGGGAACCCTCTCGGCCGCCCAGGGCGACGAGATGACGGTGGTTGCCCCCGTTGCCGGGGTGGTATCGTTGGCCGGACGGCACATTGCCGACGGTAGTCAGGTGGCCAAAGGGAGTGTGCTGCTGCACCTCTCGTCCAAGAAACTGGCGGCCGGCGATCCGGCCAGCAAGGCCTATATCGACTATGAGACGGCTCGCAAGGCCTACGAACGGGCCGGCGAACTGGTGAAAGATCAGATTATCTCGCGGCAGGAGTATGAACAAACCGCCCGCGACTACGAGACCGCCCGGCTTGCCTATGAGGCAATGGGGGGCAGTCGCTCGGGTAGTGCCGTGCAGGCGCCCATGACCGGCTATCTGAAAAATATTCTGGTGAGCGACGGCGACTTTGTGGAGATGGGACAGCCGCTGATGACCCTCTCGCAGAACCGCCGCTTGCAGTTGCGGGCCGAGGTGCCTCAGCGCTATTACAAGGAGTTGCCCACCATCGTGACGGCCAACTTCAAGACCACCTACGACGACCGGGTCTACGACCTCACCCAACTCAACGGCAAGTTGCTCAGCTACGGCCGCGGCACCTTGGCGGGTGGAGCCTATGTGCCCGTAGTCTTCGAACTCGACAACCGAGGCGAGGTGGTTCCCGGGGCTTGTGTCGAGGTCTATCTACGTTCGTCGGCCGTCGACAGCGCTCTGGTTGTGCCCGTCTCGGCCCTCACCGAGGAGCAGGGACTCTACTTTGTCTACCTGCGTCTCGACGAGGAGGGGTATAAGAAACAAGAGGTGTCGATAGGCGATACCGACGGGGCCAATGTGCGCATTCTTTCGGGCCTGCACGAGGGCGACCGCGTGGTGACCCGCGGTGTCTATCAGGTGAAACTGGCCGCCAACAGCGGCGTCATACCCGAAGGCCATTCCCACAACCACTAATACCCGGCAGCCATGTTGAATAAGATTATCCGATATTCGTTGAACAATCGGCTGCTTGTGTTGGTAGCTTCGATTTTGTTGATGTTTGCGGGGATTTATACCTCGCTTAAAATGGACGTCGATGTCTTTCCCGACCTGAATGCTCCCACCGTAGTGGTCATGACCGAGGCACCGGGTATGGCTCCCGAAGAGGTGGAGCGCCTGGTTACCTTCCCGGTAGAGACTGCCCTCAACGGGGCCACCGATGTGCGTCGGGTGCGCTCGTCGTCGACCACCGGCTTCTCGGTCGTATGGGTTGAGTTTGACTGGGGTACCGACATCTATCGGGCCCGTCAGATTACCTCCGAAAAATTGGCCGTCGTGGGCGAGAGCCTGCCCCAGGGGGTGGGTACCCCCACGCTGGGTCCTCAATCGTCTATCCTGGGCGAGATGATGATTATCGGCCTCACCTCCGATACCACTTCGCTGCGCGACCTGCGCACGCTGGCCGACTGGACTATCCGTCCCCGCCTGCTCTCCATTGGCGGGGTGGCCCAGGTAACCGTCATCGGCGGCGAGATGAAAGAGTACCAGATTTTGCTCGACCTGCCTCGTATGAAGCAGTATGGCGTCTCGCTCGACGAGGTGCTGGCCGCTGCCCGCGAGATGAACCGCAACGCCAACGGCGGTATCCTGTATGAATATGGCAACGAGTACATCATACGCGGGGCCGTGGCTACGACCGACATCGACGCCATTGCCAAGGCGGTGGTGAAGCGGATTGACGGGGTACCCCTCTTGATGGGCGATATTGCCGAGGTGAAGATTGGCGACAAGGCTCCCAAACTGGGGTGCGCTTCGGTCGAGGCTCACCCGGCTGTCCTGCTCACAGTGACCAAGCAGCCCAATACCAGTACGCTCGACCTGACCGACCAGTTGTTGAAGTCGGTCGATGAGTTGAAGAAGAACATGCCGGCCGATGTAACCGTGTCGACCGACATCTTCCGTCAGTCGCACTTTATCGAGAGTTCTATCGACAATGTGAAGAAGTCGCTTTACGAGGGTGCCATCTTCGTGGTAATCGTTCTCTTCTTCTTCCTGATGAATGTGCGCACCACCGTGATTTCGCTGGTTGCCTTGCCCTTGTCGTTGCTCTTCTCGATACTGGCTCTGCACTTCATGGGCTTCACCATCAACACGATGAGCTTGGGCGGTATGGCCATCGCCATCGGGTCGCTGGTCGACGATGCCATTGTCGACGTCGAGAATGTCTACAAGCATTTGCGCGAGAACCGGCAGTTGCCGCCCGGCGAACGCAAACCGGTTATCGAGGTGGTGTTCGAGGCCTCGCGCGAGGTGCGTATGCCTATCCTCAACTCCACGCTCATCATTATCGTCACCTTTATCCCCCTCTTCTTCCTCACCGGTATGGAGGGACGCATGCTGGTTCCGCTGGGTATCGCCTTCATCGTGGCTCTGTTTGCTTCGACCCTTGTGGCCCTCACCCTTACGCCGGTGCTGTGCAGCTACCTGCTGGGCAAGGGGGGCGACGACCATAAACTGGCCCGCGAACCTTTCGTGGCCCGCACGCTGAAAAAGTATTACGGACGCGCCTTGGAGTGGTCGTTGAGTCACCGTCGCGAGGTGCTGGGCGGTACCATCGTGCTGTTTGTAGCGGCGCTGATTACCTTCTTCACGTTGGGGCGTAGCTTCTTGCCCTCGTTCAACGAAGGGTCGTTTACGATTAACGTCAGCACGCTGCCCGGTATCTCGCTCGAAGAGTCGGACAACATCGGCCGCCGGGCCGAACAGCTGTTGCTCGAAGTGCCCGAGATAAAGACGGTAGCCCGCAAGACGGGTCGGGCCGAGCTCGACGAGCACGCTCTGGGAGTGAATACCTCGGAAATCGAGGCCCCCTTTGAACTGAAAGAGCGCTCGCATGCCGAGGTGGTGGCCGATGTACGCAAGAAGCTCTCGGTTCTCCCTGGCGTCAACATCGAGATAGGTCAACCCATCTCGCACCGCATCGACGCCATGCTCTCGGGTACGCAGGCCCGCATCGCCATTAAGCTCTTTGGCGACGACCTCAACCGCATGTTCATGCTGGGTAACCAGATCAAGAAGAATATCTCGACCATCGACGGTGTGGTCGACCTCAATGTCGAGCAGCAGATCGAGCGGCCGCAGCTGAAAATCACGCCGCGTCGCGAGATGCTGGCTCGCTACGGGGTGACGATGGCCGAGTTCTCGCAGTTTATCGACGTGGCTCTGGCCGGCGAGGTGGTTTCGCAGGTCTACGAGGGTAGCCGCACCTTCGATCTGACGGTCAAGGTAAAGGACGACGAACGGGCTTCGGCGGCCCGCATCGGCGACCTGATGATCGACACGCAGGAGGGCAAGGTGCCGTTGAGCACGCTGGCCGAAATCAAGTCGGCCACCGGCCCCAACACCATCAACCGCGAGAATGTCAAGCGCAAGATTGTCATCTCGGCCAACGTGAGCGACCGCGACCTGCGCAGCGTGGTCGACGACATTCGGGAACGCATCGACGAGACCGTCATGCTGCCCGAAGGCTACTTCATCGAGTATGGCGGACAGTTCGAGAGCGAAGTCGCAGCCTCGCGCACCCTCTCGGTCGTGTCGCTCTTCTCGCTGCTGGTGGTCTTCCTGTTGCTGTACAACCAGTTCCGCAGCGCCTCGCAGTCGGCCGTTATCCTGTTGAACCTCCCCTTGGCGCTGATAGGCGGAGTCTTTATCCTCCGCTTCACCACGGGCGAGATCAGTATCCCCGCCATCATCGGCTTCATCTCGCTCTTCGGTATCGCCACCCGCAACGGAATGCTGCTCGTGTCGCACTACAACACCATGCTGGCCGAGGGGCACTCGCTGCACGAGACCATATTGCATGGCTCGCTCGACCGGTTGAACCCCATCTTGATGACGGCACTCACCTCGGCGCTGGCGCTTATCCCGCTGGCTTTGGGCGGCGACCTGCCGGGCAACGAGATACAGAGCCCCATGGCCAAGGTGATTCTGGGCGGGTTGATTACCTCGACCTTCCTCAACGCCTTTGTGGTGCCGGTCGTTTACTGGATTATGAACCGTAAAAAAGAAAACCGATGAGAAAGATGATTCTTCTGCTCTGCGCACTCACGCTGTCGGGTGCTGGAGCTCAAAACAATATGGCCGACATCCTTTCATGCATCGAGGCCAACAACCCCCAGCTGAAAGCCGGGGCCCAGATGGTACTGAGCCAGAAGGCCGAGGTGTCGTCGCAAAATTCGCTAGCCGACCCCACCTTCGAGTTGGAACACCTGTGGGGTGCCCAGAATGCCGGAGACCGCAAGTACGACATTACCGTGTTGCAGTCCTTCGATTTCCCGTCGCTCTATGTGCAGCGCAACCGGGTGGGTAACCTCAAACGCTCGCTCTACGACGGGCAGCAGACCTTGTTGCGGCAGCAGGTATTGTTGCAGGCCAAGGAGTTGTGCCTGCGCATCGTCTACCTGAACCGCTGCATCGAGTTGAGCGACAAGCGGCTGGCTGCGGCCGACGAACTGGCCCGGCTCTACCGGGGCAAACTCGAATCGGGCGATGCCGCCATTCTCGACGTGAACAAAATCGAAATCGAACAGCTCAATGTCACCACCGCCAACACGCGGCTGCGCAACGAACTCGCCACCTGTCTGGCTCAGTTGCGGGCCTTGAACGGCGGCGAGGCGCTTGACGTGGAGCTCTCGGCTCTGATCTATCCCGAGGCAGTGTTGCCCGCCTCGTTCGACGAGTTGAAAACCCAGGCCTTGCAGGCCGACCCCGAGTTGCAGTTGCTGCGGCAGGAGAGCCTTATCGCCGACAAGTCGGTGGCTCTCAACCGTTCGGGCTGGTTGCCCAAGTTTGAATTGGGCTACCGCCATGCCTACGAGTTGGGCGAGCGGTTCAACGGCTTTGCGGTAGGAGTCTCCATACCCCTGTTTGCCAACCGCAAGAAGGTCAAGATGGCCAAGGCTCAGGCGCTGGCCGGGACCTTTGCCGTGAACAATCGCGAACAGCAGGCACTGGCCGAGTTGCAGAGCGCCTATGACGAGGCGGTGACCTTGAAACAGAATCACGCCCGCTACGACCTGTTGACCCGGCAGAACAATCTGGGATTGTTGCAGAAGGCCTTGGCCACCGGGAAAATCTCGATGGTCGAGTATCTTGTCGATGCCACGCAACTCTACGAAGCCTTCGACAACCGGCTCTCGCTCGAGTATGAATACCAGCTGCGACTGGCCCGCCTCTATAAATTTGAATTGTAATAGCGGCAGGCTGTGTGCCGTTAAGACAGTTTGTTATATCTCCCCCATGCCCTTGTGGCATGGGGGATTTTTGTTTCGTAGTAGACGAGCGCCGACCTTCGCTTTTTCATCATTCTTGGAGGTAAAGTCGGGGAGGAACTTTTGAAAAAATGCCCGTATACGTGAATGCCGATAAGGCGTAACCTCTTTTTGTGATTATAATATGCTGGTTAATAGATAAATATATTCTTATTGGTCGTGGGGCTTTCAAGAGATTGAGCGATGATTCCTGGCGTGTGAATGTTAAAAAACTTTATATATGAAAATATTTTCCATTGGAAAATTGTTTTTATGGAAAATAGGTCGCATCTTTGCCATGTAATTTCTAACGGAATATATTTCCATAGAATAATAAATAAGCATAAAACTTAAATAGAGACAAGATGAAAAAGTGGTTGAAACGATATGGGCTCTCGGTGTTGGGTGCAGTCTTGGGAGCCGTAGGCGGATACCTGTATTGGCGTTATGTAGGCTGTGCCAGCGGCACCTGTCCCATAACCGCATCGCCCTGGACCAGTACGGTGTGGGGTGCCGCGATAGGCGGATTGTTTATGAGTTCATTTAAAAAAGAGAAAAGCTATGAATAAACGACTGATGATTTGGGCGGTGAGCCTGGTTTCGCTCCTGTTTGCCGCCTGTGAGACAAAAGCGAAAACAAACGATAATCAAAGTAAAAACGACAATAAGATGAAAACAATTGAATTGACCAAAGCCGACTTCCTGACCAAAGTGATGGATTACGAAGCCAATCCCCAAGAGTGGAAATACCTGGGCGACAAGCCTGCCATTATCGATTTCTATGCCTCGTGGTGCGGTCCCTGCAAGATGGTGGCCCCCATACTCGAAGAGTTGGCCGAGGAGTATGACGGACAAATCTATATCTACAAGGTAAACACCGAGAAGGAGCAGGAGTTGGCCGCCATGTTCGGGATACGCAGCATTCCCTCGATACTCTTTATCCCCATGGGCGAGCAGCCGCAGATGGCCATGGGAGCCATGCCCAAGAGCTCGTTCAAGGAGGCTATCGACAAGGTGCTGTTGAAAAAAGAGAAATAAGTAGCGCCACTCCTTTGAGCGGGGGCTGCAAAGGAGTGGACCATTTGCGTCTCCCACGATCGCTCCCGATCGAGGTCGTGGGAGATTTTCCTCCGCAATCCGTGTTAAGCCCGACCGGAACCGGGGAGCGACATGCCCCCGATTCGATAAAAAGATTCCCCGGTACAGTTGGGCTTTACCGAAAATAGTGTAGATTTGTAAGATAAACCCAAGCTGTATCCGCACCCTATCGACAGGGGGTGCGGATACGCGATGAAAAAGAGAGAGAAAGGATAATAAGATGCCCCTTGTAGTCGATAAGAACCGTTGTCCGCAGAACCACCGTTGCCCCCTCATTGCCCTCTGTCCCCGGCAGGCCATCAGCCAGGTCGGGTTTGGCTTGCCTCAAATCGATGCCGAGAAGTGCATAGGCTGTGGCAAATGTGTGCGTTCCTGTTTCAAGCAAGCGGTATGTGAAGTGGAGTAAGCCCTATGGAATCATTCTGTAAAATACGCGATGTGTACCGGGCCATCACCGAGTTTGAAGCCCAGTTTGAGAAACGTTACGGCCTCGGGCTCAACGAGGGTTCGCTGTTGTGTGCCCTGCACGAGGTGGGGCGCCTCTCGTCGGGCGACATAGCCAAACAGTTGAATCTCTCCCAGTCCAATGCCTCGAAGGTCATTCGGGCTGCCGAGAACAAAGGGCTGATACAACGCAGCCTGGGCGATGACGACAAGCGGCAGATGTACTTCTCGCTCACCCCCGAGGGAGAGCGTTGCCTCACGCAACTGCACTGTTGCGATATCGAGGTACCTGCCGTGTTGAAACAGCTGTTATGATGTTTTGATAACCGGGCAAAAACCGGTTGGAAAAGTATTATCCCAAATCCGATGATAATCGGGTTTGGGATTTTTTCATGACGAGGTGTAGACGGGCCGGCACCGAGGGGGGCGATGTGACCGGTCGAGGAATACGTTTGTTTCTCAATCCAAAAGAATGTTATCGCCATTTAAAATGCCTGTAACAGAAATGTTATAGAACCCCGATACCTTTGACCCGTCAATTAATTATATCTCAGACTCTATGAAAAAAACATTATTGCTTATTTTCATTTTAAGCCAAGTGGTTGCAGCACAGGCAGCCGGATTGATTTCGGGAACGGTAAAAGAGGGGACCGAACAGCGCACGCTGCCGGGTGCCGTATTGCGGCTGGACAAGTTTAACCGCTATACGGTTTCGGACAAGAACGGTTACTTTGAGTTTTTGAATGTGCCCGACGGAGACTATCGGGTCGAAGTGACCTATTTGGGATACGTGACGGCCTATCAAGAGGTGACGGTCAAGGAGGGTGTCAATTCGGTCATGGACTTTTTCCTGCAAGAGGATTCCAAGGTGCTCAACGAGGTAGTGGTCATGGGCGACCAGGCTCGCGGTCAGGCCAAGGCATTCAACCAGCAGAAGACCAATCGCAATGTGACCAATGTGATTTCGGCCGACCAGGTGGGACGTTTCCCCGACTCCAACATCGGCGATGCCTTGAAACGGGTCCCGGGTATCACCATGCAGAACGACCAGGGCGAGGCGCGCAACATCATTGTGCGGGGACTGGCCTCGGAGTTGAATTCGGTGACCTTGAACGGCAACCGCATTCCCTCGGCCGAGGGCGATAACCGCAAGGTGCAGATGGACCTGATTCCCTCCGACATGATTCAGACCATTCGGGTGAACAAGACCTTGACGCCCGATATGGACGGCGACGCCATCGGCGGTTCGGTCGACCTGGTGACGCGTGCCGCATCGGGTGGTCAGCGCATCTCGCTCACGGCACTGGGCGGGTTCAACCCCATACGCAACGGGGCCACGGGTTCGGGTTCGTTTGTCTACTCCAACCGTTTCGCCGGCGACCGGGTGGGGGTCGTGCTCAGTGCTTCGTACATGAACAAGACCTACGGCTCGGACAACATCGAGGGGGTATGGGGCAAAGACGATGCCGACAACATCTTCCTCGAAGAGATGGACATTCGCAAATACGACGTGCAGCGTATCCGTCGCAGCATATCGCTCAATACCGACTGGAAAATCGATGCCAACAATACGATTGCAGCCGACCTCATGTACAACTGGCGCGACGACCGGGAGAACCGCTTCCGCACCCAGTTCAAGGATGTCGAACCGGTTTACGACGAAACGACCGGGGCGATTGCCGGGTACACGGGTACCATATCGCGCGAGACCAAGGGTGGTATAGACAACTGCCGTAACAAGAATGCCCGCCTCGAAGACCAGCGGGTACAGTCCTATGCCCTCACGGGTACGCACCTGCTGTCGCCCAAGTTCGACCTGGACTGGAACCTCAGCTATGCCAAGGCACAGGAAGACCGGCCTCACGAGCGCTATATCGAGTATGTGCAGGAAGGAATTTCGATGACCCAGGACCTCGCCGATCCGCGCAAGCCTTTCATCTCGGCACCGGGGCAGAGCGAGAGCGCTTTTCTCTTCGACAAGCTCACCGAGCAGCACGACTATACCGACGAGGACGAGTATTCGGCCAAAATCAATGCCCGGGTACCGCTCTCGGCCATCGCTTCGCAGAAGGGCCGTCTGCACTTTGGGTTGAAGGCTCGCATCAAGAGCAAGGAGCGCAACAACAATTTCTATGAATACACTCCCGTCGACGGGCTGCCCTCGCTGGCCGAGATGGACAAGGCCACTTACACCCAACCGCTCACCCAGGGCGACCGCTATATACCGGGTTCGTTCGTGTCGAAACAGTGGCTGGGCAATGTCGACCTCAACAACCCGGCGCTCTTTGAGAAAGAGGCCGACCCTTCGGAATATCTGGTCAACAACTACCAGGCCAAGGAGCAGATTTATGCCGGTTACCTGCGTTGGGACCAGGATATTACTCCCGACCTCACCTTTATCGTGGGGGCCCGTATCGAACACACCCGGGTCGACTACGAGGGTAACTATGTGCTCGACGAGGATTATGACAATGCCGACCTGCGTCAGGTCAGGAACAGCTATACTAACGTATTGCCCAATGTGACTGTTTGCTACACTCCGTTGAAAAATATGGTGCTCAGAGGGGTATTCTCGACAGCGTTGGCCCGTCCCAATTACTACGCGCTGATCCCCTTTGCCGATGTGAAATCGGAGGACCGCGAAATCTCGGCCGGAAATTCCGACTTGAAAGCCACCTACTCCTACAACGCCGACCTCATTGGCGAATATTACTTCCAGTCGGTGGGTATCGTTTCGGCCGGGCTTTTCTACAAGAATCTCGACAACTTCATCTATAACTACCTCGATGCCAACTACACGACCGACAAGTTTGCCGCCGATTTCCCCGGCCTGCCCAATCCCATTCCCGCCGGTGAGCAGTGGCAGTTCCTGCGTCCGTTGAACGGTGACGAGGTGCATCTGTTCGGTGTCGAGCTCGCCTTCCAGCGCAAACTCGATTTCCTGCCCACGAGCTTCCTGCGCAATTTCAGCGTGATGCTCAACTATACCTATACCCACTCGATTACCCAGGGTATCTACAACGAGGACGGCGAGGAGCGCACCGATGTCAGCTTCCCCGGCACCGCACCGCACATGTTCAACGCCTCGCTGGCCTGGGAGAACAATCGTTTCTCGGCGCGTGTTTCTTTAAACTACACGGGCGGATATCTCGACGAGGTGGCCAGCGATGCCTTTGAAGACCGCTACTACGACAGCCAGCTCTTCCTCGACGCCAACGCTTCGTATCGCATTGCCGACGGATTGCGCATCTTTGCCGAGGCCAACAACCTCACCAACCAGCCGTTGCGCTACTATCAGGGCTCCAAGCAATACATGGCGCAGCTCGAATATTACAAGTCGACCTTCGACCTGGGTATCAAATGGGAGTTCTAATCAGACGAATGAATTTATAAACCTAAAAAGATAGACAGATGAAAACCGTTCAATTCTTTTCGGCTTTATTGTTGATGGGGGCCATCGTGAGTGTCTCCTCTTGCAAGCCGACGACCGACTCGACCAGCTCGCTTCCCGCCGAGGTCGAAGACAACTTTAACTTTATCGTGGCCAACGACCTGGGTCGCAACGGCTACTACGACCAGAAGATTATTGCCGAGCAGATGGGCGAAACGGCCGGTGAGATTGGCATCGAGTTTGTGGCCGCCGCCGGCGACATACACCACTTCGAGGGGGTAGCCAGTGTGAACGACCCGTTGTGGAATACCAACTACGAGTATATCTATTCGCACCCCGAACTGATGCTCGACTGGTATCCCGTGTTGGGTAACCACGAATACCGGGGCAACACCCAGGCCGTGCTCGACTACTCGGGTGTGAGTCGTCGCTGGTGCATGCCCGCCCGGTATTACGACAAGAGCTTCGAGGTGGGCGACAGCTCGTCGCTCAAAGTCGTGTTCATCGACACGGCTCCGCTCATCGACAAGTACCACAAAGAGTCCGAAGAGTCGTACCGCGATGTAGCCGCACAAGATATGGAGGCTCAGTTGCACTGGATCGACTCGGTGTTGAATGCCTCGCACGAAACCTGGAAGATTGTGATAGGCCACCACCCCGTCTATGCCCAGACCCCGAAAGACGAAATCGAACGCGAGAACCTGCAACAACGGCTCGACCCGCTGTTGCGGAAATATGGTGTCGATATGTACATAGCCGGTCACATTCACAATTTCCAGCACATCAGGGTACCGGGAAGCGATGTTGACTACGTGGTCAACTCGTCGGCCTCGTTGAGCCGCAAGGTCAGCGAAATCGAGGGGACGCAGTATTGCAGCCCCGAGCCGGGATTTTCGGTGGTATCGGTATCCGACAAGGATTTGAATCTCTATATGCTCGACAAGACCGGTCACGTGCTCCATACCGTCACGCGCACCAGATAAACGACTCCTTTTTCTCTTTCTTTCGAGGGCTTTTCCCGCAGGGTTTCGACCGGGCGAGGAATAAGGCCCTCGTTTTTTGTTTGTGGGCTGGGCGGTCAGACCGCAGGCTCTGCGGTGTCGGGTTGGCGGAAGATGGAGAAATTCACACTTCCGTAGCTGCGGTGCTGGTCAAAGAGCGGGTGCGACGAGAAGTCGTTGTTCTTGGAATGTTCGAGCACGAAGATACCCCCCGGTTTCAGCAGGTTGCACGACAGTACCTCGTGCGGCAGCGTCGCCAGCTTGGGCAGGTCGTAGGGAGGGTCGGCAAAGATGAGGTCGAACTGTTGGCGGCAGTTTTGCAGAAACTTGAAGACATCGCCCTTGATGGGGGTGAGGTTGTGGTCGCCCAACAGTTGTTGCACCTTGCGTATAAAGTTGTACTGCGTCGGGTAAATCTCGACACACACCACCCGGGCACACTCGCGGGAGAGCAGCTCGAAGCTGATGGCCCCCGTACCGGCAAAGAGGTCGAGCGCCTCGATACCCTCGAAGTCGATGAGGTTTTCCAGCACGTTGAAAAGATTCTCCCGGGCAAAGTCGGTCGTAGGCCGGGCCTTGATATGGGTGGGGACATCGAACCGCCGACGCCCGTATTTACCGCTGATGATTCGCATAAGAATTTACTCGTTTCAATTTAATGGCAAAGATAGTGAAAGGCGAGAGCCGAGGCAAACGAAAACGGAGTTTTCAAGTTTGACAGGGCCGAGCCGCCTCCTTTCTTCTGAAAAGATAGTGAAAGGCGAGAGCCGAGGCAAACGAAAACGGAGTTTTCAAGATTGACAGGGCCGAGCCGCCTCCTTTCTTCTGGAAAGATAGTGAAAGGCGAGAGCCGAGGCAAACGAAAACGGAGATTTCAAGTTTGACAGGGCCGAGCCGCCGTGTTATATTCCGGGAGGAATTTGGAAGAGATGATTTTTTATACTTATATTTGCGTAGGCATTAAAGATTAGCATATAGATTTCTGCAAACAAGATTAGGGGAATGATTCTGAATACGTTGTTTATCGAAAGCCTGTCCAATTTTGCGCACGGCATATCGTCGGCGTTTTTCATCTATTTTGGTCTCAATCTGGTTTTCTTCCGCAATTCCAACCGCCCGTTGCAGGTGTTGGGCTATCTGTTCTGCCTGTGGGCCGTGCAAAATGTCAAGGACCTTTTTCTGTATGTCGATTCCGTCAGCGAGTCGACCTATTATTCCTCCCTGTTGCTGTCGTTCGACATGTGGGCGGTCCCCTTCTGTGCCCTCTTCCTGTTGGAGATTCTCTATCCCGGTTTTTTCAGTCTGAAGCGGGTGGTGCAGTTCGAGTCTCCGTTGTGCCTGTTCACGCTGGTCTATGCCCTTACGGGACGGTCGTTCTTTTATAAAATGAGCATAGTCTATACGGCTCTGTTCTGTCTGGTTGTGGTGTTGTTTATCGTGTCGAAGGTGAGGCAATATAACCGTTACATGCGGGAGAACTACTCCTATACCGAGAGGGTGAATGTGCGCTGGCTCATGAACAGCATGATTATCTTGGCCCTTTGTCTCCTTCTCTGGCTCTATACCTGTACCAATATCAGCCATTTGGGCGATCTTGTCTATTACGTGACCTCGACCCTCTTGTGGGCGGTAGTGCTCTATTTCAGTTTGAGGCAGGAGTGGATTGCAGAGGTGGAGGAGAGTGATACCGAGGTGGAGCAAGTCCCCTTGGAGATGGAGCCTTCTCGCAATGGCGCCTCGCCGATGGGCCAGAAACTTGAAGCCTATATCCGGGAACGGGAACTCTTTCTCAATCCCAAACTTTCGTTGCCCGACTTGGCTACCGAGATGGGGACCAACCGCAGTTACCTCTCCAACTGTTTGAACAACGAGTTAGGGGTAACCTTCTATGACTATATCAACGGGTTCCGGATCGAAAAGGCAAAGGGCATTCTCGAAGACCCTGCTTTCGACGGCTGTATCGAAGAGGTGGCTCTGCTCAGCGGATTCAATTCGGTCTCCACATTCCGCCGCTCGTTCCAGAAGCGATACGGTTGCAGCCCCTCGCAATATCGCAAGGGCGAAGTAGGGAAATAGAGCGGGGTGCTCTTTGTCGGGGTTTTTCTCGGCTTTCCGTTAGAAGATGTTTTTTTATCCCTCTTTCTCTCTCCGTTGGTTACAGATAGGCCGTGATGAGCCGCAGCGGCAGGGGCAGACTCTCGTCGCCGGTAGGAGGCGTGGAAGGGAATTTGGTGAGAGTAATGAAGGCCAGATGCTTGCGCAGCAGCGGAATGATGTGTTGGCGCAGTTCCCGATGGTCGCCCGAGAGCGACAGCTCGTCGTCGGTAGCGTTGAATCCCAGTTGTTTCCACACGTTCAGAATGTAGTATATCCCGTCGTTCACGTGGTGAATGGCAAAGCTGTTGGCCAGCAGGAACCCCTGTTGGTTGAAGGCGAAGAGGTCGATCGACCCGCTGCCCCAGTGCACGTAGAGTTTGGCGTTGTAGGCCAGGCGGCTCTTCCGGTAGAAATATTCGCACATCGGGGCCAGCCGGTGCAGTACAACGGGACGGTCGAAGGTGCGGCGAACGAACGAGAGTCGCTCGGTATCCACGTCGAAGAGTATCTGCGCTCCCGTGTGGGGCAACTCGGCCGAAACAGCTGTGCCGTCGCTGTCGGGGAAACAGAAGTTGAAGTAGCGCGGATTGTCCTCGGCCGAGGCAAAGGCGTTGGGGATAAAGGTATAGCGGGTGGAGTCGGCAATGAAGAAGACCTTCTCGAAAGCCCGGGTCAAGATGGGCTGGGAGAAGACCGCCTCTTCGAGCGACGCCTGCGTGGGCCGTATGGGCAGCCGGTCGGCTACAATCGTGCCCCGCTGCTCGGTGTGCTGCAACAAGATATGCAGATACGAACCGTCGGCATACATCGTCAAGATGTATTTGTGACTCTCTTTCATCAACTGGTTCAGTGCCGGTATCGGTTCCATGGTTTCCGTTTCGTTTTTGGGTCATGTCCCGCCCCGCGATGGGTGTGCGGCAGCGCCTGCCAACCTGTGGGGAGGGGGATTTTTCGCAATTTAAACTGTACAAATGTAAGAAAAGAAAACGGGAAACACTATTTTTGTCATACACTTTATCGCTTTGCCCATGATTACCGACCTGCTTGTCCAACAGATAGAGAGCTGTTTGCCCTACGAACCCAACCGTCAGCAGCGTGAACTGCTAGAACGGTTGGCCGCCTTCGTGCTCGACGAGCGCGACGACACCCTCTTCCTGTTGCGGGGCTATGCCGGTACGGGAAAGACCTCGCTGGTGGGAGCCCTGGTCAAGGCGCTCACCCAGTTGCAGAGCAAAGTGGTGCTGCTGGCACCCACGGGTCGGGCCGCCAAGGTCTTTGCCCGCTATGCCGGTCACCCCGCCTATACGATACACCGCCGCATCTATCGGCAGAAGAGCTATTCGCCCGACATGGAGGGCTTTCTCGTGGGCGAGAATCTGGCCAAACACACCCTCTTTATCGTCGATGAGGCCTCGATGATTGCCAACGCTTCGGGCGACGGAGCCGTCTACGGCACCGGCCGGTTGCTCGACGACCTGGTGGAGTATGTCTACTCGGGCGAACATTGCCGGCTTATCCTGCTGGGCGATACGGCCCAGCTGCCGCCGGTAGGGCAGGAGCGGAGTCCGGCACTCGATGCCGGGGTGTTGCAGGGGTATGGCCTCGCCGTGCAGGAGTATGAACTGCGCGAGGTGGCCCGGCAGGCCGCCGAGTCGGGAATCCTCACCAACGCCACCCGTTTGCGCGAAGAGATGGAGCAGGTACCCCTGCCGATGCCTCGCCTGCGGGTGCAGGGTTATCCCGACGTCGAAGCCCTCAGCGGGGAGTATCTGGTCGAGCGCATCTCCGACTCCTACGACCGGGTGGGGCTCGACGAGACCATCGTGATTACCCGCTCCAACAAGCGGGCCAATATCTTCAACCAGGGCATTCGCAACCAGATTCTCTATCGCGAGGAGGAGCTCACCGCGGGCGACCTGTTGCTGGTGGCCAAGAACAACTACTTTTGGAGCAAGGAGTACAAGGAGATCGATTTCATTGCCAACGGCGACGTGGCCCGGGTGGTGCGGGTGATGAAACGTACCGAGATGTATGGCTTCCGCTTTGCCGACGTGTTGCTCCATTTCCCCGATTTGGAGGTCGAGATGGAGGCCAAGATTCTGCTCGACACGCTGTCGAGCGACTCCCCGGCGCTCACCCGGGAGCAACAGGAGTCGCTCCTGGCACAGGTCATGGCCGACTACTACGACATCACCACACGGCGCGAGAAGTTCAAGCGGTTAAAGAGCGACCCGTGGTTCAACGCCCTGCAAGTGAAATATGCCTACGGGGTCACCTGCCACAAGGCGCAGGGTG
The DNA here is from genome assembly GCF_000512915.1 of Barnesiella viscericola DSM 18177. Lineage (GTDB taxonomy): Bacteria > Bacteroidota > Bacteroidia > Bacteroidales > Barnesiellaceae > Barnesiella > Barnesiella viscericola. The sequence continues at coordinate 2,120,780 of NZ_CP007034.1, forward strand.
GCCAGTGGAAGCACGTCTATATCGATATGGGATACATTCAACAGGGGGCGGCTCTCTCGCTCGACTTTTACCGCTGGCTCTATACCGCGTTCACCCGGGCCACCGAAAAGATATGGCTGGTCAACGTGAGCGGCGAATTTCTGGAACAACCTTTATAGTATGGGGCTCATCAGCCGCATGAGCGACTCGATGACCCGTTGCAGCAACGGGCGGTGCCGCCAGTAGTGCAGAATGATGCGGCGGCAGTGCTGTTGGTCTTCGATAAAGATGCGCTTCATCTCGCTGTTCACCTCGCGGTCGTAGATAAAGGCGTTGGCCTCGAAGTTGTGCTCGAAGCTGCGGAAGTCGAAATTGGTCGAGCCCACCGAACTCAGTTCGTCGTCGATGATGATGGTCTTGGCGTGGAGCAGTCCCGGCTGGTAGAAGTAGACCTTCACCCCGGCTTTCAGCATCTCGGCAATGTAGGAGAATGAGGCGTAGCGCAGAATCTGCGAGTCGGAGCGCTCGGGTATCATCACCCGCACGTCGACTTTGGCAAGGGCGGCTGTCTGCAACGCCTTGGACAGGCTGTCGGTGGGCAGGAAATAGGGCGTCTGTATGTAGACCGATTTCTTGGCGTTGGTGATGGCTTTCAGGAAGAGCATGGCGATGTTCGACCATTCGCCTATGGGTCCGCCGGGGGCAAGCTGTATGCCGCTGTTCCCCCGGTCTTCCAGGAGCGGGAAAAATTGCGGGGCAGACAGGACCTCCTTGCACTCGAAGCTCCAATCGACGGCGAAGAGCAGTTGAAGTCCCTGCACCGCAGGCCCCTCGATGCGCAGATGGGTGTCGCGCCATGTGCCCCATTTGAGCCCCTCGACGTAGCGGTCGGCAATGTTCATGCCACCGATGTACCCGATGCGTCCGTCGATAACCGTAATCTTGCGGTGGTTGCGGTAGTTGATGCGGCTGGCCAGCTGCGGGAAGGAGATTTCGAGGAAGGGGCGCACGGCGATTCCGGCCTCCTGCATCTCCTTGAAAAACCTTTTCTTGACCGACCAGCACCCCACGTCGTCATAGAGTACCCGTATCTGTACCCCGCGGGCCGCACATCGCAACAGCACCTCCTTCACCCGGGCTCCCAGGTGGTCGTCTTCAAAGATGTAGTATTGTATGTGAATGTATTCGCGGGCATTCTCCAAGTCTTGCAGATATTGGTCGAACTTCTCCCGGCCGGTGGTGAAAATCTTTATCCGGTTGCCCGAGTAGTAGGGCATGCTGCACAGGCTGTGGCACAACTTGATCTCCTGTTTGCTCTCTTCGCTCAGCGACAGGGTGTCGATATTGACAATCGAGTGGTAGTCGCGCTTGCGCAACTTGCGTTTGATGCGTCGCGACACCATGTGTTTGGCTTTGAAATTCTGCCCGAAGAAAATGTAGAAAACCAGTCCCACCACAGGCAGAAAGAGCAAAACGATTACCCACGCCAAGCTCTTTACCGGGTTGCGATTGTCGGTGATGACAATCACAATCGCACCCAGTATGGTGATGGCATATATCGTATAGACAGCGATATAGACCCAATCGGTCAGGGGCATGAGGGCAAGTACAGGCATTACAAAAGCTAAATTATAAAAATAATCCCAAAAAAGCAAATCGGAGGCTTGCTACTGTCTTTTCACACAAACATGAAAACTACGTTTCCGTTTGTCTCTACCCTCGACTTTCTCTATTTTTTTTTACAGAAGATAAGATGCGTCTCAGCAGAAAAATCAAGCAAGCTTGTTTTTCTACCTTCGACTTTCACTATCTTTGCAACCTCATTGGAAATAAAGTGAAGAAAAAAAGATCGGGGGGCTCTTCCCCGAAACATAAAAGCGGCCACGTGGTGGCCCTGTTGGTATTGGCTGTGGTCTTTCTGTTCCTCCTCACGCAGTTGCCTGTGTTGGAGTGGGGCGGATTTTCGACCAAGCCGGTCGATTTGTTTTCAGATATTCGCGTCGACGAGCAGTCGCTCGACCTGCCTGGCGATGCCGTGTGGCAGGATACCGAGAGCGATTCGCTCTTCTTTTCACACGAGGAGGCAACCGATTCGATAACGGTCTCGACCGACTCGGTGACGGGTGACACTCTCACGCCACCCCGACCCGCGGTTTCGGCTCCGGTTCGGCTCGACACGACGATGGTCGGTGGTCCTCCCCGTCGAGACGGCGATGTGGTGCTGTTTGAGGATTTCTCTCCCGGGGAGGAGGGCCTCTCTCATCTGCTTGCCGCCATGGAGCAACGCCTCACGCTGGGACGTCCCGTTCGTATCGCTTTTCTGGGCGACTCGTTCATCGAAGCTGATATTTTCACCCAAGATGTGCGCAGCCGGTTGCAATCGCAGTATGGCGGTTGCGGTGTGGGCTATGTGTCGATGCACTCCGATTTTCCCGGCTTCCGCCGGTCGGTTGTCCAGTCGGGTAGCGGCTGGGAGGTGCACAGTGTGCTCAAACCCCGGGAGGCCGATTGGAGCCTCATGACTCTGCAACAACAATATTTCGTGCCGCTCGAAGGGGCTGCGGCCCAGTATCGGGGTACGACCCGCATCGAACGGGCCGACAGCTGGACCCTCTCGCGTTTCCTTTTTGTGGCTCGCAACGACTGTTCGGTCAGCCTCAAAGTGGGCGATGGCGAGTGGCAGACCTTTACCGTGACTGGTTCGCCCGAAATCCAGTCGCTCGAAGTGGCGGGCAAGACCAACCGCTTCCAGGTGAGGACCGGGGCGATAGCCGGCTTCACCGCCATCGGGGTATGGCTCGACGATATGCAGGGCATCGCCATCGACAACATCTCGACCCGCGGCTATTCGGGCCTTTCGCTGGTGTCGCTGCCCGCAGCCCGCTGTGCCCAGATGCAGGCCATTGTGCCCTACGATGCCATCGTGCTCCAATACGGGCTCAATGTCATGTCGCCCGAGATTCTCCACTACGAGGCCTATGCCCGCAAGATGGTGGCGGTCGTCAACCACTTGAAGGCCTGCTATCCGAATACCGATATTATTCTGATGGGGGTGGGCGACCGCAGCCGCAAGATGAACGGCTCGTTTGTCACCATGCCGGCGGTATTGGCTCTCTCGCATGCTCAGCGGTTGGCCGCCAAGAATGCGGGCGTGGTCTTTTGGGATACCTTTGCCGCCATGGGTGGGGAGAATGGTATGGTCGACTATGTGGCTAAGAAACAGGCCAACAAGGACTATACGCACATCAATCATAAAGGAGGCCGACGGCTGGCCGGCGAATTTGTCAAATCCCTGGAATATTGCTTAAACCGTCACGGCGAATGAAATTACGTGGATTCATAGTATTGTTTCTTTGCGGCGTTGCCTGTGTGCCGGGTCTCCTTCACGCGCAGCTGACGGGCGATACCGTGTCGGTGCCTGCCTTCCTGAACAAGGAGAAGAACGTGATTGAATTCAATGGGGCCGACTGGTCGCCGCTCTTTGCCGAGATGGATTCGCTGCAAAGTAGTACAGACTCGGTTCCCCGCATCGTCTCGATGGTCCACATTGGCGACTCGCACGTGCAGGCCGGCTTCCTCACCGAGGCTGTCAGGCTGCCGCTGCAACGCCGCTTCGGCGATGCCGGTCGGGGATTGGTGGTGCCGTTGAAACTGGCCCGGACCAACGAGCCGCACGACTACTCGGTGGTGGCCGACGGTGCCTGGAACTTTGCCCGTTGTGTGGGCCGCAAGTACAATGCTTATACCCCGGGAATCGGTGGAATAGCCATCGTACCCCGCAGCAACCGCATCGACCTCACCTTTTCGACACTCAGCAAGACCGACGATTGCGAGGGGTTCCGCAAGGTGCGACTTTTCCACGAGCCTACCGATTCGTTCCCGGCCATCATTTCCGAACCCTATCGGGTCACGGGCGAGGCACGAAACGCGTTTCTCACCTGCTATTCGTGGAATGACCCGGTGTGCAGCATTCACTTCTCGGGTCAGATTGCTCCCGGCGAGGAGCGGCTGGCCATCTACGGAGCCAGTCTCGAAACGGGCGAGAGCGGAATCCTTTACCATACCATCGGCAACAACGGAGCCTTTTACAGAACCTATGCCGCCATACCCCGTTTTGCCGAGCAGGTGGCGGCTTTGACTCCCCGGCTCATCATCGTTTCGCTCGGCACGAACGAATCGTTTTCAACGGCATTGACGCGTGATGAACTCTATAAACAGATTGATGCCGTGGTGGCTCCCCTGCGGGCGAGTTGTCCGCAGGCTGTCGTCCTGCTCACGACTTCGGCCGAGTGTGCCCGTCGCCGCACCCGCTGGGTGAAGAGGCGCCGCCGGGTCTACTATTCGCCCAACTCGCGGGTGGACTTGGTGCGGGAGACCATAAAGGCCTATGCGGCCGATCATCGGTTGGCCTGTTGGGACTGGTACGAGGTGGCCGGTGGAAAAGGCTCGTCGACGGCATGGCGCAAGGCGGGGCTCATGGCCTACGACCGCACGCACTGTACCGAGACCGGTTATCGCATACAGGGCGAAATGTTGTATCGCGCACTTATGAACATGTATCAAGATTATGTGGATAATGGAGTGGCTCAATAATCGGGCGGCCGATGTGGTCGCCTTTTGGCAAAGTATCGACTGGGCAAAGGTAGCGTCGCTGTTTGTCTATGACGGGCAGAATCCCCTCATGTTCAACACCGGCCTGTTCCTCTTCCTTTTCGTCGGGTTTATGTGGATATACCGCCTGCTGGCGCATCGCGAGGCATTGCGCATCGGGTTTGTCATACTCTTCTCGCTCTATTTCTATTACAAGTCGAGCGGACTCTGTTTCCTGCTGCTGGTGCTGGTAGCTCTCTCGGACTATTCGCTGGGACGGCTGCTGGGCCGACTGTCGCGCAACGGGTTGCGGCGGCTCTGTGTGCTGGCGAGTATGGTGGTGAACCTGGGCATGCTCTGCTATTTCAAGTACACCAACCTCCTGTTGGGGACAATCGCCGACCTGTCGCACCAGCCCTTCGAGCCGCTCGACATCGTGTTGCCCATCGGCATCTCGTTCTTCACCTTCCGCTCGTTGAGCTACATCATCGACCTCTATCGCCGGCAGATGCTCCCTGTGGGCAGTTTCCGCGATTACCTCTTTTACCTCTCGTTCTTCCCGCCGTTGGCCGCCGGTCCCGTGGTGCGGGCCCGCGATTTTGTGCCGCAGATACATCGACCGCTCTACATCACTCCCGCCTTGTTGGGCGAGGGGCTTTTCCTGATTCTGTGCGGGTTGATCAAGAAGGTGGTTATCTCCGACTACATTAGCGTCAACTTTGTCGACCGCATCTTCGACAACCCCATGCTTTACACCGGGTTTGAAAACCTGATGGGCGTCTACGGCTATACGTTGCAAATCTATTGCGACTTCTCGGGCTACTCCGATATGGCCATCGGTATCGCCCTGCTCATGGGCTATCGTTTCAAAATCAATTTCGACTCGCCCTACAAGTCGGGCTCCATCACCGAGTTCTGGCGGCGGTGGCACATCTCGCTGTCGAGCTGGTTGCGCGACTACCTCTACATCTCGATGGGGGGTAATCGCCGGGGCACCGTGCGCACCTATCTGAATCTCTTCATTACCATGGTGCTGGGCGGGTTGTGGCACGGCGCCTCGTGGCTCTTTGTCATCTGGGGCGCCTGGCACGGACTCATGCTCATCATTCACAAGCTCTACCGACGCATCTTCCCCGTGGCCAAGGACTACAAGGCCGGTATCTTCCGTCACTTCCTCAATGTGCTGCTCACCTTCCATGTGGTCGCCGCCGGGTGGATATTCTTCCGCGCCCCCTCGCTTGATGTAGCCTGGCAGATACTGACCCAGATATTCACCAATTTCTGTCCCGAGGCCATACCCGCCTTCGTTTCGGGATATGCCGTTATCTTTGTCGCCCTCGTGGCCGGTTATCTGCTCCACTTTGCACCGCACCGTTGGTCGCAGTGGCTGCAACGCGAGCTCTCGTGGTCGCCGCTGGTCATCAAGGCCGCTATCGTGGCCCTGGTACTCTTCTTTGTGTTGCAGGTGCGTTCGAGCGAGCTGGTGCCCTTCATCTACTCCCAGTTCTGATTCCCCGAGAGGGCGAGTTGCTCAAATGAGGTCGTCGAAGGGGAGACGCAGTTGAAGCCCGTCGCAGTCCGCTTCGAGCGAATTGCCCACCCCTGCACCAATCAGACGAATCTTGCGCCCGCCGAAGTCGCAGGCGGTCAACAGCTCCTGGGCTACCCGGTAGAGTGTCGACAGGGAGTCGACGGGCTTGGGTAGTGTTTTGGAGCGGGTAATCTGTTTGAAATTGTCGAATTTAAGTTTCAGCACCACCGTTTTTCCCTGGAAGCGATGGCGTTGCAGCCGGGACCACACCTCGTCGCACACTTCGGCCAGGTCGGTCGCCAGGCGGGAACGGTCGTCGGTATCCTCGACAAACGTCGTCTCGGCGCTGATCGACTTGCGTATGCGGTTGGGCACCACCTCGCGGTCGTCGATGCCGCGGGCGTAGCCGTAGTAGAGACCGCCCGCCTTGCCGAACTGCCGCATGAGCGAGGCCCGGTCCCATTGCCGCAGGTCGGCCCCGGTGAGGATACCCAGGGCGTGCATCTTCTGGGCCGTCACCTCGCCGATACCGAAAAACCGTTCGACAGGGAGCGAGGCGACAAAGGCCTCGATTTGAGCCGGGGCGATGGTGAAAAGACCGTTGGGCTTGCGATAGTCCGAGGCAATCTTGGCCAGCATCTTGTTGACCGACACCCCGGCCGAGGCCGTGAGCTGCGTCTCGGCCAAAATGCGGCGTTTGATTTCGCGGGCCACCAGCGTGGCCGACCGCTCGTGCGACACGTCGAGAAAAGCCTCGTCGAGCGACAGCGGTTCGATGAGGTCGGTATAGTCGGCAAAGATTTGGCGTATCTGCATCGACACCGCCTTGTACACCTCGTGCCGCGGTTCCACGAAGATGAGCTGGGGGCAGAGCCGTCGCGCCTGGGCCGACGAAAGAGCCGAGTGTACCCCGTAGGGGCGCGCCTCGTAGCTGGCCGTAGCCACCACCCCACGTGGGCCGCTGTGTCCCACGGCAATCGGCTTGCCCCGGTAGGCCGGGTTGTCGCGCTGCTCCACCGAAGCGTAGAAGGCGTCCATGTCGATATGTATGATTTTGCGTTGCGGCATACTCGATAGCTCCCTCGTTTGTTTATCCAAACAAAGATAACGATAAAAACCATTCGGTGGAGTTGTTCCGGTCATCAAGGAGTGTCGTGCGAAGGGAGAGCTGTTCAGAATAGTTATATTAAATAAAATTAAAATATGTGATAAAAACAAGAAAATTGGAAATATTCACCCCGTTTTTGCCGCTTTTACAGGGAAATATCTATATTTGTATAGAATTTGGTGAGATAATGGCCGGGAATCCGAAAGATATAATGGAATCGCTTAGCGCTAAGTTTCGTGCTATTAGCGATTTATGTAAAACTTTCGAGAACGAAAACGGCGCTCTCAAAGACCGTTTGGCGCAGCGCGAGCAAGAGATGCAGGCGTTGCAGAAAAGGTATGACGAGTTGGAGAAACGATACAGAAATCTGAAACTCTCGAAATCCATTACCGAACAAGAGGGGTCGAGTGCCGCCGAAACAAAAGCCAGATTTGCCAGATTGGTGCGGGAAATCGATAAATGCATCTCACTCTTGAATGAATAGATGCTATGAACGATGATAAATTAAAGATAACTCTGAGAATTGCCGACCTGAAACACCCGTTGGCCTTGCGGGTCGATTACGGAGCGGACGAAAAATATTGGAGAGACGCCGCCGACTTGTTCAACAAACGTTGGGCTTTTTACCGGGACAAGTATAGAGACGGACTGATGGACTCGGAATCGGTGATGGCGATGGTAGCGGTAGAGATTGCCCGATTGTACTGCGAGATGGTGCAAGACCGCAAAACGCTGTTGGCCGACTTGAAGAAACTCGAAGTCGAGGCGGAGAATATACTGAACGAACATACCGTGAAAGAATAGCGGTATCGAAAAAAAGAGATAGTTCCTGCACTGCGGCAGCCCCAAGCATGGGCGGCTGGTAGTGCTTTTTTTATAATTATAATTTAGAAACGATGAATTACATACTATTAATCTCTGCAATCGTTGGCGGCCTGGTGGTAGGCGGTCTCGTTGTATTTCTGGTGAATCGCTACCTGCTGGCGGCTCGCTCCAAGACCATTCTCGAAGAGGCCGAAAAAGAGGCCGAGGTCATCAAAAAGAACAAACTGCTCGAAGTCAAGGAGAAGTTTATCCACATGAAGGCCGAGATGGAGAAACAGGCCAATGCCCGCAACTCCAAGTTGCAATCGGCCGAGGCTAAACTCAAACAGCGCGAAATGCAACTCTCCCAGCAACAACAGGAACTGCAACGGAAGAAGAGCGAGACCGAGGCCGTGCGGGCCAATCTCGACAGCCAGCTCGAACTGGTAGAGAAGAAGAAACAGGAGCTGGAAAAACTCCATAAATCGGAAGTCGAGCGGTTGGAACACCTCTCGGGTCTCTCGGCCGAGGAGGCCAAGGAGCGGCTCGTCGAGTCGCTGAAAGAGGAGGCCAAGACGCAAGCCGCCTCGTATATCAACGACATCATGGACGATGCCAAGATGACCGCCAACAAAGAGGCCAAGCGCATTGTCATACAAAGTATCCAACGGGTGGCTACCGAGACCGCCATCGAAAACTCGGTTACGGTATTCCACATCGAATCGGACGAAATCAAGGGCCGCATCATCGGTCGCGAAGGCCGCAACATTCGGGCCCTCGAAGCCGCTACCGGCGTAGAGATTATCGTTGACGATACCCCCGAAGCCATCGTGCTCTCGGCCTTCGACCCCGTGCGCCGCGAAATTGCCCGTCTGGCCCTGCACCAGCTGGTAACCGACGGCCGTATCCACCCCGCCCGCATCGAGGAGGTGGTAGCCAAGGTGCGCAAACAGATCGAGGAGGAGATTGTCGAGACCGGTAAACGCACCGCCATTGACCTGGGTATCCACGGTCTGCACCCCGAACTCATTCGCCTGGTAGGTAAGATGAAATACCGTTCGTCCTACGGACAGAACCTGCTGCAACACTCGCGCGAGACGGCCAACCTCTGTGCCGTCATGGCCTCGGAGCTGGGCCTGAATCCCAAGAAAGCCCGTCGCGCCGGTCTGCTGCACGATATAGGCAAGGTGCCCGACGAGGAGCCCGAATTGCCGCACGCTCTGCTGGGTATGAAACTGGCCGAGAAATACAAGGAGAAACCCGATATCTGCAACGCCATCGGCGCTCACCACGACGAGACCGAGATGACCAGCCTGCTGGCCCCCATCGTACAAGTGTGCGATGCCATCTCGGGAGCCCGTCCCGGAGCCCGTCGCGAAATCGTCGAGGCCTACATCAAACGGTTGAACGACCTCGAACAGCTGGCACTCTCCTATCCCGGCGTATTGAAGACCTATGCCATACAGGCCGGTCGTGAGCTGCGCGTGATTGTGGGTGCCGACAAGATCGACGATGCCGAAACCGAAAATCTGTCGACCGAAATCGCTAAACGCATTCAGGACGAGATGACCTATCCCGGACAGGTGAAGATTACCGTCATTCGCGAAACACGTGCCGTAAGTTTCGCCAAATAACGGGGAGACGCCATACCGCTCCACGTTTACCAATCGACGACGAGGCCGTAGGGCGTTACCCGAATGTGATTCGTGTACGGTCTGGGGCCTTTGTCGATATTAATGCTCAACTCACATGGACAATACAAAAGATAATCATACGACAAATCCGTCGGAAAAGCCGCAGCTCACATCAGAGACCTGCCGCCGCAGGGGGGCGAAGCTCGAAGTGTATGACTGGCTGGCCGACATTCCCGAGTCGCACGACGATACCGACCTGGTTGAGGTGCGCTTCAAGAACACCCGCAAGGGCTATTACCGCAACACCACTCATATCCGGCTTGTTCCCGGCGACCTGGTGGCTGTCGAGGCATCGCCGGGGCATGACATCGGCGAGGTGACCCTTACCGGCCGTCTGGTCCTGTTGCAGATGAAGAAGAACAATGTGAAAATCGATAACCCCGACTTGAAACGGGTCTATCGCAAGGCCAAACCCAACGACCTTGAAAAGTTTGAAGAGGCCAAGGCCAAGGAGCACGACACCATGATTCGCGCCCGCAAGATTGCCGAGGACCTGCATCTCGACATGAAGATTGGCGACGTCGAGTATCAGGGCGACGGCAACAAGGCCATCTTCTACTATATCGCCGACGAGCGGGTCGATTTCCGTCAGCTCATCAAGGTGCTGGCCGAGGTGTTCAGGGTGCGCATCGAGATGAAGCAAATCGGTGCCCGGCAGGAGGCCGGACGCATCGGCGGGCTGGGCCCCTGTGGTCGTCAGCTGTGCTGCTCGGGCTGGATGACCAATTTCGTGTCGGTAGCTACCAGTGCCGCTCGCTATCAGGACATCGCCCTCAATCCGCAGAAACTGGCCGGGCAGTGCGCCAAGTTGAAGTGCTGCCTCAACTACGAGGCCGACGCCTACGTCGAGGCCCAGAAGCGGCTCCCTTCGCGCGAAATTCCGCTCGAGACCAAGCTCAATACCTATTATCATTTCAAGACCGATATTTTCAAGCGCGAGATGTCCTACTCGACCGACAAGTCGATTGCCGCCAATGTGGTGACCGTGAGTGCCGAGCGGGTGTTTGAAGTCATTGCGCTGAACAAGAAAGGCATAAAACCCGACACCCTCGAATCGGAGGCCGGGGCCCGCGCTCCCGAGCGCCGTGAGTTTGAAGATGTGGTAGGGCAGGACAGCCTCACCCGCTTCGACAAGGCCAAGAAGAGCAAGAAGAAGGGCAACAGCGGCCGTCGTCAGCAGCAGGGTGGTGAACCCCGCAACAAGTCGGGCAACAACAACGGAAACCGGGGGCAGAACAACAAGCCGCCCCGTAACGGTAAGAAAGGGGGAGGCGACAAGGAGGCCAATGCCCAACAGCCCCGCAAGGGTGGTGGCGAAAACCAGGCACCCAAGTCGGCTCCGAAACCGGTAGCACCGAAACCGGCGGCTCCCGAAAAGAAAGAGTAAGGTATGAAGAAGACCGGCTTACTCATAGGACTGGCCGTCGTGGGGCTGGGGAGCATCTGCTCATGCCGGCAGACCGACGTCTACAACGAGTTTAATACCTTGCCCCGAAACGGCTGGTTTAAGCGCGACGTGCAACGCTTTACCCCCGAGTCGCCCGACTCTACCGGGCGGTATGACCTCTACCTCACCCTGCGCCACAACGGCGATTATGCCTACCGCAACCTGTGGCTCTTCGTGTCGTATACCGGGGCCGACGGCGAGCAGAAGACCGACACGGTCAACTGCGAACTGGCCGACGAGTTCGGCCGTTGGTCGGGAGGCGGCTGGGGCTCCTATTACCAGCAGGAACTCTTGCTCGACGATTGTTTCCGCTTTGTGGGTAAGGAGCAGGTGGTTACCATTCAGCAGGCCATGCGCGACGACCGCATTCGCGGCATCTCCGATGTGGGCATTCGCATCGCCCCTCACACCGAGCCCTGAGAAAGCACCTGTCCGTGTCCATATGTGGAAGGACTGTGATATATAAACGGAGCGACTATTGATACAGCCGCTCCGTCTTTTTTTGCCAGTCTTTCCCCTTGGGGAATAAAAGGAAGGTCGCCCCTTGCTCACGCGAGAGGCGGCCCAAGATCTCAAAAATTAAAAGATGCAAATTGAGACTTTCTATATTATTGATTCTCTTCCTGGAATTTCTGGTTCATCTTCAAGAGGTTGATGGTGTAGGCTACCACGTTTTGCGACTCCTGAATCACGGTGAGGTAGACGATGCCCACCTTGATGTAGGACATCTGTTCCCGCATCTGGCGAATCTCTTCCCGTTTAAGCACACCCAGTTGATTGATGAGTATGTTACCCTGGTTGTAGAGTGCGGGCAGTTCGTGGTTGTTGTTTTCCTCGACAACCTGTTTGCATTTTTCCAGGAAATGAACAATCTCCTGAGCAATCATGCCAAAGCTCTCTTTCTGAGCCTGACCCAGCGGGTTGAAGTTGTTGTCGGTATGTTCGAGACACGGTTCGCAGGTCCGTTTGATGGCGTGAATGATGTCGTAGGAGAAATCGTTGCCCTGGAAGTAGTAGAGACCCTTTTCCAGACCCACCTGGTCGTTCAGGTGCGAGACCCCTATGGTGCCCAGCCGTTTCACCTGTTTGAAGTAGTGGCGTTCGGTCTCGATGTCGCCCATCGCCTTGCGCAGGGTGCGGTAGCTCTCGTGGAGGAATCCCGAGGTTACCCGGTCGTAGAGGTCGGCACTCCAAGCCAAGACTTTGGTAAACTCTTCGCGGCTGAATTGGCGCAACAGAACGAGAGCATTTTCCTGGTCCTTGTTGGCCACCAGTTGTTGAGCCAGCGAGCTCTTTTTCTCTTTTTTCAGTTTCTTGTTATAGGTGATTTGACTGTGGATAAGCATGTAGGCAGCCAATACACTCATCAGGATAATGGCAATGGTTCCGCCGAAATAGACAATCATCGTGACGATGAAGCAGAAGAGGAAGGCGGCGCCGGCGGTGATGAACCACCCGCCGATTACCGAGATGACACCGGTGATGCGGTAGACGGCGCTGTCGCGACCCCAGGCCCGGTCGGCCAGTGAACTACCCATGGCTACCATGAAGGTTACATAGGTGGTTGAGAGGGGCAGTTTGAGCGAGGTACCCAGGGCGATGAGCAGGCTGGCCAATACCAGATTGACCGAGGCACGCACCAGGTCGAAGGCGGCACCGTGTTCGAGTATCACGTCGTCCTTGTCGAACCGGCTGTTGAGCCACGTGCGGGCCTTGGGCGGTATGTTGTTGATGATGAGCGACGAGGCGTTGGTGGTCATGCGCACCAGTTTGCGGGCGATAGGCGAGGTACCGAAATTCTCTTCGCCTGTCTCCTGCCGCGACAGGTCGACCGAGGTCTTGATCACGTTCTGGGCTTTCTTCGAGGTGAACAGGGCAATCACCATGATGATGCCCGACCCGATGAGGAATACCGAAGGCGTCCGGGCCGATTCGAGCAGCGAGGTGGTGAGGAACTGGTCGGGAGCCAGCCCGTTGGCATTGGCCACATAGTCGGTGTAGGCCGAGAACCCGGCCAGAGGTACACCGATGAAGTTCACCAGGTCGTTACCGGCAAAGGCCAGGGCCAGAGCGAAGGTTCCCAGCAGCACCACCACTTTCAGCACATTCACGCGGCACCACATCAGAATCTGCATCAATACGGTGGTCACCACGAAGCAGCAGCCCATGAGCAACTGGGTGTTCTCGTGAATCCAGGCCCGGGCTTCGGGGGTCATCATGGTCGATGCCTTCAAGCCGTTGATAAGAATAAAGTAGATGATGGTGGTGGAAGCGAAACCGCCGAACAGCGCTCCGAAATATTTCAGTTGCCGGCGATAGTTGAATTTGAAAATCAACCGGGCAATATACTGTACGACAACGCCGAAAAAGAAGGCGATGGCTACCGATACGAAGATGGCGATAATCACCTGCAACGCCTTGTCGGTGTTGATGAGATCGCCCATCTGCAAGGCACCGTTGCTGTTGATGGTCTTGACGATGGCCAGGGCGAAGGTACCGCCCAGCAACTCGAATACCATCGACACCGTGGTCGAGGTGGGGAGCCCCATCGTGTTGAAGACGTCGAGCAGCACCACATCGGTGAGCATCACCGCCAGCAGGATACACATGATTTCATTGAGGTAGAAGAACTGGGGCTGGTATATACCGTGTCGCGCAATATCCATCATGCCGTTCGACATGGAGGCCCCCACAAAAATACCTATTGCCGCGATGGCCATGATCACTTTGAAGGAGGCGGCTTTGGCGCCGATAGCCGAGTTGAGGAAGTTCACGGCATCGTTGCTTACTCCCACCGACAGGTCAAAGACGGCAATCAGGAAAAGAAAGATAACGATAATCAGATAGAATGTTTCCATAATCTCTAATTTGCATGTTTTTTCACAACGCAAAGGAACGACTTTCATGTTACAGAATCGTTACAAACATATATCTATCTTATTTCTTTTCGCCGTCGTTTCGCCGTCGTTTTGCCCTTGGCTTCGGCGGTACAGCGGGCCGGGGGAGCCTGTTAGCGGGCTTGGTCGCGGTTGCCCTGTGAAAATGCAAAGGAGGCAACCCCGATGCCGGGGCTGCCTCCTGGTATGATTGTGCGATAGCCGACCGATTACTTGCCGCTCTCCTTTTTGGCTCGGGGAGCGCGGGTGGCCGGTTTCGTGGCGGCCTTTTTCCCGGCGGCTGGTTTAGAGTCGGTTTTCTTCCCGGGAGCCTTTTCAACTTTTTCCGATGGTTCCGAGATACCTATCTCCTCGGGTTTCTTCCGGCGGAGTATCTGTGCCGTGCGGGCCGGCAGGTAGAGGAGCAGCCACTCCTTGTGCTCGTTTTCGAAGAGCGGGTCGCGTCGGGTAAAGTGGGGGACACTCTTGTCGACGAGTCCATAGCCGCCGAACTCGGGGTCGTCGCTGCTCATGAGGGTCGAGTATTCGCCGGCCGGGGCCAGAATGCCGTAGCCGTTGAACGACTTGCAGGGGTGGAAGTTGAAGACGAAGAGCAGGTCGTCGCGCATGAAGGCGAGCACCTGGTCGCCGTCGTTCTCGCACAGCTTGACGATAGGGGTCTGCTCGAACTTTTTCTTTTGACTCACCAGGTGAATCATGGCTTGGTCGAAGGCACCGAGGTATTGGTATTTCAGGTCGTCGCGGTCCACGAGGTCCCACTGGCGGCGGGCATACTTGTAGGACCAGCCGTTACCCTGGCGGGGAAAGTCGATCCATTCGGGGTGACCGAACTCGTTGCCCATGAAGTTGAGATAGCCGCCGTTGATGGTCGAGAGGGTGACGAGCCGTATCATCTTGTGCAGAGCCATGCCGCGGTCTACGACAAAGTTGGTATCGTTCTTGCTCATGTGCCAGTACATCACGTCGTCGATGAGGCGGAAGATGATGGTCTTGTCGCCCACCAGTGCCTGGTCGTGACTCTCGGCATAGTTGATGGTCTTCTCGTCGGCCCGCCGGTTGGTCAGTTCCCAGAAGATGGCCGTCGGTTTCCAGTCCTCGTCCTTCTTCTCCTTGATGGTCTTGATCCAGAAGTCGGGGATACCCATGGCCATGCGGTAGTCGAAGCCGATGCCTCCGTCCTTGAACTTGGACGCCAGACCCGGCATGCCGCTCATCTCTTCGGCGATGGTGATGGCGTGGGGATTGACTTGGTGGATAAGCTCGTTGGCCAGGGTGAGGTAGACGATGGCGTTGTCGTCCTGCCCGCCGTTGTAGTAGTCGTCGTAGGAGCAGAAGGCCTGTCCCAACCCGTGGTTGTAGTAGAGCATCGAGGTGACGCCGTCGAACCGGAATCCGTCGAAATGGAACTCGTCGAGCCAGTACTTGCAGTTGGAGAGCAGGAAGTGAATCACGGCGTTCTTGCCGTAGTCGAAGCAGAGCGAGTCCCAGGCCGGGTGTTCCCGGCGGTTGTCGCCATAGAAATATTGGTCGTAGGAGCCGTCGAATCGTCCCAACCCTTCTACTTCGTTTTTGACAGCGTGTGAGTGGACAATGTCCATGATGACGGCAATGCCCCGCTGGTGAGCCTCGTCGATGAGCGCTTTCAGGTCGTCGGGGGTGCCGAACCGCGACGAGGGAGCGAAGAAGCTCGACACGTGGTACCCGAAGGAGCCGTAGTAGGGGTGCTCCTGTATGGCCATGATCTGTATGGCGTTGTAGCCGTCGACCGCGATGCGTGGCAGAATCTTTTCGCGAAATTCGTTGTAGGTGCCCACCTTCTCCTCCTGCTGGGCCATGCCGATGTGGCATTCATAGATGAGCAGAGGTGAGGTCTTGGGTTTGAACCGGGTTTTGGTGAATGTAAAGGGCTTCTCGGGATCCCAGATCTGAGCCGAGAAGATGTAGGTCTCGGGGTCTTGTACCACGCGGGTAGCCCAGGCCGGGATACGCTCGCCCTCCCCGCCGTTCCAGTGGACCGACAGCTTGTAAAGATCGAGGTGGTGCAGCGTTTTGAGGGGGAGTTTGATTTCCCACACGCCACCACCGATGGCCAACAGTTTGTATTGGGGTAACTCTTTCCAATCCGAGAAGGTACCGATCAGATAAATGGCGTTAGCATTGGGCGCCCATTCCCGGAATACCCAGTGGCGCTTTTCCTTGTGGAGACCGAAGTAGAGGTATCCGTCGGCAAATTCCGATAGGTTCCCGCTGCCGTTGGTCAGTTCGGCTATCTTTTCCACGGCACGGTTATGCCGACCTTCGATAGCTCGTTTGTAAGGAGCCAGCCAAGGGTCGTTTTTGATTAGTTTCAGCGTTTTCATAAGGCTGTTTTTAGGGAGAACGACATGACCGCAGGTAATGAGATCCCGTGCTCTTTCCTGCCGGTTGAAACATGGTGAGTAATCCCCACGGTGGCGGAGCCGTTTTTACTCCGATGCCGGGGCCGATTTCCGTCATATTCCTACATGCAAAA
This sequence comes from Barnesiella viscericola DSM 18177, assembly GCF_000512915.1. Lineage (GTDB taxonomy): Bacteria > Bacteroidota > Bacteroidia > Bacteroidales > Barnesiellaceae > Barnesiella > Barnesiella viscericola. The sequence goes on from NZ_CP007034.1 coordinate 2,137,342, forward strand.
GTAATAAAAAAACCGATATATGAAACTTTAAGCCTCGAAACATTACAGGGGAGGATAAAAAAGTTTTGATGTTTTGCCGATGCTTTATTCGGTGTGGCGATATTTTATTTCAGTCCCTTTTTGAGGGCGATGGTAAAAAGGCTGGTTGGGTTTGAATTTGTTGTTTTTTGTATTAACTTTTTATAGAATTTTTTTGAAAATCGGAAGAATTTGCGATATTTGCACAATATAAGTTATGTGATTGAGCCTTTGGAAATATAAGGATAGAACTTTGCCGACTTGTTGCCTGGAGGACTATTTGTCGATAAGAGAGTGAATATAGAGTTAAATAAAAATTGCTAACGCAGATAATAATTGTATGAAAAAGAGATTCCTACTACTTTCTTTCTGTGTTTTCTTGGTGATGGGCCTGTGCGCCAAGCCCCGTTCATTACAGGAGGCACAACAGATCGCCAATAGCTTTTCGGGTAATACCGGCAAGACGACCGATCTTAAAAAAGGTGTGAAATCTACCACGCAACTTGCGTTTGTCCAGGAGGGGGCTTCGCAGCCGCTCTATTATGTGTTCAATAAGGGAACGGGATTTGTTATCGTATCGGCCGACGATCGGGCAACCGAAATTTTGGGCTATTCCGATGCGGGTTCGTTTGATGTCAACAATCTGCCCGATAACTTTCGGTTCTTATTGGAATCGTATGCGACTGAATTAGAGGACCTCTCTGCCGTACCTGAGACAGATGCCGTTCCGATGATACCAGTCAAGGCTTCTGCCCAAACGGGAAATACTTCGGTAGCACCCTTGCTGGGTAATATCCTGTGGGATCAGGGCGATCCGTATAATAACTTCTGTCCCACATTGCAAAATGGGAACAAAGCGGCTGTGGGGTGTGTTGCCACGGCCATGTCTCAGATTATGGGATACTATCAGTGGCCTCTTAAAGGTACTGGTACGATACCCGGTTATACGACGCGTACCAATGGGTTTGTGATCGACGATGTGAACATCGACAATACCTATTATGATTGGGACCACATGACTCCCTTTTATAACTCAGAGAGTACAGCCGAAGAGCGAGAGGCCGTAGCTCTTCTTGCCTATCATTGCGGTATCTCGGTAAATATGGATTATGATTCTTCGAGTGGAGCTTATAGTTTTGATGTCCCTAAGGCTTTAACTACTTATTTCGGATATAACGAGAATATGGAAATCTATAGCCGCTCTTATTATACCAAGGCCGAATGGGATTCGATTATCCGGAATGAGTTGGACGAAAGTCGCCCTGTATATTACAGTGGTCAAAGTACTGGGGGCGGTCACGCTTTTGTTTGCGACGGTTACGACACGAACGGTTTGTTCCATATCAACTGGGGTTGGAGCGGTTTGTCGAATGGCTATTTTCTGCTTTCCGATCTGACTCCGTCGGCACAGGGTACCGGAGGTTCCAATAGTGGCTACAACAGTAGTCAGTCTATAATCGTGGGGATACAACCGCAAACCATGCCCGAGAGAGAGGAGTACCAGATTTATTTGGCCTCGACTATGGAGGTCTCCGACACAGAGATAGGTCGTAATGATTCTTTTGATGTGGATTTTCAAACTCTCTGGAACAATGGAGCCCGAACATTTACCGGGTTTGTGGGAGTTGTTTTGTGTGATGAGTCGGACAAGATTGCTTGTGTCCTTGATTCCATAACGGCGACATTCAATACCCTGGGAGGTTGGGGCTCGGGACGCTTTACCATTGATGTCCCTGAAACGGTTGCCGATGGCTCTTACCGGCTCTGTTTTGCCTATCGGGCAGAGGGAAAGAGCGATTATCATGTAATACGGACCCCTGTGGGCAAACCCAACTATGTACGTACGAGAATAGAGGGTGATAAGATCTACTTTTCGGGTGCCGAAGATCAACAACCGGCGTTGAGACTTGACGCTTTGGAAGTGGTTGGTAACTTATATTATGATCGGAATGGACGATTCAGATATACGGTGACCAATGACGGCGGTGAATATGTATCGGTTTTAGTATTGTATATGATTTCTGCAACGAGTGAGAATGTGTATACATTGGGTAGTATTAATCCTGTCGTAATTGCCCAGGGTGAGACTCAGACGTTTGAAGTGTTGGAGCCTGTTGTCCTTCCCGAGGGAGAATACTACGTGTATCTCTGTTACGATCCCTATAATTCGTATGAAACTCTTCAAAATGTCAGTCTCTTGGGTGAGGGTATCCCGGTGACGGTCTTGCCTACTCCGGAAACAAATGAGGTTAATCTGAGATTGAACACGCCTCTCTCTTTTGCCGATAATAGTCATGTAGATGGGTCGGATATAAATATGACGGTAAGCATCACCAACCAGGGAGATTATTTTTCCCATATTGTTACTGCCTATGTTTTCCCCGAAAGAGGTGGAGAATCGTTGGGCTATGTCGGGTACCAAACGTTTACTATTGACGCCGGTGAAACACGAGATTTGACCCTCAGTGGCGCTTTGACCTTAGACGAAGGCTCTTATATGCTGGCATTGTTTTATTATGATGAAAACGAACGTAGTTGGTTACAATTCCAGCCGTATGAATATAGCCAGCTGCTTTTCACATTGTCGGGAGTACCTACCGCCATCGATGCCGCCGAAATGGAGAAGATGACCGTCTATCCCAATCCGGCTCACGATATGATGTATGTGCGCGCTTCGGGCGAGATAACTGACATTGAGGTGTATGATTTGTCGGGCCGTCGGCTTTTGCAGATGCAACCCGAGACCGAGGGTGAAGTGCAAGTGCCCGTGGCCGGTTTGCAGGCCGGTACGTATATGTTGATGGTACGTACTGAACAAGAGGTGAAAACAACCCAATTTATCAAGAAATAAAACGGTATGCGACTCTCTATATCCCTCTGTCTTGCGATGTTGATAGCTTGTATAGGGTGCAAAAGTTCCAGCCCGACGGCACAAGTCTCGACGATTGTCGTGCCCAAGCAGGTACTCAACGGGTCGACCCCTGCGCAGGCGATGGCTTCGGCGGTCGTCTATAAAACGACGCGCGATTTCAGCGACTGTGTGCCGGTGACGATGGATGCCAAGCACGAGCATATCGTCTCTTATCCGGCTCCTTCCGACCTCTATTACAAGGGCCAGTTGGCCAAACCGGTTGCTTTGGCCGAGGGCTATTGGCTCGACAATCGGGGCATTAGCGAGCATGTGGCTTTTCTGGATTACACCTACGAGGAGTACAGCCAGTTGAGCGAAGCTCCCGGGTTGGAAGTCTTGGAGAGCAAGATTCTGGAACGCTATCCGCTCACCGAGATGTATGTGTGTGGCAAGCGCAACAGTTACACCCACGAAGTGGAAGAGCTGAATCGGCTCATAAAGGAGGGTTTTGTCGGATGTCGCAAGGTTTCACTTCCTATACCGTTGAAAGTAACCCTCCAATTGAAATAGTCTCCGTTGGAGTTTATACAAGATTTGTCAGGAGGATAGGGCTTTGGTCCCTATCCTCCTGTCGTGTTTTTGGGGATATCCGGCGGTTATTGACTTTCTCTCAAATGTGTTCAACAGGCAGTGCAAGCAGGTTGTCGGGGGTATATCCGCTGCGAATGCGCCACTCCTGTGGGTAGAGGTTGTTGGCCCGGTTGCCCAGGTTCTTGACCCACCCGAGGGGGAAGCCGTGGTAGGCGATGAGGAGGTAGCCGCGTGGCAGGTTGCCGGGCAGTACGATACTCTCGCGGCGCAGGTAGGCGAGAGCCGTGGGCAGGTCGGCCTCGAAGCGGGGAGCCCGGTCTAGGTCGAGGGCGGTCGAGAGGGCGAGTGCCGGGTGGGGAATGTAGTCGCGACCTTTGGCTGTGGCCAGGGTAATGCCGGCGTGCAGTAGGGTGAGGTGTTGGGCGAGCAGCCGGTAGTCGGCCTGGTATTCGCGGGGAATGGCAAGGAGGGTATCATTGTGAACCGTAAAATCAAACCGGTCGGGAGCAGCCAGCCGGTCGCGCCACTCGTCGGGCACGGCAGGGGTGCCCGTCTTTCCCTTTTTCGCCTTGTTGCGTTTGCCCTGTGTATCGTCGAGCAACCGGTTCCGTCCGGACTCGTCGGCATCGCCGGGTTTTTGCAGAACCGCCAGGAAGAGCCCTTCGCCTCGGGTCAGGTGAGGCATGAAGCGGTAGGCCGTCACGCCAGGCATGAGTGCGGGAGCTATTCCCCAGGTCGGGTCTGTGTCGACGGCGAGCGGGGTGGCTCCCAGTCGGTTCATCAGGTAGAGTACCATCTCTTCGTTCTCCTCGGTATTGTAGGTGCAGGTACTGTAAATGAGCAGTCCGCCCGGGCGCAAGGCTTGCCACACGTCGTCGAGAATCTGGCGCTGGCGGTCGGCACAGCGGGCCACACCGGCGGGCGACCACTCGGCAATGGCGGCGGAGTCTTTGCGGAACATGCCCTCGCCCGAGCAGGGCACATCGGTGGCAATGACGTCGAAATAGGATTCGAGGCGGGCAAAGTCGGCCGCCTCGTTGCGGGTGACAATCGAGTAGGGCGAGCCCCATTTCACGATATTTTCGGCCAGGATATAGGCCCGGTTGGGGATTACCTCGTTGCTTACCACCAGACTGCCGGCCGGCAGCGAGGCGATGGCGTCGGTCGACTTGCCGCCGGGAGCGGCGCAGAGGTCGAGGTAACGCACCGGGGCCTTTATGTACTGGGCGATGACCCGGCCGAGAAACATCGAAGAGGCCTCCTGCACGTAGTAGGCCCCGGCGTGGAAACAGGGGTCGAAGGTGAAGGCGGGGCGTTCGGGCAGGTAATAGCCCTGTGCCGACCAGGGAACCGCCTCACCCAACACCTCTGTCGGGTGGCTCTTGCCCGGATTGAGGCGTAGGCTCACGGGCGATTCGGAGTCGAGAGCGGCGGCAAACGAGTCGTAGTCGGCACCGAGCAGTCGGCGGGTGCGTTCGATAAACGGGGCGGGCAGTTCTATCATATTCGGGATTCTGAGAAGTCGGTTTACTGGGAACCAAAGCTCTTTGCAAAAAGACGAGTTTTGCTCGAGATGTTTGCTGAGATGCACAAAGATAGGTATTTTTGCCAAGAGTTTCGGAATAGTCAAAAGAAAAGTCGTTATGCTCAAACCTGCCTTATACCTCATACCCGTGCCTCTGGGCGATACGCCCATCGACCAGGTGCTGCCTGCCTACAACCGCGAGGTGATTGCCGGGATACGCCATTTTGTGGTCGAGAATGTGCGCTCGGCCCGTCGTTTCCTCAAAAAGTCGAATCCCGACATTTGTATCGACGACCTCACCTTTTACGAGTTGAACCGCCACACCCCGGCTACCGAGGTGAGCAGTTACCTCAATCCGTTGCGGCAGGGGTGCCCCGTGGGGGTAATCTCCGAGGCCGGTTGCCCGGCCGTGGCCGACCCGGGTGCCGACGTGGCGGCGATTGCCCAGCGCGAGCATCTGCCGGTCGTCCCGTTGGTGGGTCCCTCGTCGATACTGATGTCGCTCATGGCTTCGGGGTTCAACGGGCAGAGTTTCGCCTTTCAGGGCTACCTCCCCATCGAGGCGGGTGAACGCACCCGGCGCATCAAGCAGCTCGAACAACGGGTCTACGCCGAGGACCAGACGCAGATCTTCATCGAGACGCCCTACCGCAACCACAAGATGATCGAGGACCTCGTGCGCACCTGTCGGCCAGGTACCCGCCTGTGTGTGGCGGCCAACATCACCTGTCCCGACGAGCGCATTCGCACGCTGTCGTTGGGCGAGTGGGCCAAAGTCTCCTACAACTACCAGAAGACCCCGGCCATCTTCCTGCTCTACAAGTAGAGGTAAAGCGATAGCCCTCATCGGTGTTATCTGTGCAACGTAAAGACGGCGGCCTTATATATCTTGTGGACGATAATTTTCTATTGTGCGGCTAAAAAGTTATCTTTGTACCCCGAGGAGGAGAAAAATTCTATGAGCTTGCAATTTCTGAGCTTGGCCAGCGGAAGCAGCGGCAACTGTTACTATTTGGGAAATGAAGAATATGGCATACTGATCGACGCCGGCAAGGGCGTGCGCACCATTAAAAAAGTGTTGAGGGAGTATGGCATTCCCTTTGAAAAGATTATAGCACTGTGTATCACTCACGACCATGCCGACCACATCAAGGCGGCCGGGACACTGGGCGAAAAATATGGAATCCCCATCTATACCACCGAGACCATCAAGAACGGCATGAACCTTAACTACTGCATGGTGGATAAGATTTACAGTGCCCACCGGCCCATCATCAAGGAGGTGCCTTTCCAGATCAGAGACTTCACGATTACCGCTTTCGAGGTGCCCCACGACGGGCGCGACAATGTAGGCTTCTTCATCACCTACGGCAACCTGCATTTTGCCTTTGCCACCGATTTGGGAACCATCACTCCTACGGCCGACAAATACCTGCGGCAGGCCAACTACCTGGTTATTGAGTCGAATTACGACGAGGCCATGCTGCTGCACGGCACCTATCCGCCTCACCTCAAACGGCGTATTCTCGCCGACAACGGTCACATGAACAATGCCCACACGGCCGAGTATCTGGCCAAAATCTATACGCCGGCGCTGCACGGTATCTTCCTGTGTCATCTCAGCGGCGACAACAACCACCCCGAGCTGGCCTACAAGACTATCGAGAATCGGCTCTACGAAGAGGGTATCCGTGTAGGGAAAGATGTGGAACTGGTAGCACTCACCCGCAACCACCCTTCGGCGCTCTATACCTTCGAGGAGCCCGAGTCGCAGGAGTAATTCTCCCCGTGGGCAGTGGAGACCTTTCCCCGGTGTCGTACGCAGGAGGAGAGGAGTCCTGTGAACTGACCCGACAGGTCGGCATTCCGACGGGTGGTCGAATAGGAAGCTAAGTAGCGTTCCGTGAAGGCCTTCGACCGCATGAAATACGCCGTTTTTTTACGAAAATTGATATTTCGAGAAATTTTTTTTGAAGAATCGTTGGCGCATTTCCTGAAAAGCATTACCTTTGCACCCGTTCCTAAGAGAATGACTCCGTAGCTCAGTTGGTAGAGCAAATGACTCTTAATCATTGGGTCGAGGGTTCGAGCCCCTCCGGGGTCACATAAACGGAGCCTGCAACATTTGCAGGCGTTTTTTTATTAAGGGATTTGTGATAGTCATCGAATTTTGAACAGTTTTTATTTTCTGTTTCTGGGGAGGGAATAATATTTAATTTTTTATATATGAAACATAATTTACTTTTCGCAGTCGTAATGATGACTGCTATCCCGTTTTTTGTAGCTGCCGATAACGGTATTCTTTCGTCGAGCCTAAATTTGGGTGGCGATGATTTATCTATTGCTGCCTATTGTCAAAATGGCGATGACTATTTAGTGGAGGAGGTTTATTCTGCTGGCTCTAATGAACCTAATGTCTATAATATCTATGATTCTTCGTTGCAAAAGGTTTATACCATTACCGATTATGTCAAGAATGTCTCTTTCCTCAATAGTACCAATCATGCATATAAGGGTGAAGATGAAAAATTTCTCTTTTCTCAAACGTTGCTTAACGATGACGCGGAGTTTGAGTATATGGTAGCGAAAGAAAGAGAGGTCGATATGGGAAACTACTCTTATTGGGAGACTTATGGATTCAAGATTATGCAGACGAATGGGAATTGTCTGGCTGATATTACTTTCCCCGAAGCTTCCAGTCTTGAAACTTGTCAATTTATTCAGTTGAAGGATAAAATGTATTTTTCTGTGGAAGCAAACTCTCTTTTATTCTATGAGGTAAATCGAGAGGGAAGTAGTAATGTGTTGAACCTGGTTGCCGAGACCAAAAATGTGACAGGGTATCCCAACCCGGTACAGCGAGGCGAGGTATATACCGTTGACGGCGGAAAGCGCAGCCTGAAAAATGCCGTAGTCAATGTAGTCCGCCTTGACGGCTCTTTGGTTCAATCGTTCTCGATCGGCAATAACGACAAGGCTGAGATAGAAACCTCGCAGATGAACAGTGGGGTATATGTCTATACGGCTGTCCGGGGGAATAAGGTGGTTGCCTCGGGTCGGTTTGTCGTAGAGTAGTTCAATGAAATGAAATCGCTCCAACTGTTCGACGTTGGAGCCGATGTCGTAAGATATGAATTTTTGGGAACAGGTAGTTGCCGTCAAAGGTAGCTGCCTGTTTTTTTCATTATAGGCACAAGTTTTTTTGTTGATTCCTCTAAAATACCTATTTTTGTAGGACATGAGGGGGCTTACTTCTCATAAAAAAAGGGATAATAAATGAAGGTGTTATTTTAGAAAATTTATCGTTTTGAGAAGATTCGAGTTGAAAGATATCTCTGAGGATATACGGGGGACAAAGTTCTTGTAATCAATCATAAACTGTATATATCGGGTAATCAGTAGACGGATAACTTGATCGATAGATAGTATGAAATACAGTCTCCACGCCTTTTATGGAAAAGTTAATGTTGTTTTTAGGGGATTGAAAACATGAAATTGAATATGATGAAACGTCATTTGTTTTTTGCCGTATTAACGGCTGCTTTTACCACATTCTCGGCTATGTCTGATAACGGTATCTTAACGTCGATTCCATTCAGTGGAGATGATTTGTCTCCAGTAGCTTATTGCCAAGAGGGTGAGGATTATTTAGTCGAGAGTTTTTATTCTTCTAATTCAGATGTTTATAATATCTATAACTCCTCGTGGCAGAAGGTACACACTGTTACCGACTTTGTGCATGGTCTAGCTCTTATTGGTAGTGCCAATCAGTCGTATCAAGGTGAAGATGATTTTTTATTCTCCCAAACGTTGCTTAATGATGATGCGGAATTTGAGTATATGGTAGAGAAAACAATGATGGTCGATGAGGGAGGGTATTCTTATGAGCAGATTTATGGAATTAAAATTATGCAGACGAATGGGAATTGCCTGGCCGATATTACATTCTCCACTGTGGGTGAGATTTTGGAGGCGCCGCGGTTCATTTTGTTGAAAGATAAACTGTACCTCTTTTTCACATATGACTCTATTGCATACCTGTATGAGGTAAATCGAGAGGGAAGTAGTAATGTGTTGAAACTGGTTGCCGAGACCAAAAATGTGACAGGGTATCCCAACCCGGTACAGCGAGGCGAGGTATATACCGTTGACGGCGGAAAGCGCAGCCTGAAAAATGCCGTAGTCAATGTAGTCCGCCTTGACGGCTCTTTGGTTCAATCGTTCTCGACCGGCAATAACGACAAGGCTGAGATAGAGACCTCGCAGATGAACAGTGGGGTATATGTCTATACGGCTGTCCGGGGGAATAAGGTGGTTGCCTCGGGTCGGTTTGTCGTAGAGTAGTTCGATGAAATGAAATCGCTCCAACTGTTCGACGTTGGAGCCGATGTCGTAAAAATATGAATTTTGGGGAACAGGCAGTTACCGTCAAAGGTAGCTGCCTGTTTTTTGTGGAAGGAAATAGGAACGTGTTTAGTTTTGTGTGTGAAAGGGTTGTCCTCGGCTTGACCGCCTTGGGTGTAGAGGGTTTAGCTTTGGGGTAAGAAAACAAAAAACACCTGCAAGCCAATTGCTTACAAGTGCAGACTTATATGTTGTTTTTGGTGAGTGGTGGGCGTTGACGGATTCGAACCGCCGACCCTCTGCTTGTAAGGCAGATGCTCTAAACCAGCTGAGCTAAACGCCCCTGTTCGTTTGCCGTCTTTCGACAGCGGCAGGGATTTTTCTGAAATCTGTTCGGCCTTGGTTGGTGGGCGTTGACGGATTCGAACCGCCGACCCTCTGCTTGTAAGGCAGATGCTCTAAACCAGCTGAGCTAAACGCCCCTGTTCGTTTGCCGTCTTTCGACAGCGGCAGGGATTTTCCCGAAATTCATTCGGCTTTGGTGGGCGTTGACGGATTCGAACCGCCGACCCTCTGCTTGTAAGGCAGATGCTCTAAACCAGCTGAGCTAAACGCCCGAATTGCTTTCGGAAAAGCGATGCAAAGGTAACACATTTTTTTAATTTCCAAAACAAAAAAGAAAATTATTCGAGAAAATTACACAGGAAATCGTATTTTTGTGCTCTGTTTCATTCAAATCACAATCTATGGAATTATCATCACTCACGGCTATATCGCCTATCGATGGCCGCTACCGCAGCAAGGTGGAAAATTTGTCGCTTTATTTTTCGGAGTGGGCTCTTATCCGGTATCGGGTACGGGTCGAGATAGAGTACTTTATTGCCTTGTGCGAGTTGCCCTTGCCTCAGCTCACGGGGGTAAACCACGACCTTTTTCCCGAGTTGCGAGCTATTTATCAAAACTTTACCGAGGCCGATGCCGCTCGGGTGAAGTCGATTGAGTCGGTTACCAACCACGACGTGAAGGCTGTCGAGTATTTCATCAAGGAGAAATTCGACGCACTGCACCTCGAAGCCTACAAGGAGTTTATCCACTTCGGGCTCACGTCGCAGGACATTAACAACACCTCGGTGCCCCTGTTGATTAAAGAGGCGTTGCACGACTGCTACATGCCGGTGCTCAACGAGATGCTGTCGCTGATTAACCATTATGCCGAGGAGTGGAAAGATATTCCCATGCTGGCCAAGACGCACGGCCAACCGGCATCGCCCACCCGCCTGGGAAAAGAGATACGGGTATTCGGCTATCGTCTCGAGAAACAAATCGAGCTGCTCAAGGCCGTGCCGATGAGCGGTAAATTCGGTGGTGCCACGGGTAACTTCAATGCCCACCACTTTGCCTACCCCGACATTGACTGGCCCGCCTTCGGGAACCGTTTCCTGAAAGAGCGTCTCGGTATCGAGCGGGAGGCGTGGACGACCCAAATCTCCAACTACGACAACCTGGCCGCGCTGTTCGACGCGCTGCGCCGCATCAATACGATTGTCATCGACCTCGACCGGGACTTCTGGCAATACATCTCGATGGAGTATTTCAAGCAGAAGATCAAAGAGGGCGAGGTAGGTTCGTCGGCCATGCCTCATAAGGTGAACCCCATCGACTACGAGAACTCCGAGGGTAATCTGGGTCTTGCCAATGCCATCTTCGAGCACCTGGCCAAGAAGTTGCCCATCTCGCGTCTGCAACGCGACCTCACCGACTCGACCGTGCTGCGTAACGTGGGTGTGCCTTTGGCGCATACGCTCATTGCCTTCCACAGCACCATCAAGGGGTTGAACAAACTGTTGCTCAACGAGAAGGCTATCTATCACGATCTCGACCAGATGTGGAACGTGGTGGCCGAGGGTATCCAGACAATACTGCGTCGTGAGGGCTATCCGCACCCCTACGAGACGTTGAAGGCACTCACCCGCACCAACTCGGTAGTTAATGCCGAGTCGATACGCGAGTTTATCGATACGCTCAACGTGTCCGATTCGGTCAAGGAGGAGCTGCGCCGCATCACCCCTCACACCTATACCGGTTTCTAAGAAAGTCCGTTGCTCGACCGATGGCCGTTGTTGCATGATTATGCGACCTTGTTGTGCTATCGGGTTGGAACGTGGCTCCCTGTGATATGTCGATTCTCCGGTCTGTTCAACGGGCTGGAGAATCGTTTTTTTGGGGGGTATGAGAGGCGGCTGGGCAGATTAGCATACACCCTGGTATATAGATTTCTGAGCCGTTGGATTACGATTTTTCGGCTCTTGAAACAACTGCATTTACATGCTTTTCGAACAAAGAAAACAGACTTTTGTTTTTTTTAAGAAGAAAATGATAACTTATTTGATAGTGAAAGAGATGAAATGGAAAATCCTTTGTATCTTTGTCGCCGAAAAGGTAAAAAACAATCGATATTAAATAGATAATTTTAGTTAGGCCGAGAGGCTTGTTTTTAATTACAAAAATTCCTATGGAAAGCGAAAAAAGAGCTAAGCGCCCTCGTATCGGGGTATCGAACCGTGAAGGCATGACCGAGCGATATGAGAAAGTAGAGTACAAAAGAGGCGGAGGAGAGGAGGGACGCCCCTCGTATGGTGCCAACACCGACAGACCTCATTACTCTCGCAGCAACTATGGTGAAGGAGGTAACCGCTCCTATGCCAACGAACGTCCCAACAATTATGGAAACCGCCAGGGTGGCTACAACCAGAACCGTCAGGGCGGATATGGCAACAACCGCAGGAACAACTACAACAATGGTCCGCGGTACAATCAGGATTACAATCGAAACAACGAAGGTGGCGAGGGATACCAACAACGTCCTTACGGCGAGAACGATCGTCCCTACTATCCGAAACAGAATCGTCAGGGCGGCTACAACCAGAACCGTCAGGGCGGATATGGCAACAACCGGTATAACCAGAACCGGCCGCAGCAACGCCGCAACAAGAACTACAACAGCCGTCCGCAACGCATCGAGTATGAGTTGCCCGAGGTTGATCCTAACGAACCGATTCGTTTGAACAAGTACATGGCCAATGCCGGTATCTGTTCGCGTCGCGAGGCCGACGAATTTATCCAGGCCGGCGAGGTTCAGGTAAACGGCGTGACGGTGACCGAACTGGGTACGAAGATTACCCGCAACGACACGGTGACCTTCCGCGGCAAGGTGGTGACGCTCGAACGTAAAATCTACGTGCTGCTCAACAAGCCGAAAGATTGTGTGACCACGTCGGACGATCCGCAAGGCCGCCTCACCGTGATGGACATCGTGCGCAACGCCTGCACCGAGCGCATCTATCCCGTAGGCCGTCTCGACCGCAACACCACGGGTGTGCTGCTGCTCACCAACGACGGCGACCTCGCCTCGAAGCTCACGCACCCCAAGTTCATCAAGAAGAAAATCTATCACGTGTGGCTCGACCGCGACGTGAACGAGGAGGATATGCAACGCATTGCCGACGGTATCGAATTGGAGGACGGACCCATACAGCCCGACGCCGTGAGCTATGCCAATGAAACCGACAAGAACCAGGTGGGCATCGAGATTCACTCGGGCCGTAACCGCATCGTGCGTCGTATTTTCGAGGCTCTGGGTTACCGGGTAGTCAAGCTCGACCGCGTCTATTTTGCCGGTCTCACCAAGAAGAACCTGCAACGCGGCCGCTGGCGTTACCTCACCCAACAAGAGGTGAACATGCTGCAAATGGGTTCGTTTGAGTAGAATAAAAATAGTCAAATAGCCACATGCCCCGCTCGGGAAATCCGTTCGGGGCGGCGGTGCTTAAACCAATAGATTGAAAGAGTATGGAAACAATGAAAAGGACCAAGGTCGTCGATGCCTTCGATGCATCTCTTTACGGAACAAGGATAAACGTGAAAGGCTGGGTGCGCACGCGCCGGGGCAATAAGCACATCAACTTCATTGCGCTGAACGACGGTTCTACGATTAAAAACATACAGGTTGTAGTCGACCTCTCGAAATTTACCGAGGCCGAGATGAAGCCTATCACGACCGGAGCCTGCATCAGCGTCATAGGTACGCTGGTCGAGTCGCAGGGCAAGGGACAGCAGGCCGAGATTCAGGCCGAGAGCATCGAGCTCTACGGCGGTGCCGACCCCGACGTATATCCCTTGCAGAAGAAGGGACACACGCTCGAATTCCTGCGTGAAATCGCCCACCTGCGTCCCCGCACCAATACGTTCGGTGCCGTATTCCGTATCCGCCATCACCTGGCATACGCCATTCACAAATATTTCAACGACCGCGGTTTCTTCTACCTGAACACGCCGCTCATCACGGCCAGCGACTGCGAGGGTGCCGGTGCCATGTTCCAGGTTACGACGCTCGACCTCAACAACGTGCCTCGTACCGACGACGGTGCCGTCGATTACAGCGCCGATTTCTTCGGTAAACCCACCAGCCTCACCGTGTCGGGACAGCTCGAAGGTGAGCTCGGAGCCATGTCGTTGGGTGCTATCTACACGTTCGGTCCCACCTTCCGGGCCGAGAACTCCAATACGCCCCGTCACCTGGCCGAGTTCTGGATGGTAGAGCCCGAGGTTGCCTTCAACGAAATCGAGGAGAACATGGATTTGGCCGAGGACTTCCTCAAATACCTCATTCGCTATGCCCTCGACCACTGCCAGGACGACCTCGAATTCCTCAGCCAGATGTACGATTCAGAACTGATTGAGCGGTTGAAGTTTGTGGTCGAGAACGATTTCGTACGCCTGCCCTACACCGAGGGTGTGAAGATTCTCGAAGAGTCGGGCCACAAGTTTGAATATCCCGTTTACTGGGGAGCCGACTTGCAGAGCGAACACGAGCGTTTCCTCGTGGAGGAGCACTTCAAGAAACCGGTTATCCTCACCGACTATCCCAAGGAGATCAAGGCCTTCTACATGAAGCTCAACGACGACGGCAAGACGGTGCGCGCCATGGACGTGCTCTTCCCCCGCATCGGCGAGATTATCGGTGGGTCGCAGCGTGAAGAGAGCTATGAGAAGCTGCTTTCGCGCATCGAAGAGCTGCATATCCCCATGAAAGATATGTGGTGGTATCTCGATACCCGTCGGTTCGGTACGGCACCCCACTCGGGCTTCGGCCTCGGGTTCGAGCGTCTGGTATTGTTCGTTACCGGTATGACCAACATTCGCGATGTGATTCCCTTCCCCCGTACACCGAAGAACGCCGAGTTCTAATTGAGGGGCGGCCGGGGTCATTCCGCCAAAGACATAAAAGGAGCAGCGCCGCTGCGGGTCATTTCCCGCAGCGGCGCTGCCGCTTTAATGATTGAGGGAGGGGAGCTTCTCCGCCATGGGAGGATTGCATATTTGAAAAATGGAAGAGGAATAGACTCCCCTCTCCCCCCTCCTATGTTAGAAATAGAAGGTCATGTAAAGCGAGCCTCCCAGGCTTTCGGTACCGAAATAGATGCCGTTGCTGCCCGGTGCGTACAGGTCGGTACGCGTCTCTACTTTACCGAGGGTGGCGTTGTAACCTTCGCTTTCTACATAAGTCTGTGTACCGAAGATGTAATAAAGGCTGAGATTGACTTCGGCACCCAGTGCTATTTTGGGAGCTACAAACCATTCAACGCCGGCACTACCCGTCAAGCCCAGATAGAAATCGCTACCGGCACCGTTTTGTTTCAGTGCACGATATCCGGTGGGGAGAGTAGGCATGTTGGCAAATGAGTGGGACGTAGGCGATTGGTTGATTTCGGTAAGGGCGTTACCCCAGGAGTAGGTCTCTTTGGAGTTTTGGAAGGCGAAGAGCAGTCCGGCTCCGAATACTCCCTGTATCCGGCGGGACCCCTTGCGGTATTCGGCTCCCAGCAACATGCTCATGCCGTTGCGGTCATAACGGGCTCCGTCGACCACTTTGGCTTCGCTGAACGGGTTTTCGGCCAGAGCCTTGTCGTCGATTGAATAGGCTTTGTTGTTGGCCGACGAAATCATCAAACCCACGTTGGCACGCACGGCCCATTCGTCGGTGAGCATGTATTTACCCATAATCGAGACCGTAGGCATAAGTCCTTGGCCGCCGAACTTGCCGCTGGTGAAAGGCGTGCCACCCACGTGGCTCAGTTCGTTGCTTCCATTGGTCCCGTTAAAGGCATTGCCTATGTATTTCAAAATGGGGACTACATCGATACCCAGGGCCCAGTCTCCCTCTTCGGGTAAGTATTGTTTCTGTTCTTTATCTTCGGCCCACAGCATGGCTGGGAACAGGCAGGCCGACAAGATGATGGCTATGATCTTTTTCATAAGAGTGCGGTATTATTTATTCAAACGAACGGGTACCCCATACGGTAATATTTCTCCACATCGAGTCTTCTCCATATCCGTTATCTTTATTTTCGTTAAAGCTCATAACGGCATATACGATGTTCTCGATCTCTTCAAACTCGGGGAACGTATAGTTTGAATAAAATCCGGGATAATTGTAGGAATTCAATTGAGCATAGACACCTTCGAGGCTCTCTTCGTCTCCGTTGGCATCGAAATGTCTGAAACTGGTTTCATAGAAACTTACAGGCTCGATTTCGAGATATTTGAGTGTTTCGCCCTTTGCCTTAACCGGAATGTTTATCGTGAAGTTGCCGCTCTCGTCGGTTGTGGCACCGAATAAGCGGACCATGTCGCCTGTTCCTCCGTTGGGTAATGTTTCTGTATAGTTGTAGGTGACGGTAATGCGAACATTAATGCCAGCCTTGGCTCCCCAATAGCGTTGCGTATTGCTTTGGTAGAGACGGCTGATACCGATTTTGCCTTTCAGGGTCTCCATTTCGCCAAAGCTCTCGACAAAAGTGCGGGGTGAGTAGCTGTACATTTGGTCTTTTACCAGAATTTCACCCGGTGAAACCGTCGCTTGAATACCGTTAATGTTGTATACCACCTCTTCGGTTTCCATGACGGGAGCATTATTTTCCCAGTCGACTACGAGGGTGCGGGTACCCATGAAGGAGGCCGGGCTGATGATAATGTTGGTATTGTCTACGGCCGGAATTTCGATGCTGTATTTTCCTTCGGCATCAGTCGTAGTTTCGTAGGTGGTGTATCCTTGGGCCGATCCATTGGGGTCCAAGGAAGCATTGCTAACCTTGATGCTGACCTTGACGCCGGCGGCCGGACTCAGTAATTCGGAGAACTGGTTGTTGCTGAAAGCCTGTCCCTGGTTGTAGCTGAGGCTACCCACAATAGTTGCTTTTCCTTGAATGTCTCCGATTGAAAGTTCGGATTGTTCTTTTGAACAGCCTACCAACGTGGCTACGGCCAACAAGCCGATGGTCCACGATGAAATCTTACATAAGTGTTTCATAATAAAAGTGTTAATGATTGTTGTGGAATTTTTATGTGTTTTTATTGGCTATCTAATGGTATCTTGGTTTTTACGGTTTTATATAAGACCCGATGCTAAAAAAAGTCCTCCTTCTTGTAGAATTTTAATATAAATATATGCAAGTATAAATAAAAAAGTATAATTAACCAAATTGAAAGAAGTTAAATTTATAATCAATGATGGACTGAATGTTATAACCTGTTGGAATCCTTTGGTTTATGAAAGTAGCTTTTTGGGAAAAAAGAGATGTGAGGTGGAGAGGCAACAGATGGAGGGGGATAATCGAGTGGCTATCGGCTCCTTGATGAAGTCGATAATAAAAAGTATCTGAGTGTATTACAGTAATTTATTGCCGTTCCAACGCAGGGTAATCGATTTGCGCAGGTAAGGTTCTATTTTTTTGAAGGTCTCGGGGTCGAGATACTTTTCCCACGAGGGGCGGGCACAGAGAGAGCCGTCGGGCTCAAAGGTATATTCCACGAGATAGATGCCTGTCGTTTGCAGGATTTCTTTTTTCTGTGTGTTGGTCAACGAGTCGGGAAAGGCGAAGAAATCGGCGGTCGACAAGGCCCGCATATGTTTCGAGGCAGGGAGTTCCCGCCAGGAGCTGTCGAAGAATCGTATGCGGCTGTCTGCGGCCGGACCATAGACCGTATTGACCAGTGCGATGAGGGTGTCGCCTCGGTCGGTCGGGTAGAGGTGCAGGGCCATTTGGCTTTGTTGCGACAGGTCGACTGTGAGGCTGTTGTCTTGCAGGAGGGTCATTGCGGTCGTGCCTCCCAGTTTGTTATCCACCTGAGCCTTCTGCCCGGCATGAAAGAGGTCGATGAGGTCCTTCCGACGATTCACCTCGATAGAGGGGACGAGCGAGTCGGGCATGGCGACAAAGAACTGGGCGGCCGGTTCGGCAGCTTGCGACAGCCCGGCCGAAGCCAGGAAGAAGATGGATAACAGATTCCGCAGTTTCATAACAATCGTTTGATACAAAAGTAATCATTTGCCGCGGTAAGCCCAAAAAACAGGCAAAAATATTGCCTGCCCTATCGGGTGCCGAGGTAGAGGAAGAACATACCCAGCAGCACGAGCACCAGGTCGAACGACTTGCTGCGGATATTCTTCTCCTTGAACAGGAGGGCACCGGCGATGAAACTCACCACGACGCTGCTGCGGCGCACCATCGAGACAATCGAAATCATCGAGTCGGGGTAGCTGAGGGCGTAGAAGTAGACAAAGTCGGCACAGGCCAGAAAGAGCGAGATGAAGAATATCGAGGGCCTCCACACAAACGAGGTGGTGTGCTTGCGCTGCGGGTACCACAGAAGTAGCAGCACGACGGCCATCATGGCCATCTGGTAGTAGGAGTACCACACCTGCACCGTCATGCGGTCGAAGCCGTGCGACATGAGGTATTTGTCGTAGAGTCCGCTGGCCGCTCCCGTGATGGTGGCCAGCACGATAAAGAGAATCCACAGGTTGTGGCGGAAGTTGATGCCCTCTTTCCGCCCCGAGAAGGAGAGCATGATGAACGAGACGATGGCCAGCAGCACACCCACCCACTGGTAGAGGTTAAGCCGTTCGCCGAAGATGAGCAGTGCCCCGATGAGGGTGAGTATTGGTTGCGAAGCCTTGATGGGGCCGGCGATGGTGATGGGCAGATGCTTGGTGGCGAAGTAGGCGCAGGTCCACGAGGTGAGCACCAGCGCTGCCTTGCCGATGATGTAGAGGTGTTCGCGCAGGGTCGAGGGGGGCACGTAGAAGAGGGAGTCGCGCATCAGGTCGGGGAATCCGTAGGAGAGTATGATGAGCGGTAGGAAGAGCAGGCTGCAAAAACAGGTGTTGAGAAACAACACGGGAATCACGGCGTTGCCGTTGAGCGACTGTTTTTTACACACCTCGTAGCAGCCCAGCAGAAAGGCCGATAGAAAAGCAAGCGATAACCACATCTTTTTTTACCTGTTTGAAACCATTGAAATATTCCCCGCTGTCTGCCGGCTGTTCCCGGCACGACGATGGGGACGCCTCTCTCGCTGTGAAACTGGGCGATTGGCTGTGCAAAGGTAGCGATTCTTTTGGCTGCATCATCTATGTAAACGCAGATTTGTGTTATCTTTGCATCGGCTGTGACACGGCCCACGACAGAGAATCGAATTATGGAACTGCTTTACATTCATTGGAATCCCGACCCGGTGCTCTTTTCGGTAGCGGGCATCGCTATACGCTGGTACAGTATCTTCTGGCTCATTGCCATTTGGGCCGACAGTCAGGTGGTCTATAAGCTGTATAAGTTGAAAGGGCTTCCGATGGATACGTTTCAGACCCTCTTCCTGTACAGCTTCCTGGGCATCTTTATCGGGGCACGGTTGGGGCATTGCCTCTTCTACGAACCGGGGTATTACCTGAGTCACCCGCTTGAAATCGTTCTGCCTATACACGAATTGCCCGGTGGTGGGTGGCGCTTCACCGGCTATGCGGGGCTGGCCAGTCACGGGGGGACGCTGGGACTGATTATTGCCCTGGCGCTGTTCTGCCGAAAGACCAGGATTCACTACCTCGATATTCTCGACATGATGGGAATCGCCGCTCCCGTAGCGGCCGGGTTTATCCGCTTGGCCAACCTGATGAACTCCGAAATCATAGGTATGCCCGCCGATGTGCCCTGGGCTTTTGTCTTCGAACGGGTGGATATGTTGCCGCGTCACCCGGCACAACTCTATGAGGCGTTGGCCTATTTCCTCTTCTTCGGGGTGATGGTGGCGATTGTGTGGCTCCGTCGCGGCCGTTGCGGGCGGGGCTTCTATTTCGGGCTCTGCATCACGCTCATCTTTCTCTTCCGTTTCTTTATCGAGTTCCTCAAAGAGCGTCAGGTCGATTTCGAGAATGCCATGCCCATCGACATGGGGCAGGTGTTGAGTATCCCGTTTGTGGTGCTGGGCCTCTATTTCGTGATTACGCGGTGGAACAATACCGTTGTCGACAGACTGCCGAAAACGGGGCAGGGAAAATCCCGAAAGTAATAGCTTAAATTTCTTTCTTTAAATAAATCATATCGACAATTTGTCTCTCTCCCTCGAAGATAGGTTGTGGATAGTGTCTGGTAAAGAATCCGGGTATCCGGTGTGAATAGCGGAATCCGCATCGTTCGTAAAAAGGTATCGTGAGGGGCGAATCGCCTGTCCCGACTTGCAAAGTTGCTCCGGCAGGACAATGGCTTTCCACATATTCGATAAGTTTGCGGGCATAGCCTCGACGCTGGAAGGAGGGATAGGTGGCCAGATTTTTGATTTCGTAGAGGTCTTCTCCTTCTCGGGTGACGACGCAGATACTCTTCAATCCCTCGTCGTACAAGGCAAACATTTCGCCCCGGTCGAGGTAGCGCTCTATCATCTTTTCACATTCGTCGGCCAACAGCAACAGGTCGAGAAAGTCTTTCTTCTCATGTGTTATGTGTTTGATCTCCATAGATAGACTCTCTTATCGGGGCAGGAACAGGTTGTCGGGGTAGGTGATGTCGTGGAGGAACAGGGCTTTGCCCGGCACCGAGGTACCGGCGGCGCAGCGGTCTTTCTGCTCGATGATGCGGCAGAAGCCTTCGACCGAGAGCTTGCCGCGACCCACGTCGAGCAGGGTGCCCACGATGGCCCGCACCATGTTGCGCAGGAAGCGGTCGGCCGTGATGGTGAATACCTGTTGCTCCCCCTCGAGCTCCCAGCGGGCGAAGGTCACCCGGCAGTTGTTGGTCTTCACGTCGGTGTGCAGCTTGCTGAAACTGGTGAAATCGGTGTATCGGTACAGCTGCTCGGCCGCCTCGTTCATGCGGTCGAAATCGAGCGTGCCCCGGTAGCGACAGGCAAAGGTTTCGAGGAAGGGCGACTTGTGGTCGATGAGGTAATATTTGTAGGTGCGGCTGAGGGCATCGAACCGGCTGTGGGCCTCGTCGGTGACGGAGCGTATGTCGTACACGGCAATATCGGGGGGGAGTATCCGGTTCAGACGGTCGGCCGTCTCGGCGGGATTGTCGAGCGGGGCCGGGGTGTCGAAGTGTGCCACCATGAGCCGGGCATTCACGCCGGCATCGGTGCGGCCCGCCCCGGTGACAGGTGTCTCGCGGCGCAACAAAGTAGCCAATGCCTTTTCAAGCTCGGCCTGCACGGTGATGCCGTTGGGCTGTATCTGCCAGCCGTGGTAGCGGGCACCGTTGAACGAGAGGTAGATGAAATAGCGAGACATGATGGCTTTGAAAATAGAGATGGATTATCGGGCGGGTTTCGAGTCGGGCGGCAGGACGGGGGCGATTCCCCTTGCACTGTGGCCCTTCCCCGGCCGATAATCCATCGGGTTGCGTTTAGTCGTTTTCGAGATAGGTGTATCCGTAGAGGCCCGAGCGGTAGTTCGAGAGGAACTCGCGCCCCTCTTCGGGGGTGATGACTCCCGCCTTCATCGACGAGGTAACCCACGTCTCCACGCTGCGCACCAGTTTCTTGGGCGAGAACTGCACGTAGTCGAGCACCTCGGCCACCGTTTCGCCGTCGATTACCTGGTCTATTTCGTAGCGGTCCTTATACACACTCACGTGCACGGCGTTGGTATCGCCGAAGAGGTTGTGCATGTCGCCCAGAATCTCCTGATAGGCCCCCACCAGGAAGACACCTATATAATAAGGTTCCTTGTTGTTGAGGGCATGTACGGCCAAGTGCGAGTTGGATCCGTGGGGCGAGATGAAGTTGTTGATCTTGCCGTCGGAGTCGCAGGTGATGTCCTGTATCGTAGCCGTGCGGTCGGGCCGTTCGTCGAGCCGGCTGATGGGCATGATGGGGAACAGCTGGTCGATCGACCACGAGTCGGGCAGCGACTGGAAGAGTGAGAAGTTGCAGAAATATTTGTCGGGCAACAGCTTTGAGATTTTACGCAACTCTTCGGGGGCATGCTTCATGTCCGAAGCAATTTCGTTCACCTCGCGGGCCACCGACCAGAAGAGCTGTTCGATTTGAGCCCGGGTGCGCAGGTCGAGCAGTCCCAGACCGAAGAGGTCGAGTGCCTCCTCGCGAATCTGCAAGGCATCGTGCCACGATTCGAGCAGGCGGGGCTGGTTCATGTTGTCCCATATCTTGTAGAGCTCGTCGACCAGTTCGTGCGGGTTTTCGCCCAACTCCTCCTTCTCGTCCCAGATTGGGAGCGAGGTAGTTTCGAGCACCTCGAATACCAGTACCGAGTGGTGTGCGGTGAGCGAGCGTCCCGACTCGGTGATGATGTTGGGCTGGGGCAGGTCGTTCTTCACGCAGGCATCGACCAGTGCCGATACCGAGTCGTTTACATACTCCTGTATCGAGTAGTTCATGCTGCTCTCGCTCGACGATGAGCGGGTGCCGTCGTAGTCGACACCCAGACCTCCGCCAATGTCGACAAACTCGACGTGGAATCCCATGTTTTGCAGTTGCACATAGAATTGCGAAGCCTCTTTGAGAGCGTTCTTGATGCGGCGTATCTTGGTAATCTGGCTGCCGATGTGGAAATGAATCAGTTTGAGGCAGTCGGTCATCTTGGTCCGTTCCAGGAAATCGAGCGCATCGAGCAGTTCACTCGAATTCAGGCCGAACTTGCTGCCGTCGCCACCGCTCTCTTCCCACTTGCCGCTACCCGAGCTGGCCAGTTTGATGCGGATACCGATGTTGGGGCGAATCTTCAACCGTTTCGAGATGTCGGCAATCAGTTTCAGCTCGTTCAGTTTCTCGACCACGAGGAAGATGCGGCGCCCCATCTTCTGGGCCAGCAGGGCCAGTTCGATGTAGTTCTCGTCCTTGTAGCCGTTGCAGATGATGAGCGAGTTCTTGTCGGTATTGATGGCCAGCACCGCATGCAGTTCGGGTTTGGAGCCCGCTTCAAGGCCGATATTGAATTTTTTGCCATGGCTCACGATCTCCTCGACCACCGGTCTCATCTGGTTCACCTTGATGGGATAGATGATAAAGTTCTGAGCCGTGTAGCCATATTCGTCGGCTGCCTGTTTGAAACATTTCGAGATTTTCTCGATGCGGTTGTCGAGAATGTCGGGAAAACGCAGCAGCACGGGAGCCGTCACATCGCGCACTTGCAATTCGTCCATCAACTCTTTGAGATCGACCGAGGCATATCCCTCTCGCGGGGTTACAGCCACATGACCCTTCTCGTTGATTGAAAAATATTTCAGGCCCCAACCGTTGATGTTATACAGTTCGGCGGAGTCCTCGATACGCCATTTTCTCATTTCTTATAAACAAAATTGAATTTGTGGGTATATGCATAAAATATACAGCGAACAAAAATACGGATAATAATTGAATAGAGAAAACAGAAAGGGGCGTAAAATGTGCCCGTAGCCGTCTAATCACCTTGCGACTGCATAATACTTGCCGGTTTGGATAAATATGCACAGCTGCGGTCGTGGTCCCCGGCAGTCGGTCGGTTATGTAAAATTAGTAAAAAAGTGAAGCGTGTATATGTTTTTTAAGGCTGTAAATAAAACGAGTCGGCAAAAATGTTTATCTTTGCGGTAGAATTTTACTAACCTATAATTTATATTAAGATGGTAAGCTACAAAGAATTAGGATTGGTAAACACCAGAGAGATGTTTGCCAAGGCTATCAAAGGCGGATATGCTATCCCTGCTTTCAACTTCAACAACATGGAACAGTTGCAGGCAATTATCCAAGCAGCCGTAGAAACGAAATCGCCTGTGATTCTGCAAGTATCGAAAGGCGCTCGTAACTATGCCAACCAAACGTTGCTCCGTTATATGGCACAAGGCGCCGTAGAATATGCCAAAGAGTTGGGTTGCGAACATCCTCAAATCGTGTTGCACCTCGACCACGGCGATTCGTTCGAATTGTGCAAATCGTGTATCGATACGGGTTTCTCTTCGGTGATGATCGACGGTTCTCACCTGCCTTATGAGGAGAACGTAGCCCTCACGAAAAAAGTGGTTGACTATGCACACCAGTTCGACGTAACGGTTGAAGGTGAACTTGGTGTTCTCGCTGGTGTTGAGGACGAGGTTTCGGCCGAGCATCACACCTATACCAACCCCGAAGAGGTAATCGACTTCGCTCACCGCACGGGTTGCGATTCGTTGGCTATCTCGATCGGTACTTCGCACGGTGCCTACAAGTTCAAACCCGAACAATGCCACGTAGATCCCGCTACGGGTCGTTTGGTTCCTCCTCCCTTGGCATTCGACGTATTGGACGCCGTTATGGAGAAACTCCCGGGCTTCCCCATCGTACTGCACGGCTCTTCGTCGGTTCCCCAAGAAGAGGTCGACAAGATCAACAAATATGGAGGCAAACTCGAAGCTGCTATCGGTATCCCCGAAGAGGAGCTGCGTAAAGCTGCCAAATCGGCCGTTTGCAAAATCAACATCGACTCCGACAGCCGTCTGGCCATGACCGCTGCTATTCGCGAGGTATTCGCTACGAAACCCGCCGAGTTCGATCCTCGTAAATATCTGGGTCCGGCTCGTGACAACATGAAGAAACTCTACATTCACAAGATTGAGAATGTATTGGGTAGCGCCGGCAAACTCTAATCGATAGATTGAACAGCTAAATAAAGGCCGCCGACTCCCTTCAAGGGGAGTCGGCGGTTTTCTTTTATCTTAACGATAGGTATTGGTCAGACAGCGATACATAGAGGCGGCTCCTGTCGAAGACGACGGCGCGAACAATTGGCTACTGCATGGCTTGTATAGTAGTGAGGGGAATAAAAAAAGAAAGTTCTGCCGGAATCTCGATATCATAAAAAAAGGGGACTGATAGTATAACGATTCACATCGTTGTTATTTCCGGCAGAACTTGTATGATAAAAATTTCAATCTTATTTTCGTCTTTCCTTTTGTTGAAAGGGGCTCTCACTGTTTTGAACCTGGGGCAAAGGTAGTGTTTTCAAATGACAAAACAAAATTATATTTCGTATTCTCTGTTTGAATAAACGCTTTTTGTCGGTGCTGCATCGGCTTTGCATCGGGCTTTTGGGCGAAATGGGCAAGTCCTATCTAAATAATTGTCACCTTCTTATCGCTGAATTGAGGATCCGAATTTGCCGAAAGTGCCTATCCATAGGCGTTAATAAGAAAATACAAGTGTTTTGGAATTTTATATTTTTTCTTCACTTGCAGGCTGCTTGGCGAGGGCTTCGGTGATCTTTTTCCCAGTCTCTTCGTATAGCCACAGGGCTCTTGGAACGTGAATGGCCCGGGCCGAAATGGGGACATGTTTTTCCTTTTTGAAGATTTCGCCGGTCACTCCGTAGACCTCGGGTGAGGTGGCGGCAAAGATGGCTCCGACGGCTCCCTCCTGAGGTGTACTGATAAAGGGGCGGAAAAAACGGTTGGCCAAGGGGTCGACCCACGAGTGCATGGTAATCATGTTGGTGTTGACTACCCCGGGGTCGGCAGCATTGACCCAAATGCCCCGAGGTCGCAATTCCTGGGCCAGCCGGGCGGTGTAGAGGGTAAGGGCCAGTTTCGATTTGCTGTAAGTCTCGAACCGTTTATAGTGGCGAGGCGATTCCTTAAAAAAGTCCTCGTCAATGTCTCCGATATACCGGGTGAGCGAGGTGGTGGTGACGATGCGGCTGCCCGGGTGCATGAGAGGAAGCAACAGTCGGGTGAGCAGTACGGTACCTATGTAGTTGACGCCGATGGTCGACTCAAACCCGTCGGCGGTTTGGCTGTAATGCTGATTCATGACTCCGGCATTGTTAATAAGCGTTTGTATCGATATGGACTCTTGCGAGAGGTGGTTGGCAAAAGCGATGATAGAGGCAAACGATGCCAGGTCGAGCGGCAACAGGGTGATGTCGGTATTGCCTGTCTTTTCGATAAGTTGTTGCTGCACGGGTTGCGATTTGGCCAGGTTGCGGCAGGCCATGATGATGGAAAGCCCTTGTTTGGCCAGCGCCTCGGTGATGGCCTGGCCTATGCTGCCGTTGGCTCCGGTAATGATATAATACTCCTTATTCATTGAGCATGCGGTGTTTGACTATGAGACGAACCCGGGCAGGCATAACCGACGCCAGCGGTATGAGCAGTCGATTGAACAGTCCGGGGATAAGTTGTTTCTTTCCGTGAAAGAGAGCGTTGAGCGCTTTGCGCACAAGGCGTTCGGGTGTCATGAGTATGCCCAGCTTTACCCCCAATTTCAGCAGGCGGGGCGGAAGCCCGTAGAGGCCGGTAGCTACTCCGCCGGGACACACGACGGTGGCATGGACACCATAGTCGCTCAACTCGTAGGCCAGTGCCCGTGTGAACACCCGTATGTAGGCTTTTGTCGCGGTGTAGAGCGCTATGCCGGGATAGGGGGTCCAGCAGGAGAGCGACGACATGTTGAGCAGGTAGCCGTGGTGTCGTTGGCACATGTCGTTGGCAAAGAGGCGTGAGAGTCGGGTTACTGTGCCCATGTGCAGTTGAATCATGGTCTCGATTTTGGCCGGGTCGGTGCGTACCACTTCACGGAAGGAGAAGATGCCGGCGTTGTTGATGAGTATATCGATGACCAGCCCTTTTTCCCGGCAATATTGATAAAGCTCGTCGGCCGCTTCGGGTCGGGCCAGGTCCATGCACAGGGTTTCGACCGGTACTCGATAGTCGGTAGCTATGCGGGTCGATTCGCGGTCGAGGTCGTCGCGGTCGATGCTCACCATCACAAGGGCTGCCCCCCAGGCTGCCAGTTGTCGGGCAAATTCGAGCCCGATACCCGAGCTGGCCCCGGTAACGAGAGCTGTGCATGGCGATAGGTCTCTATTGCGGGTCATGGCGGTGAATCTTTTCTATCTCCTTGACGATGCACGGGGGCAGTTGTCCTTCGAGGTGTTTGTGGCAGGCCATTTCGATGGAGTACATGCGGGCTATGCAGTAGTTGGTGTGGTCGCAGCCGCAGCGCACCTCGTCCTCGTTTTTCATGCGGTTCACGAAGTCGGGTTCGTTGATGAGGGCCCGTCCCATCTGCACGAACTCGAAGCCGTGGTTGAGTACCTTGTCGATGGTGGGCCGGGAGACCAGACCGCCCACGTAGATGAGGGGCAGTTTGAGGGCTTCGCGGAATTTGAGTGCATCGTCGAGGAAATAGGCCTCGCGGAACGGCACGGTGGGTATCATGAACCGGCCGGCCAGTTTCACACCGTATTTGAGCCACCAGGTCTTCATGTAGTAGGTGAGGGTGGTGATGGGCATCTCGCCCCGCATCACATACATGGGGGCTTTGCTCACGAAGCCACCGCTCAGCACCAGGGCGTGGGCTCCCAGTTGTTCGAGTTCGCGGGCAATGACGATACCCTCGTCGATTTCGATACCCCCCTTGAAGCCGTCGCGCATGTTGGTTTTGACGATGACGGCCATGTCGTTGCCGGCCGCCTTCATCACCTGTTCCATGCACATGCGCATGAACCGCATGCGGTTGTCGAGCGAGCCTCCGTATTCGTCATGGCGGTGGTTGGTATAAGGCGAGAGGAACTGGCTGATGAGGTAACCGTGTCCGGCGTGAATCTCGACGGCGTCGAATCCTGCATCGCGAGCGTTGTTGACCGCGTCGCCAAAGGACCGGGCCATCGCCTCGATTTCGTCCTTGTGCATACCCCGCACAAAGGTGGGCGAATAGAGGTTGAATCCGGTCGAGGCCGAGATGGGAATCTGGCCTGCCGTGCTGCGGTGCGACATGTTGCCGCAGTGGCCCAACTGAATGGAGGCCTTGGCCCCTTCGGCATGAATGGCGTCGGTGATGCGTCGCAGCGGTTTCACGATTTCGGGGCGCATCCACAACTGATGTTTGAAGGAGAGCCCGTTGCGGGTCACCGAGGCATAGGCCAGCGTAGTCATGCCTATACCGCCGGCAGCCACACTGCGGTGGTAGTCATACAGCTTTTGGGTAGGTGCGTTGTGGTCGCACATACCCTCGAAGGCGGCCGACCTGATGGTGCGGTTGCGCAGGGTGACGGGGCCTATCGAGGCCGGCGTGAAGAGTATGGACGGTTGTGAAGATGAGTCGGTATTCATGATTTCAATAGATGAAAGGAATTATCTTTTTGCGTTTCTCTCGTGTGAACTCCTCGCCGAACTCCTGGGTGTAGCGCTTGTAGAGTGAGGCCGAGCGGGGAGCCAGGTTGGCAAATGTCCACCAGGCAAAGACGGCACCCGACCACGACCAGGTGAAGATGGCGAATCCTACCCATTCGAGAAATTCGCCGAAGTAGTTGGCCGACGAAACCCAGCGGAACATGCCGCCCCGCGGGATATAGTGACGCCGGTCGCCCGGCTTGCGTAGGTGACGTATGATGGAGTCGGACTGGATATTGATGTACATGCCGGCCACGAAGGCAATCACCCCGATGATGAACTGGGGCGAGGTGAACCAGGCCGGGGTATAGTAGTCGAGCGGCGAAATGTAGAAAATCCACCCTCCCTGCATGAAGGCGTTAAGCAGGTTGAACACGACACCCATGCTCACGATGCTGAGGGGCATGCGGCTGTTCCCCTTGATGAGGAAGGGGAAGATGAACGAGCGTTGGAAGTAGTGCACCTCGAACAGCACCAGAAAGGCGATGCGCACCGGGTCGTAGCGATATTCGTCGGGGGAGAGCAGCCACAGCACGAGCATGGCAATGAATACCGGGGCCTCCATCACCACCCACCCGATGCGGTTGGGCAGCGAGACTCCCCACTTGCGGTCGAAAAGCATGCCGTAACCCGCACTCACGAAATGGAGGGCAATAAACACGATCAAGGCCGTGACGGCCATTACGATTAAGAAAATATTGAATGTGGCGGTTTCCATGGTCTGCCAAAACAAAAAATAGATAGAATTGTTATTCCAAAGATAGAGAAAAGCGAGATTAGAAACAAACCTGAATCTGGATTTTACAGTTTGTTCATGCCAAGTCGCCTCTGTTTTTACAAAGATATATAATTTTGATAAGATAAATTTCTATTTAAATACTTTTCTTAAACGTCTCGTATTTTTACAGAAAGAAACATTTTGCCGGCTTATTATAAAGCGGAGTAAATACCTTGAAGGGGTGAAACAGAGCGGATAAATATTTAAAAATAGATAATTAGCTCGAATAAAATCGATGGAGCGTTTAATTTTGCAGCATTTGAAATTGGATAAAACGATATGAAAAAGATGCAGAGAACTACATTGATGGCAGTTTTGTGCGGAGTATTGGCCGTGGAGAATGCCTGTGCTCAGCATGTAGAGCCGCTGGCCTTTGCCGACTTTGAACATTGGGTGACTCGCGAAATCAAGGAGTCGGCCCTCCTGGGAGGCAAGACCAAGACCGTCTATGCCATTGCGCCTACTCGCCATATCCAGGGGAACAAGGCCTATAAGAATATGGGAGGCTCGCCGTGGGCTTCGTCGAACGTGATGGCCAACGTGATGGGAGTAGTGAAGGCCAGCAACACCGTCCGTCCCGAGAAGCGCGAAGGGGGTGGCACCTGCGCCTGCATGGAGACGGTTATCGAGGATTGCTGCGTGTTGGGCATGATGAATCTGCATGTGCTGGTGAGCGGCAGTATCTTCCTGGGCGAGGTGAACGAACCCATTCGCTCGACCAACAGCCCTTACAGCAAGATGGAGATGGGAATCCCCTTCACCAAACGTCCTACCCGCTTGATTTTCGATTATAAATACAAGGCTTCGCCCGACAATTTTCGCACCCAGTCGACCGGGTTCAGTGCCCGCAAGCAGTTGCCCGGCCGCGACAACGGCGAGGTCTATATTCTGTTGCAACATCGTTGGGAAGATGCCGACGGCAACGTCTACGCCCATCGGGTGGGCACTGGCCGGGAACGTTACGGCAAGAGTACTGCCGGGTGGGTGAACGGTCACAGCATACCCATTCACTATGGCGATATTACCGACAAACCGTTCTACAAGTCCTACATGGGGCTTATTCCCGAGGAGAACTCCTACTACTGCCGCAACAGCAAGGGCAAGATGGTGCCTGTGGTCGAGGTGGGTTGGGGCAAACCCGATGAGCCGGTCACCCACATGCTGGTGATGGCTTCGGCTACCTGCGGTACCGCTTATGTGGGCGGGTTGGGCAGTACCCTCTGGATTGACAACATCGCGTTGGGGTATTGATCTTGATAACCGTGTATTGACGATAAGAAAAGGGGCCTGAACGGTAAGTTCGGGCCCCTTGCTTATTGGGTGGTTTAGTCGTTAGTTCTGTTTGAAGATATAGACGATAACCCCCGTCTGGTTCGACGAGCGGTTGCTGCGCTCGAAGCGTGAGCGGCGGGCAGCCGCTTCGGCCGAGGCCCGCAACTTGGGGTTGGAGAAGGCGGTTCCTTCGCTCCCTTTGACGGTGGCGATGGCGCTGATGACCTGCCCCTGGGGGTTGACCGTAATCGATATGGCAATGGTGCCGGCGTCGTTGCTGTTGTCGTATTGGGGATAGGGCAGAGAGCCCACCAGTCCGCGGCCTCCGAGGTTGTAGCCGCCATATCCGCCCACACCGGTGAGTTCGCCGGTCGACGAGTTGCCGAAGGGGTTGCCCTGTGTACCGCTCCCCGTTTCGCTGTCGCCTCGGCTACCGTCGTTCAACACCCCTTTGCCAAAGGCATTCTTCACCTGGTTGGCAATGCGGTTGTCCTGCTTGTTCTCCTGGACAGCTTTCTTTTTGTTCTCCTCCTCTTTCTTCTCGATCTGGATACTCTCCTCGTCGGTTTGGGTCATCAGTTCGTCGTCGTTGGTGCGAGGCTGTTCGGCCTGGGGCTCCTCGGGTTGAGGCGCGTTCGACTCGAACATACCCGAAGCCTCGTCGACCAGTCCCACCTGCACCAGTACACCGCTGCCCGATCCCATGGGTTCGGGCCCCAGGAGGGTAAACCACAAGACGAGCAGCACGACCAGATGCACGGCAACGGTAGCGGCTATGGCTTGTATCTTATCTCTTTTTTGCGGTTCCACGGGGAGGCGTTTGATGGGTTACGGATTCGGGTGAGGTTACGGGTTGCGCACCGGCTTGGTGGCCAGCACCATTTTCAGATGGTTGTCGTTGGCGACGTTGAGTACCTTGACAATCTCGCGGTAGGGCACCGTCTCGTCGGCATAGAGGGCTACATAGCGCTCGGTGTCGTGCTGGGGTGTCTCGGCCAGCTGTTGTACCAGTTGGTCGTAGGTGACCGCTTGCGGTGCCTCGTTGCCGAAGGAGATGTAGTAGTCCATGTTTTCGTCGATAAGCACCCGGGTGAGGGGTTTGGCCGCCGCCTGCTGGTTGCTCTGAGGCAGGTTCACCTTGATGGAGTTGGGAAAGACGATTGTCGAGGTAATCATGAAGAAGATAAGCAACAGAAAGATGACATCGGTCATCGATGCCATGCTGAATGTGGCCTCTATCTTGTGTCTTCGTTTCAGTGCCATAGTCTTGTCTCCCCCTCGGTTATTCGGCCGGCTCGTTGAGCAGGTCCATAAATTCCATTGTCTTCGATTCGAGCTGGTTCATCACGCCGTCGACGCGCGACACGAGGTAGTTGTAGGCAAACAGGGCGATGATACCCACGATAAGTCCGGCTACGGTGGTTACCAGAGCTTCGTAGATACCGCCCGAGAGGGTCGAGATGTCGGCGTTGTTGCCGGCCGAAGCCATGTTGTAGAAGGCCCGCACCATACCGGTCACGGTCCCGAGGAATCCGATCATGGGGGCACCGGCAGCCGTGGTGGCGAGCCAGGGGAAGCCCTTTTCGAGTTTGGCAATCTCGATGTTGCCCACGTTCTCGATGGCCACCAGCACGTCGTTCATGGGACGGCCCAGCCGCGAGATACCCTTGGCGATGAGCCGGGCATAGGGGGTGTTGGTTTTTTTGCAGAGCTTCAAGGCGCTGTCGATGTTTCCCTCGTGGATATAGTCCTTGATGCGTTCCATGAAGGAGTTGTCTTCGCGGGCGGCACGGCGAATCACTTGCAGCCGCTCGACAAAGATATAGATGGAGAGCAGCGAGAGGAGCAACAGAGGTATCATGATGATTCCTCCCTTGCAGGCCAGGTCCCAGAGGTTCAGGTCGCTGGCGGTCTCGACCGGGGTAAGCACGGGCGGTGTGGCCAGTGTGTCGGTAGTTTGCAGGAGCAAAGTAAGCAGGTTCATGATATAGCTTTTAACAGGTTTATTTCAGACAGTCTTTGTATCGTTTGATAGTCTCTTTCAATCCCAGGTAGAGGGCATCGCAGATGAGGCAGTGGCCTATCGATACCTCGCTCAGGAAGGGAATGCTTTCGTGGAGGAACCTTAGGTTTTCGAGGTTGAGGTCGTGGCCGGCATTCACGCCCAGTCCCAGGCTGCGGGCATGCTCGGCCGCCTGTACGAAGGGGGCAACGGCTGCCTCGCGGTCTTGTGCATAGCGCACGGCATAGGGCTCGGTGTAGAGCTCGATGCGGTCGGTGCCGGTCTTGGCAGCATAGTCGATCATTTCGAGGTTGGGCTCGACGAAAATCGAGGTGCGTATGTTGGCGGCTTTGCAGCGGTCGATAATCTTGGAGAGGAAATCGAAGTTGGTTTTGGTGTCCCAACCGGAGTTCGAGGTAATCACATCGTGAGCATCGGGGACCAGTGTCACCTGGGTAGGCTTCACTTTGAGTATCAGGTCGAGGAATTTCTCCGAGGGGTATCCCTCGATGTTGAACTCGGTGCTTACGGCCGGTCTCAGTTCGTAGACGTCGGCATAGCGAATGTGACGCTCGTCGGGACGCGGGTGCACGGTGATACCTTCGGCTCCGAACGATTCGCAGTCGAGCGTGACTTTCAATACATTGGGCACATTCCCCCCGCGTGCGTTGCGCAGGGTGGCTATCTTGTTGACATTAACACTTAACTTGGTCATTTCTCTTTTACCCTAATCTTGTTTCGGTGTGACTCTGGGTCGGCACGGTTTGTTTCGTTTTCATGAAAGGTAGCCGATTGCGGCGTTCACCGAAAAATAGCTATCTTTTATATGCGATAGGATTCAGTTCGGTATAGCCAAACTTGAAAACTGTGTTTTCGTTTGCCTCTACTCTCACCTTTCACTATCTTTGTAGAAGATAGGAGTCGGCTCGGCCTTGTCAAACTTGAAAACACCGTTTTCGTTTGCCACGGCTCTCGCCTTTCACTATCTTTGTATTATCTTTCGTGCAAAAATAATACGATTTACAGAAATATGTGCAATAAATGAAAGCAAAAGATATGATATTGCCCGAAATACCTTACTTGTCGGCCGAGATGACGGTGGGGCAGGCCCGTGCGGTGTTGGATCGTTCGGGTCGGTCGAGTCTGCCGGTGGTCGATGCGGGGGAGTATGTGGGCATTCTTCACCGTCGGGAACTGGCTGGCGAATCCGATGGGGATACGGTCGGACGGGAGAATCTGAGGCAGCCTGCCGTGCGGGAGGAGACTCACCTGCTCGACGTGGTGAACCAGTTTGCCCAATATACCGACGACGTGCTTCCCGTGGTCGACCGGAACCGCCGTTACGTGGGGGCTATCCCCATTCATGCGGTGATGGTGGCCGTGGCCCGGTTGTGTCAGACCTCGTCGTCGGGGGCCATCATCGAGCTGGAAATTCCTCGGGCCGACTACTCGGCAACCGAACTTACCCGGCTGGTGGAGGATAACGGTTGCCGGGTGATGAATCTGATGATACGCCCCGACGAGAAGTCGGGCCTGTGGCGGGCTTGCCTGCGTATCGACCGTGAGGACGCCACGCCGGTGTTGCGCTCGTTGGAGCGGTTTGACTATCGGGTGCTGAGCTGTTACCAGCTGCACAGTGTGATGGACGACCGCATCGAGCAGCGTATCAAAGAGTTGATGTATTATTTGGAAATGTGAGGTGTGTGATGAAAATTCTCTTGTTTGGACATAATTATCAGGGTTCTCGCTTGGCTCAGGTGCACGAGGTGTTGCAGGTTTTGTCGCGCATGAAGGCTTCGCTGGCGGCCCACCGCGAGTTTTACGAACTGCTCTCCCGCGAATGGCCCGACGTGTGCCAGAGCATCGAACCTATCGACTGTTGCAGCGATTATCCGGCCGACATGGCATTGAGCATCGGGGGCGACGGCACGTTTTTGCGGGCCGCCGAGAAGATTGGCGACCGGGGTATCCCCGTGCTGGGGGTAAATATCGGGCGTCTGGGATTCCTAGCCGATGTCCCGGCCGAGGAGACCGAGGCGGTCATGACCGAGATTATCGAGGGGCGTTACAAAATCGAGGAGCGGTCGTTGCTGCAAGTGGAGTTCGACGGTCGTCCGGCCGATTTTTGGCCCTATGCTCTCAACGAGGTGGCCGTGTTGAGGCAGGAGATTTCGTCGATGATTTCAATTCACACGACGGTGGGGGATAGCTTTCTCAACACCTACCAGGCCGATGGCCTTATCGTGGCTACGCCTACCGGCTCGACCGCCTATTCGATGAGTGTGGGTGGCCCCATTCTCATGCCGCAGACGGCCAACTGGGTAATCTCGCCGGTGGCTCCTCACAGCCTCACCATCAGACCGCTGGTGGTGAACGACGATACCGACATTACCCTCCGGGTCGACAGCCGCAACCACAGCTATCTGCTCAGTCTCGACGGCCGTTCGATTATGCTCGGGACCGATACGCAGGTGGTTTTGCGCAAGGCTCCTTTCCCCGTCAGAGTGGTGAAGCGGTTGGGGCACAGCTTCTCGGAGACGCTGCGGGCCAAACTGATGTGGGGGGTCGACAAGCGCGAGTAACTTCTGCCGGGTGATGGAAACCGCATGGCAAACGCCCCGGGCTATCCGATAGTCGGATTGCCCGGGGCGTTTGGGTATTTAAGGGTGGAAGCTGTTTACAGAATCATCAGCTCTTGGCCGGGTATGGCGACGAAGGTGGCGAAGAAGAGCCCCGCCAGTGAGAGCAGCCACAGCACGGACAGGAAGATGTTGAGCGCTGTCGATTGTGATTTCCAGTGGAAAATCGACCCCAGCACCAGGCGCAAGATGGCGTAGAGGGGTATGCCGAAGGTGAGCAGCAGCGATACGGTGAAGAGAATCAGTT
The DNA here is from genome assembly GCF_000512915.1 of Barnesiella viscericola DSM 18177. GTDB lineage: Bacteria > Bacteroidota > Bacteroidia > Bacteroidales > Barnesiellaceae > Barnesiella > Barnesiella viscericola. Next base: position 2,172,079 of record NZ_CP007034.1, read on the forward strand.
CCCAATGGCCGTTGACGACGTCGATGTGTCCCGGGAAAATTGAGATGAACGGGGTGACGACGGCTGTGGAACCCAGGAAGAGGAGGCTCAGCAGGCTGACGATGCAGGTGACCAGCGCCCCGATAATCGAGAGGGCGATGAGGGCGCCTATACCGATGAAGAAGACCTTGAATACCCCGCGGAAGATTTCGCCCAGCGTGTGCGAGAGTGCACTGCCGGTCGGGGCGCTGCTCCCCTGCTCCTCTTCGACGGCACGGCGTATGTTGTCGACGTTGGGAGTCTCGCCCCGCATTTCGAGCTTTTGGGCGGTGGTGCGGGCTTCGGGAACGCAAATCCACAAGAGCAGGTAAATCCATATCGACGAGGCCCACAGGGGTAACAGCAGGACCAGAATGACCCGGATAACCACCACGTCGATGCCTATGTAGTGGGCGATACCCGAGGCCACACCGCCCAAGATGCGGTTGTCGGAGTCGCGATAGAGCCGGCGTCGCCGGGGGGTGGCAGCTTCTGTCGCAGGGTCGGCGTGGCAAGTCGTATCGGAGTCGGGATTTGATTTTGAATCAGAATCGGGATTCTTCTCACCGGTTGTTTCGTCGGAGGTTTCGCCTTCGAGCGGGTTCTCGATTTCGTCGGGGCGTCCCATGATGGCAATCACCTCGTTCACCTCCTGGCAGGTAATAACCTGCATGCCATATCCCAGCCGCTCCTTGAACAGCTCGGCTATGCGGCTCTCGATGTCGTTCAGAATCTCTTCACCGCCCTTTTCGTGGGCAAAGTGGTCGTTCAGCGATTTCAGGTAGGCGTCGAGTATTTCGTAGGCATCGTCGTCGATGTTGAAGATGGTCTTGTCGAGGTTGACGGTTACAGTCTTTTTCATATAGCAGTCTGATTTATTGTTCTTTGATATGAGTAATCACCTGGTTCAGTTCGTCCCAGGCCGTGTCGAGTTCGCTGAGGAAGAGTTCGCCTTCGTCGGTCAACTCGTAGTATTTGCGCGGTGGGCCCTGGGTCGACTCCTCCCACACGTAGGTGAGTAGCCCCGAGTTTTTGAGCCGGGTGAGCAACGGGTATAGCGTGCCCTCCACCACAATGAGCTTCGAGGCTTTGAGCGACTGGATAATATCCGAGACGTAGGCCCTTCTTTTTTGCAGAATAAGCAGTGTGCAATACTCCAATATCCCTTTGCGCATCTGCGACTTTACATTGTCGGTGTTCATGTTCAGTACCTTTTACGACACAAATATAGGTATTATACAGTAACTTGTATTACATAGTACTTGTAAATAATATATTTTAACAGATTGAACAACGGGGACAATCATTTGAAAAGAGGCGGGCAGAGGTTGTTTTGAGTGTTGAATCGCATTACATTTGCAGGGAAAAGAGCGGGAGGGTTTCTATTATGTATGAATTTCGTGATGCTGAGTTTGGTCTTGTGCGGGTGAGGGTTGACAGTCGGGCCCGCAGGCTGATATTCCGGGTAAAGGAGGGGGTGATGGTTATCACCTCGCCGGCGGGCTATTCGCTCGAGCAGGTGCGTCGGTCGGTCGACGAGTATCGCGGGCGGTTGAGGCGGTTGATGGCCCGGGGCGAAGCTGTGCAGGAGCGGTGTCGGCTGTCGGTAGGTGACCGCATACCCTGTTACGGAGGCGACATTGCGTTGGTGGCCGGGGTGGTGCGCGACCGTTTTCTCTTTCGGTATGAGGGTGATAGCCTGCAAGTGCTCTGCCCGCCGGGAGCCGACCTGAACGACCCGCGGGTGCGGAAACGCCTGGCACAAGGCGTGTGCCGGCTGCTCTACCGGAGGGCTCAGGAGCTGTTGCCCCGGCGGCTGGCTCAGGTGGCCTGCCGGGTGGGGGCCGAACCTCGTGCCGTGTCGATAGGTCGGGGACGTCGCAAGCTGGGTCATTGCACCCGCAGCCGCGAGATACAACTCTCGTTCTACCTCATGTTCCTGCCCGAGCCGCTTGTCGATTATGTCATTTGCCACGAACTGGCCCATTTGCAGCAGATGAACCACGGCCCCCGATTCCACGATTTGTGCAACCGCTATTGTGGTGGGCAGGAGCTTGCGCTGCGCAAACAGTTGCGCGCCTTCACCTTTTTGTTTTAATAAATAAGATTATACAATGTAAAAAATAATTAAATAATAGGGGCGAAATATTCTATTTTACGGGCTGTCAAGCCGTCGCAGTTGTGTAATATATAATATTGTACTATCTTTGCAGCGATAGGAATGGAAGAGGGGGCAACGATGTCCCCTCGTTTTTTTCACGACAACGACCGTTATGATAGACAAAAAAGAGTTAGAGGCACTGGTTCAGGAGGGGTTGGCAGGAACCGACTGTTTCCTGGTCGATGTACAGGTGAGTCCCGATAATGTACTGGTGGTGGAGATCGATAACGAAGAGGGGGTGGACATAGATCGCTGTGTGGCCCTGCACCGTTTTTTGGAGTCGAAGCTCGACCGCGACGTTGAGGATTATGAACTCGAAGTGGGTTCGGCCGGCATCACCTCGCCCTTCAAGGTGTTGGGGCAGTACAAGAAGAACATCGGCAACGAAGTGGAGGTGCTCACCAAGGACGGGCGGAAGCTGTCGGGCATCTTGAAGAGTGCCGACCCCGAGAAGTTTGTCGTGACCGTGACCAAGAAGGTGAAGAGCGAAACCAGCAAACGCAAAGTAGAGGTGGAAGAGGACTGCACCTTGACCTACGATGAAATAAAATATACAAAATATCTAATCAGATTTAAATAATATGGCAAAAAAAGAGGAACCCGTAAGCATGGTCGATACCTTTGCTGAGTTCAAAGAGTTGAAGAACATCGAGATAACCACGATGATCAGTGTGCTGGAAGAATCTTTCCGGAATGTGTTGGCAAAGATGTTCGGGACCGATGAAAATTTCGACATAATCGTGAACCCTACCAAGGGCGACTTTGAGATATGGCGTAACCGTGAAATCGTTGAAGACGGTGCCGTGACCGACAGCAACTTGCAAGTGTCGTTGTCGGAGGCTCGCAAGACCGACCCCGACTTCGAGGTTGGCGAGGAGATGACCGACGAGGTTCATTTCGAGAAATTCGGCCGTCGGGCCATCTTGAACCTGCGCCAGACGTTGGCCTCGAAGATTCTCGATTTGCAGAAAGATGCCATTTACAACAAATACAAGGATAAAATCGGCGAGTTGGTAAGCGCCGAGGTTTACCAGATTTGGAAAAAGGAGATGTTGCTCATCGACGACGACGGCAACGAGTTGCTGCTGCCGAAGACCGAGCAGATTCCGTCGGACTTCTACCGCAAGGGCGAGACCGTGCGGGCTGTGGTGCTCGATGTCGACAACAAGAACAACAATCCCAAGATTATCGTTTCGCGCACGTCGAACGACTTCCTGCGCCGCCTGTTCGAACTCGAAGTCCCCGAGATTCATGACGGCCTCATTCTCATACGGGCCATTGCCCGCATTCCGGGCGAGCGTGCCAAAATCGCCGTCGAGTCGTATGACGACCGCATCGACCCCGTAGGAGCCTGTGTGGGTGTGAAAGGTTCGCGTATCCACGGCATCGTGCGGGAGTTGCGCAACGAGAATATCGACGTCATCAACTACACCTCCAACCCCTCGCTCTTCATACAGCGTGCCCTGAGTCCTGCCAAGATTTCGTCCATACGGTTGAACGAAGAGGAGAAAAAGGCCGAGGTATTCCTCAAACCCGAAGAGGTTTCGCTTGCCATCGGTAAGGGCGGTTTGAACATCAAGCTCGCCTGCATGCTCACCGGTTACAATATCGATGTATATCGCGACATCGACGAGGACGAAGAGGAAGATATCTACCTCGACGAGTTCAGAGACGAAATCGACGACTGGGTAATCGAGGCCTTGAAGGGTATCGGTTGTGCCACGGCCAAGAGCGTGCTGGCTTTGCCGCGCGAAACCTTGATCGAGAAAGCCGATCTCGAAGAGAGCACCGTCGACGAGGTACTCTCTATCCTGAAAGCGGAGTTTGAAGAATAATCCGCTGCGGAGGGGGCGCCGAGTGCCGCTCCCTTGTGCCTTCGAGAAAGGCCTCTTTTTATTCTTCCAAATATTTATAAACTAAAACTGAGTATGTCGATAAGGTTAAATAAAGTAGCAAGAGATTTAAATGTAGGAATCCAGACCGCTGTCGAGTTCCTGCAAAAGAAAGGTTTTACGGTAGAGGCTAATCCCAATGCCAAGATAACCGACGAACAGTATGCCCTGCTCGTGAAGGAGTTTAGCAAGGACAAGAGTTTGAAACTCGAGTCGGAGAGCATTAGTCTCGAACGGCACAAAGAGCGCATCAAAGCTGCGGCATCGGCCGAGGCCGAAAACAATGCTCAGGCCAAGGGAGAACCGAAAGAGGTAAAAACCGTTATTCCCGAGCCCCAGCGACCCAAGGTGGTGGGGCATGTCGATCTCGACGCCCTCAACCGTCCCAGAACGGCCGACCACCACAAACCCAAGGAGACTGTGGTCGAGAAGCCGGCCGAAGAGCAGCCCAAGACTGTGGAGAAACCGGTTGAGGAGAAGAAGGTGGAGGCTGCTCCGGTTCAGCCCGAAGTGAAACCTCAGCCCGAGACTCCGGCGGCATCGGCCCGGCCCGAAACTCCTGTCGAGCCGCAAAAACCGGCTCCGGCTCCCGTTGCCGAAACTCCGGCTCCCGCACCGGCCGAAAAACCTCAGGAATCTGCTACTGCCTCCCAATCGCACGACGACGAGGTGTTTACTCTCGGCCGTCCCGCCTTCACCTCGAATATCAATGTGGTGGGGCATATCGACCTCGACGCTCTTAACCAGCAGACTCGCCCCAAGAAAAAGACCAAGGAGGAGAAACGCAAGGAGCGCGAGAACAAGGAGAAACAACGCCAGGAGGCTCACAAGCCTGCTACTGCCGGCAATGGCGACGAGGCCAACGCACAAGGCGGCGAACGTCGCAAACGCCAGCGTATCAGCAAGGAGAAAGTCGACATCTCGAAGAGCATATCGTCGATGGGCGGCAACCAGCCGGCCCGGGGCGGAAACAACAAGAACAACAATAACAATAAACCGAACAAACAGAAACAACGCCCCATCAAGGCCGAGGTAAGCGAAGAGGACGTTCAGAAACAGATCAAGGAGACTCTCGCCCGCCTTACCACCAAGGGGCAGAAGAAGTCGGCCAAGTGGCGTAAGGAGAAACGCGAAGCCTTCTCGAACCGTGAGCGCGAACTTGCCGAGATGGAAGAGGCCGAGAGCAAGGTATTGAAGCTGACCGAGTTTGTGACGGCCAATGACCTGGCTTCGATGATGAACGTGCCGGTCAACGAGGTTATCGCCACCTGCATGAGCATCGGCATCATGGTCTCCATCAACCAGCGCCTCGATGCCGAAACCATCAATATTGTGGCCGAGGAGTTCGGCTTCAAGACCGAGTATGTGAGCGCCGAGGTAGTCGAGGCCATTCACGAGGAGGAAGACAAGGAGGAAGACTTGCAGTCGCGTCCGCCGGTCGTAACGGTGATGGGTCACGTAGACCACGGTAAGACCTCGTTGCTCGACTACATTCGCAACTCCAATGTGATTGCCGGCGAGGCCGGAGGTATCACCCAGCACATCGGAGCCTACAACGTGAAGCTCGACGACGGCCGTCGCATCACCTTCCTCGATACGCCGGGTCACGAAGCCTTTACCGCCATGCGTGCCCGTGGTGCCCAGATGACCGATATTGCTATCATCATCGTGGCTGCCGACGACAACGTGATGCCGCAGACCGTCGAGGCCATCAACCACGCATCGGCCGCAGGTGTGCCCATCGTCTTTGCCATCAACAAAATCGATAAGCCCAATGCCAACCCCGACAAGATTAAGGAGGAGCTGGCCAATATGAACTACCTGGTTGAGGACTGGGGCGGTAAATACCAGTCGCAGGAAATCTCGGCCAAGAAAGGTACCGGCGTACACGAGCTTATGGAGAAGGTGCTGCTCGAAGCCGAACTGCTCGACCTGAAAGCCAACCCCAACCGCAAGGCCACGGGTACGATCATCGAGTCGACCCTCGACAAGGGTCGGGGCTACGTAGCCACCGTACTGGTACAAAACGGAACACTGCACAAGGGCGACATCGTCTTGGCCGGGACCAACCACGGTCGTGTCAAGGCCATGTTCAACGAGCGCAACGCCCGCATCGATTCGGCCGGTCCGTCGGCCCCGGTACAGATACTGGGATTGAACGGAGCCCCTCAGGCCGGCGATACCTTCCACGTGATGGATACCGAACAGGAGGCACGCGAGATTGCCAACAAGCGTGAGCAACTGCAACGCGAGTTGGGCCTGCGCACCCACAAGCTGCTCACCCTCGACGACATAGGCCGCCGCATCGCCGTCGGCAACTTCCAGGAGCTGAACCTCGTGGTCAAGGGCGACGTGGACGGTTCGGTAGAGGCTTTGAGCGACTCGCTCATCAAACTCTCCACGCCTCAGATTCAGATCAACGTGCTGCACAAGGCCGTGGGGCAGATTTCCGAGTCGGATATTACGCTGGCCGCCGCCTCCAACGCCATCATCATAGGCTTCCAGGTGCGTCCTTCGGTAGCTGCCCGCCGGTTGGCCGAGAAAGAGGGTGTGGACATACGTCTCTACTCGATTATCTACGACGCCATCGAAGAGGTGAAAGCCGCCATGGAGGGTATGTTGTCGCCCGAAATCAAGGAAGAGATTCTGGGTACGGCCGAGGTACTGGAAACCTACCACATCACCAAGGTGGGTACCGTGGCCGGCTGTATCGTGAAGGAGGGCAAGATCAAACGTTCGAGCAAGGTGCGCCTGATACGCGACGGTATCGTCATTTACAGTGGCGACCTGGGTTCGTTGAAGCGCTTCAAGGACGATGTCAAAGAGGTGGCTACCGGCTTTGAGTGCGGTTTGAACATAGCCAACTACAACGATGTGAAGGTAGGCGACCTGATCGAAGCCTACGAAGAGGTAGAGGTAAAGAAGACCCTTTAAAACATAAGGAGTTTATAATAGGACAAGGCTGCCCTGCTGCGCGGGGCGGCCTTTGTTATCCGTCTTTAACGCATAATAAGACCGAAAACTCTGCCATTCAAAATAAAAGAAGTAATTTTGCGCTGCTAAGAAACGCGTGTTGAAACGATGAACTATATCGATTTTATCATAGTGCTGATTGTCCTCGTGGGTGCCTTGTACGGGCTCATCAAGGGCGTGTTCCGTCAGTTGGGGTCGTTGGGCGGTTTTGTGGCCGGCATACTGGTCTCGCGGTTGTTCGGCGGTTCGTTTGCCGGGCTGCTGCAACAGATGTTCGACCTGCCGGCAGGCGTGAGCCGCATCGTCGCCTACTCGGTGCTGTTCTTGCTGGTCTACCTGGTATGCCTGCAACTGATGCGGCTCATACACCACATTTCGCATCAGGTGGCGCTGGGGTGGCTCGACCGCTTGGGCGGAGCCCTTTTCGGGGCGGCCAAGTACCTGGTAATTCTCAGCATTCTGTTGAATCTCGTTCATCTGGTCGATTCCAAAATACGGGTGCTGCCGTCGCATGCGGTAGCTACCGCTCATCTCTATCAGCATACGCTGCGTGTGGCTCCGGCGCTTTTTTCGATAGCCCAGGAGCAGTTGGCCGCGGGAAACAAACCCGATGACCGATTGTTTATTCCTTGTGCAACGGCAAGCGACGAGCCCTATCTCTGTTGTGAAAATAGTAAAGACGATTGAAAATGAAACAGGAGAATCCGAATGAAATATTAAACGACGTTACCGCTAACGAGTACAAATACGGTTTCGTCACCGATATTGAGACCGATATTATCCCCAACGGTCTGAGCGAGGAGATTATCCGCCATATCTCCGAGAAGAAGGGCGAGCCCGAGTGGCTGCTCGAATTCCGGCTCAAAGCCTATGCCTACTGGAAGACGCTCGAGATGCCTCATTGGGCGCATCTGACGATTCCCGAAATCGACTATCAGGCCATCAGCTACTATGCCGCTCCCAAGACCAAGACGGCTCCCAAGAGCCTCGAAGAGGTGGATCCCGAGTTGCGCAAGACTTTCGACAAGCTGGGCATCTCGCTCGAAGAGCAGATGAAGCTGTCGGGGGTGGCCGTCGATGCCGTGATGGACAGTGTGTCGGTGCGCACCACCTTCCGAGAGAAGCTGGCCGAGCTGGGTGTCATCTTCTGCTCGTTCAGCGAGGCGGTGAAAGATTACCCCGACCTGGTGAAACGCTATCTGGGTTCGGTCGTGTCGTATCGCGACAACTTCTTTGCCGCCCTCAACTCGGCCGTGTTCAGCGACGGCTCGTTTGTCTATATCCCCAAGGGGGTGCGCTGCCCCATGGAACTGTCGACCTACTTCCGTATCAACGCCGCCAATACCGGTCAGTTCGAGCGCACGCTCATCGTGGCCGACGACGACAGCTATGTGAGCTACCTCGAAGGGTGTACGGCCCCCATGCGCGATGAGAATCAGCTGCACGCTGCCATCGTCGAGATTGTGGTGCACGACCGGGCCGAGGTGAAATACTCGACCGTGCAGAACTGGTATCCCGGCGACAAGGAGGGGAAAGGTGGTATCTACAATTTCGTGACCAAGCGCGGCATGTGCAAGGGCGACCATTCGAAACTGTCGTGGACCCAGGTCGAGACCGGTTCGGCCATCACCTGGAAATACCCCAGTTGCGTGTTGGCAGGCGACCACTCGGTGGGCGAGTTCTACTCCGTTGCCGTCACCAACAACTATCAGCAGGCCGACACGGGTACCAAGATGATACACATCGGCAAGAACACCCGCAGCACCATCGTCTCGAAAGGTATATCGGCCGGTCGCAGCCAAAACAGCTACCGCGGTCTGGTGAAGGTATTGCCCGGTGCCGAAAATGCCCGCAATTTCACCCAGTGCGACAGCCTGCTGCTCAGTTCCGACTGCGGGGCGCACACCTTCCCCTATATGGATATACAGAACGATACCGCTATCGTCGAGCACGAGGCCACCACCTCGAAAATCAACGAAGACCAGATTTTCTACTGCAACCAACGGGGTATCCCCACCGAAGATGCCGTGGGGCTTATCGTCAACGGCTATGCCAAGGAGGTGATGAACAAGCTGCCCATGGAGTTTGCCGTAGAGGCTCAGAAGTTGTTGCAGATTTCGCTCGAAGGTTCGGTGGGATAAGGCGTTGCCGGCGGGGAGGCCCTACCGCTTCCCGGCCGTGGAATAGAATGAAAGAAAAAAATAAAATCAGATATCTATGTTGAAGATTACAGACCTGCATGCCAGTATCAATGGCAAAGAGATATTGAAGGGCATCAACCTCGTGGTGAAACCGGGCGAGGTGCATGCCATCATGGGACCCAACGGATCGGGCAAGAGTACGCTCTCGGCCGTGCTGACCGGTAATCCCGCCTACGAGGTGACCCACGGTTCGGTCGAGTTTTACGGCAAGGACCTCCTGGCCCTTTCGCCCGAAGACCGTTCGCACGAGGGGCTCTTCCTCAGTTTCCAGTACCCGGTCGAAATTCCGGGGGTGAGCATGGTCAATTTCATGCGCACGGCCGTGAACGAGCAGCGCAAGTATCGCGGACTCGAACCCCTCTCGGCCTCCGATTTCCTGAAACTCATGCGCGAGAAACGTGCGATTGTCGAGCTCGACAACAAGCTGGCCAGCCGCTCGGTCAACGAGGGTTTCTCGGGCGGTGAGAAGAAACGCAACGAGATTTTCCAGATGGCCATGCTGGAGCCCCGTCTCTCGATTCTCGACGAGACCGACAGCGGTCTCGACATCGACGCCCTGCGCATCGTCGCCGGGGGGGTGAACAAGTTGAAGAGCGAGAAGAACGCCACCATCGTCATCACCCACTACCAACGGTTGCTCGACTACATCGCTCCCGATTTCGTACATGTGCTCTACAAGGGCCGCATCGTGAAGTCGGGTGGATCCGAGTTGGCCTTGGAGCTCGAAGAGCGCGGTTATGACTGGATTAAGAAAGAGTTGGGTGAAATTTAAGAGAGTTATGAGTGCAGTACAGCAATATATAGATTTATATCATGCGCAGAGGGATTTGATTACGGGCCATTCGTCGCCGGTGATGAACGCCTTGCGCGACGAGGCGGTTGCGCTGCTCGAAAGCCGGGGCCTGCCCACGCTCAAAGACGAGGAGTTCCGCCGCACCGACATCGAGGCCCTCTATGCCCCCGACTATGGCTTGAACCTGGGACGGGTCAACATCGAGGTCAATCCCTATGAGGTGTTCCGTTGCGATGTGCCCAACCTGAGCACGTTGCTCTATTTTGTGGTCAACGATACCTTCTATGCGCAGGCCCAGCCCGCAGCAACCAAGTTGCCCGAGGGTGTCCTCGTGGGCAGCCTTTGCGAGATGGCCTGGCAATATCCGCAACTGGTGGAACGCTATTACGGTCGTGCCGCCGACATGAAGCGTGACGGTACGGTGGCGCTCAACACCGCCTTTGCCCAGGACGGCTTTTTCATCTATATCCCCGACGGGGTGGTTGTTGAAAAGCCCATTCAGCTGGTGAATATCCTGCGGGGCAATGTCGATTTCATGGTCAACCGCCGGTTGCTCATCGTGGTGGGCAAGGGGGCGCAGGCCAAACTGCTGGTGTGCGACCACTCCGACGAGTCGTCGGTACGCTTCCTCGCCTCGCAGGTGTGCGAGATTTTTGTCGACGACGATGCCGTGTTCGACTACTACGACATGGAAGAGTCGTCGGAGAATACGGCCAAGGTGGCCTCGGTATTCGTGCGTCAGGGAGCCCGGTCGAATGTGCTGGTAAATGGTATCGTGTTGCACAACGGCATCACCCGCAGCAACTACTACTCGACCTTCGCCGGCGAGCATGCCGAGTTGTCGCTCTGCGGCATGGGCATTGTCGACAAGGAGCAGTCGGTCGACACCTATACCTTCATCGACCATGCCGTTTCGCATTGCCACAGCAACGAACTGTTCAAATACGTACTCAACGACTCGGCCCGCGGTTCCTTCTGCGGCCGTATCCTGGTGCGTCACGGGGCTCAGAAGACCGAGGCCTATCAAGGCAACAAGAACCTGTGCGCCTCGCCGCTGGCCAAGATGTACACCAAACCTCAGCTCGAAATTTATGCCGACGACGTGAAGTGCAGCCACGGAGCTACCATCGGACAGCTCGACCAGAATGCCCTGTTCTACATGCGGTCGCGCGGTATCACCGAGGCCGAGGCCCGCATGTTGTTGATGTTTGCCTTTACCAACGATGTCATCGAGCAGGTACGTCTCGACGCCCTCAAAGACCGGTTGCGCCAGTTGGTCGAGAAGCGGTTCCGCGGGGAGCTGGCCAAGTGCTCGGGCTGCCAGGCGTGCCGTCAGGATTAAAAAGAAGAAAGGAGTTCCACCATGTTGGATATTGAGAAGATAAGAGACGATTTCCCCATTCTGAAACGGGAGGTATCGGGGCGTCCGCTGATTTATCTGGACAATGCGGCCACCTCGCAGACCCCCCGATGCGTAGTCAACCACATTGCCGATACCTACTACCGGGTGAATGCCAACGTGCATCGCGGGGTGCATACCCTCAGCCAGGAGGCTACCGATGCCCACGAGGCGGCCCGTCGCCGGGTACAGCAGTTCATTGGTGCCGCTTCGCCTTCCGAGATTATCTTTACGCGGGGGACGACCGAAGCCATCAACCTGGTGGCCTCGTCGTTCGGCGACGAGTTTCTGCACGACGGCGACGAGGTGATTCTCACCGTGATGGAGCACCATGCCGATATCGTGCCCTGGCAACTCCTGCAACGCCGGCGCAAGATCAAGTTGCGGGTAGTCCCCATCAACGAGCGGGGCGAACTGCAACTCGATGTCTATAAACAGCTCTTCAATGAGCGCACCCGTCTGGTAGGCGTCGCACAGGTCTCCAACGTGCTGGGTACCATCAACCCGGTGCGCGAGATGATTGCCTATGCCCACTCCCAGGGGGTGCCGGTGCTGGTCGACGGCGCTCAGGCCATACCTCACCTGCGGGTGAATGTGCAGGATCTCGATGCCGATTTTTATGCCTTCTCGGCCCACAAGATTTATGGCCCTACGGGTATCGGCATACTCTATGGCAAGGAGAAGTGGCTCGATGCCATGCCTCCCTATCAGGGGGGTGGCGAGATGATTGCTCACGTCGACTTCTCGGGAACCACCTTCGGCGAACTACCCTTCAAGTTCGAGGCGGGAACGCCCGACTATGTGGGTACGGCCGCCTTTGCTTCGGCACTCGACTATGTCGACAGTATCGGGCTGGAAGCCATCGCCGCCCATGAGAATGAGCTGATGCGCTACACCACCGCCCAGATGGAGCAGATCGAGGGTATGCGCATCTTCGGCACCTCGCCCCACAAGAGCTCGGTCATCTCGTTCCTGGTCGACGGCATACACCACTACGACATGGGCATGCTGCTCGACAAGTTGGGGGTAGCCGTGCGCACGGGTCACCACTGCGCCCAGCCGCTCATGACCTCGCTCGGTATCGAGGGGACGGTGCGGGTGTCGTTTGCCATGTACAATACCCGGGCCGAGGCCGACGCCTTTATTGCCGCCCTGCATCGGGTAGTGAAGATGTTTCGCTAAGAAAACTGTACGGAAATAAATCGAGGGTTCTGGGGTGGCCGGTGGTCGCCTCAGAACCTTTTTTTACCTTTGAGAAAGTAGTCGATGGTGATGTTTCGTCCCGTCTCGGGGAATCGTCCCAGCAGGTTCTCGTCGGGGTAGCGGGTGTATTGCTTGCGCATCTTGCGGAAGTCGTTGTGGGCCCGCAGTATGGCCCGGGCGTGGGGTAGCTGTCCCAACATGACGAATCGTGCAAAGGCCAGCGTGTCGTAGAGCCTGCGGATAAACAGAATCTTTTTCCCCTCCTGCCTGGGCAGGTTCTTGTGCAGCATGAGCAGGTTGTTGCGGAAGTTGAGGTAGGTCTTTCGCGGATTGGAGGCATCGAGCGAGGCTCCACCCTGGTGGTAGACCACACTTTGCGGCACCACGGCAATGCGGTGCCCGGCCAGGTGAATGCGCCAGCAGAGGTCTATCTCCTCCATGTGGGCGAAGAAGCTGGGGTCGAGACCGCCTACCGCGCGGTAGACGGCCGTGCGCACGAAGAGGGCGGCGCCGCTGGCCCAGAAGATGTCGAGCGGGTCGTCATACTGTCCGTGGTCGGTTTCGAGCGTGCCGAACAGACGTCCCCGGCAGAAGGGGTAGCCATAGCGGTCGATAAATCCGCCGGCGGCTCCGGCATATTCGAATTTCTCGGGTTCGCGCAACGCCCGTATCTTGGGCTGGCAGGCAGCCACGTCGGGGTGAGCCTCGACGAAAGCGAGCAGCGGTTCAATCCACTGGGGGGTCACCTCGACGTCCGAGTTGAGCAGCACGGCATATTCGTAGTCGAGCGCGTCGAGCGCCCGGTTGTATCCCTCGGCAAAGCCGTAGTTGCGGGGGAAGAGCAGGGTGCGCACCTGGGGAAACTCCCGGTTGAGAATCTCGACCGACGTATCGTCCGACCCGTTGTCGACGACAACCACGTCGGCCAGCCGGTCGTTGGTGTGGGCGCATACCGAGGGGAGGAAGCGGCGCAGCAGGGCGGCACCGTTCCAGTTGAGAATGACGACGGCGACTTTCTTTTTCATATTCTCAGGTATTGGGAAAGTTTTCGTGTTTGTATTTCCAGCGTTTGTGGGTCCAGAGCCACCCCCAGGGTTTGCGCATGATGGTCTGCTCCATCAGGGCGGTATAGCGGTCGGTGATTTCAAACTCGGGCAACTCGTTGGGGTGCAGGGCAATCTCCCGGATTGTAGCCTTGTAGTATCCCCGTTTCACCATCTCGACATCGAAGTAGAGCACGGCAAAGTCGGCCTTGCGGGCAATCTTTTCGTAGCCGGTGAGCACGGGCGAGTCCTGTGAGAGGAATCGGGCCCAGTGGTGAATGTTGGCCGGCGAGGGGGTCTGGTCCGACATGAAGCCGGTGATGGAGGGACGGCCCGAGCGTTTCATCTGCAAGATGGCCCGCAGGGTATCTTTCTTGGCGATGCAGACGGTGCCGAAGCGGGAGCGCAGTTTCAGGAAGAAGCGGTCGAACCATTTGTTGTTCAACGGGCGGTATATCTGGCCCGAGATGGCTTCGGGGTGGTGTATCCACAGGGTGACGGAGGGTACCCACTCCCAGTTGCCGAAGTGGCCCAGCAGAATGATGATGGAGCGGTTCTGGTCAAACAGGCGGTCGATGATGTCGGTCTGCTCGAATACCATGCGGCGACGCATCTCGCTGTCGGAGATGTGCAGCAGCTTTATCGTCTCTACGACGTAGTCGCAGAAGTGGCGGTAGAATCGCTTTTCGAGCTGCCGCAACTCCCGGTCGCTCTTGTCGGGGAAAGAGTTGCGCAGGTTCTCGAACACCAGCTTGCGGCGGTAGTGCACCACGTAGTAGAGCGGGTAGTAGAGCAGGTCGGCCAGCAGGTAGAGCACTCGCATGGGCAGCAGCGCATGCAGCTTGAACCAGAGGTAGAGCGGCGAGTAGAGGATATTTTGGAGCGTCTCTTTTTTCATGTCGTGCAAGTTATATTTCAGTGGCAATGAGCGCATCGCCTGCCGCGTTGAAATCGCCCAGCCGCACCGGTCGGCAGGTGTTGACCCACTCTTTGCGGTAGGGCATCTCCACCCGTATGTAGTTGTCGGTGAAGCCGTGCATGGGAGCCCCCTTGCGCGGTTGCTCGAACAGCACGGGGCGTGTCGACCCCTGGAATCGGGTGTAGAAGTCGTGCAGTTTCCGTTCCGATATTTCGAGCATGCGGCGGCAGCGTTCGTGTCGCTCGGGAATGGGCACGACCGGCTCGATTTTCAACGCCTGCGTGCCGGGCCGCTCGGAGTAGGTAAAGACGTGCAGCTGAGAGATGTCGAGCCCCTCGACAAAGCGGCGGCTCTCCTCGAACAGCTCTTCGGTCTCGCCCCGTACCCCGGTGATGAGGTCGACCCCGATAAAGGCGTCGGGCAGCAGGCGGCGAATGGTCTCAATCTTGTGGGCGAACAGCGCGGTGTCGTAGTGGCGGTGCATCAGTTTCAGCACCGTGTCGCTGCCCGACTGCAACGGTATGTGAAAGTGGGGGGCAAAGCGTTTCGAGGTGGCGACGAAGGCGATAATCTCGTCGGTGAGCAGGTTGGGCTCTATCGAGGAGATGCGGTAGTGGGCGATACCCTCGACCTGGTCGAGCGACTTGATGAGGTCGAGGAAGGTCTCGCCCGTCTGTTTGCCGAAGTCACCGATGTTTACCCCCGTGATGACAATCTCCTTGCCCCCGGCAGCCGCTACCTCGCGGGCCTGAGCGGTGAGCTGTTCGATGGTGCCGCTGCGACTGCGTCCCCGGGCAAAGGGTATGGTGCAGTAGGTACAGAAGTAGTCGCACCCGTCCTGCACCTTCAAGAAGTAGCGGGTGCGGTCGCCCCGCGAACAGGAGGGCGAGAACTTGCGAATGTCGCGGGTAGGGGTAGTGACTACATGACCCGATTCCTGTTTGTGCAGGTCGCCCAGATATTGCAAGATGTCGAGTTTCTGTTCGGCACCCAACACCAGGTCCACGTCGGGTATATGGGCAATCTCGTCGGGTTTGAGCTGGGCATAGCAGCCGGTCACGACGATAAAGGCCTGCGGGTGTTGCCGGGCAATCCGGCGAATGGTCTGCCGGCACTTCTTGTCGGCCAGTTCGGTCACCGAGCAGGTGTTGATGACACAGATGTCGGCTTTCTCGCCCGGACGTACCTTGCGAATGCCGTGCGCTTCGAGCATCTTCCCAATGGTAGAGGTCTCGGCAAAATTGAGTTTGCAACCCAGGGTGTAGTAGGCCGCGGTTTTATCTTGAAATGTATTTACATCGATCATACGACAGGTGGTTTCAAAAGCCAATATAGGCGACAAAGTTACTCATTTCGTTTAAAAATGTGCCACCCTCTCTTTTGAATAGTTGTGTAGGAATGTATGATTTTACAAACAAAGTCGTATATTTGCTACCAAACTAGTTAGATTGGGAGTATGATTTCTGAAAATTTCATTAAGATATACGAGTCGAGTTTTCGTGAAAACTGGGACTTGCCGGCGTTGACCGACTATAACGAACAGCGCACCTATACCTATCAGGACATGGCTCGCGAGATAGCCAAATTGCATATCCTCTTCCGCCATTGCCAAATCAGGCGAGGCGACAAAATCGCCCTCGTGGGGAAAAACACCCCCAACTGGTGCATCGCCTTTATGGCCACGGTATCGTATGGCGCCATTCTGGTACCCATCTTGCAGGAGTTCAATCCGCACGACATACACCACATTATCAACCACTCCGACTCGGTATTGCTCTTCGTGGGCGAGAACATCTGGGAGAATATCGAGATGGAGAAACTGCCCGAGGTGCGTGCCGCCATTTCGCTGCAAGATTTCTCGTGCCTCGTGCAACGCGACGGCGAGGAGATAGCCAAGTGTCTGCGCGACATGAAACGCCGTTTCAAGAATACCTATCCGAACGGGTTCAGCCGCGACGACATTCGCTATGCCGACCTCGACAACGACAAGGTGGTACTCATCAACTACACCTCGGGGACGACCGGATTCAGCAAGGGCGTCATGCTCACGGGCAACAACCTGGCGGGTAATGTGATGTTCGGCATTCGGTCGCACCTGCACTACAAGGGGAGCAAGTGCATCTCGTTCCTGCCGTTGGCTCATGCCTATGGTTGTGCATTCGACCTGCTGGTGCCGTTGGCCGTGGGTACGCACATCACTCTTCTGGGAAAAATTCCTTCGCCCAAAATTCTGTTGAAGGCGTTGGAGGAGGTTCGTCCCAACCTGATAATCTGTGTGCCGCTTATTCTCGAAAAGATATACAAGAAGCAGATACAACCGCTGCTCAACAAGACTCCCATGCGCTGGGCGTTGAACATACCCATTCTCGACAACCGCATCTACGGGCAGGTGAGAAAGAAACTGATCGATGCCTTCGGTGGCCGCTTCGAAGAGGTGATTGTGGGCGGTGCCCCCATCAACCGCGAGGTGGAGCAGTTCCTGCACAAAATCAAGTTCCCCTTTACCGTGGGCTATGGCATGACCGAGTGTGCCCCGCTGGTGAGCTACACGTCGCACCGCGAGTTCCGTCCCGGATCGGCCGGCCGCACGCTGTTCGGGTATGTCGAGACCAAAATCGATTCGCTTGACCCGGAGAATATTCCCGGCGAAATCTGCGTGCGGGGCGAGCATGTGATGAAGGGCTATTACAAGAACGAGGAGGCTACCAAAGCCGTGCTCGATGAAGACGGGTGGCTGCACACCGGCGACATGGGTACCATGACCCCCGATGGCACCATCTACATCAAGGGCCGCAGCAAAACGATGATTCTTACCTCGAACGGGCAGAACATCTACCCCGAGGAGATTGAGGCCAAGTTGAACAACATGCCCTTCGTGATGGAGAGCCTGGTAGTCGAGCGTGACGGAAAACTGGTGGCGCTCGTCTGTCCCGATTACGACGCCATGGACAGTTACGGCGTGTCTAACCACGATTTGCCCATGGCCATGGAAGAAGTTCGGGGCAATCTCAACAAAATGTTGGCTCCCTACGAGCAGATTACCCGAATCCAACTCTATCCGAATGAATTTGAGAAGACCCCGAAGCGTAGCATAAAGCGCTATTTATATGATAATTGAGCTTTTTTGAGGTGATTTTTCACAGAAAAAACAAAATATTCTGAAAAAAAAATAAGATTAGGAGTACAACATATAAAAAGAATATATACCTTTGTAGCGTTTTTGAAGCAAAAAAATATTGTTTTATCTTTAATTTGAAGGAAATGAAAAAGTTAGTTTTGTTCTTCGCTGTTGCTTTTGCAATGTCTTTCGCTTCTTGTGGTAATAAAGCCGCTGAGTCTACTGAAGCTGTTGATAGCGTTGCTGTTGTAGAAGAAGTTGCTGTTGAAGCAGTTGATTCTGCCGCTGTTGACTCTGCTGCTGCTGATACTACTGTAGAAGCTGCTGCTGTTGTTGCTGAATAATTTACAGCAAGAACTGAGAAAGAATTGGGGCTATCCCTCGGTGAGGGTTAGCTCTTTTTTTTATCCTGCTGATGTAGCGGTCGATTTTCCTCGAAAGGGAGAAAGAGACGAGCGATTCTATCGCGGGTAGTATACACATAAGACGAGGGCGACTCTCCTGACGGGAGCCGCCCTCGTTGTTTGTTGTCCCCGGGGAAGGGGAATTATTTTATTTTCATGATTTTGCGTATCGTGTTGGGAATCTCGGTGTTGTCGTTCAAGGTGCCGAACTGTTGGGCCTGGCAGCCGATGGCATAGAGGGGAACGAAACTGCCGGTGTGCGAGAAGGTGGTCCACCCTACACCTATTTTTCGGGCCAACAGAGCGATGGCTTCGGCTACGAGCGGTTCGTTGCGGGAGTATAGCGTAATCTCCTGTTCGGAGTTCTTCTTGACGATGGTCTCGTAGTAGCATTGCATGAGTTTCGCCTCTTCGCCGGCATTCACGGGAATCTTGTCCCACAACCCGGTATTCTCGGCCAGGATTTTCCGAGCCTTTTCCCAGGTGTCGATTTCACCCGTCTTTCTCAGGCGTTGGAACAGATTTGAGAGCGACTCTTTGGACATCTTCTGGTAGTTAACATACTCCCAGTGGAAAGGTTTCATACTGGTTTCGCCCAAGGTGAGTCCGCCGGTTTCATGGTCGGCCGTCACGATGATGAGGGTTTCGTCGGGGTGTTGTCGGTAGAACTCGTAGGTCAACTTGACACAGCGGTCAAACTCGGCACCCTCTTTCACGGCAGTAGCAATGTCGCAGGGGTGCGAGGCGTGGTCGATGCTGGCCCCCTCGATCATCATGAAGAAACCCTTCTTCCCCTTTTCCCGGCTGAGTTTGTCGATACCGGTCTTGACCATAAATTCCAAACCCATGGCTTCGGGGTCACGTTCGATGACGTAGGGCAGCCAAGAGCGCAGCGTTGTGTCGGCATCGAGCAGGAGAACCTTGTCGGCCTGGGCATCGAAGCCGTCGATACCCCGGCATATTGTGTAGCCCTTTTGACGGTAGTAGTCGTAGAGCGAAGGTTGTTTCTGGTCCTTGCCGTAGGGCTGTTTCAGGGCGCTGCCGGCCAGATAATCGAACTGGCTGTCGGCACCGTCGCGCCCGATGAGGTAGGCATCTTTGCGCATTTGCGAGGCATAGAAGGCGGCCGGAGTGGCGTCGTCGATTTGTCCGCTGGTCACGATGCCGATGGCATAACCTTTGTCGCGCAGCTGTTTGGCGATTGAGGTGAGCGGTTTCCCCTCGGGGTCGATACCCACAAAATCGATGTTGGTCCTATGGCCGGTAGCCAGTGCCGTACCCGCTGCGGCCGAGCAGGTGATGAGGCTGTTGTTGGCGTAGGTCCTGATGGCCGACCGCACCGGGAAGTCGAGAATGGCGAGCGACTCCTTGCCGTTGGGGTTGTTGCCGTGTTCGTAGTAGAGTTGGGTGGCCATGACGTGGGCGAAGCTCATGCCGTCGCCGATACAGTAAAAGATGTATTTGGGGGTCTTGGCCGACAATAAGGTAGTGGAGATGAGTAGGATAACCAGAGTTAAAACCCATTTTTGTGCATTCCTTTTCATAGCTGTTTATCTGTTTGTTTCGGGGATAAAGGTATAAAAACTCGTTGAGAAAAGAAGAACCCCCGTCGTTACCAAAATGTTACAACGGGGATTTTATAGAAATTTAAGAGGTGTCTTTGAATGTGGACAGGCTGATTTAGTCTTCGACTGTTTCGGGGTGGAAGGTGAGTCGTTTGCCCGGGGTGCGGTTCAGAAGCCGCCCCTCGGCAAACACCTCGTTGCCGTTGACAAAGGTCCGTTCGATTGAGGAGGGGAAAGTGTGCCCCTCGAAGGGCGACCACCCGCATTTCGACAAGATGTTGTCGCGGGTAACGGTGTAGGGCTTGTGGGGATCGACCACCACGAGGTCGGCATAGTAGCCGGGGCGCAGATAGCCGCGTCGCTCTATGCGGTAGAGTTGAGCCGGGGCATGGCACATCTTCTCGACAACCCGTTCGAGCGGGAACTCGCCCCGTTGCGACAGTTCGAGCATCACTTGCAGGGAGTGCTGTACCAGGGGACCACCCGAGGCCGCTTTGAGGCATGAGCCCTGCTTCTCGCTCCACAGGTGCGGGGCGTGGTCGGTTGCTACCACATCGAGACGATTGTTGCGCAGGGCTTCGAGCAAGGCTTTGCGGTCGCCGCAGGTCTTGATGGCAGGATTCCATTTGATGCGGTTGCCGTATTGGGCATAGTCGTTGTCGTCGAACCAGAGGTAGTGCACACACACCTCGCCGGTAATGCGTTTCTGGGCGAGGGGCGCCGCATCGAGCAGCGACATCTCGCGGGCCGTCGAGAGATGTAGCAGGTGCAGCCGGGTGCCATATTGCGAGGCCAGTTCGGCTGCCCGTGACGACGAGGCATAGCAGGCCTCGGCACTGCGGATAAGGGGGTGGAAGAAGATGGGCAACTCCTCGCCGAACCGCTCGGTGTAGTACTTTCGGTTGGCCTGTATGATGTGCTCCTCTTCGCAATGCACGGCGATGAGGGCGGGAATCTCGGCAAAGATGCGGCGCAGTGTCTTTTCGTTATCGACAAGCATGTTGCCGGTCGACGAGCCCATGAAGATTTTCACGCCGCACACTTGTGAGAAATCAACCTGTTTGAGCACCTCGAAATTATCGTTGGTGGCACCGATGTAGAACGAGTAGTTGGCCGGTGACACCTGGGCAGCCCGCTCATATTTCCAATCGAGGGCTTCGAGTGTGGTCGTCTGAGGTTTGGTGTTGGGCATATCCATGAACGAGGTGACACCACCGGCCACCGCGGCTACCGACTCGGTGGCGATTTCGGCCTTGTGGGTAAGCCCCGGTTCTCTGAAATGCACCTGGTCGTCGATAGCACCGGGCAGCACCCATTTGCCCGTAGCGTCGATGATGCGTTGGGCAGTGCCAGCCACCGTTTCGGGCAGTTCACCCCGAATGATGCTGTCGATACACACCCCGTCGATGACGACCGAACCCGTAAACCGTTCGCCGTCGTTTATGATTGTGCCGTTTTTGATAATCGTTTTGCCCATGTCGAGTGGTAATTATGAAGATTCCTCGATACCCGTCGGGTTACCGTTTGGGATATTTGCGGAACCAGCTGTCTATTTTCAGTTTGATGACTCCGAATACGGCCTCGCCGAAAATGCTGCTGTTCATTTTGCTCTCGCCCAATACCCGGTTGATGAATATGATAGGCACCTCCTTGATGACAAATCCGCACTTGTAGGCGGTGAATTTCATCTCGATCTGGAAGGCATAGCCCTTGAACCGAATCGAGTCGAGACCGATGGTTTCGAGCACCCGGCGACGATAGCAGACGAAGCCTGCCGTTGTGTCGTGAATCTTCATGCCGGTGATGAAGCGCACATATTTCGAGGCGAAATAGGACATCATCACCCGCCCCATGGGCCAGTTCACCACGTTGACCCCTGTCACGTAACGGGAGCCTATGGCCACATCGGCACCGCCGGTCTTGCAGGCCGCCAGCAGGTTCATCAGATCTTGCGGGTTGTGGGAAAAGTCGGCATCCATTTCGAAGATATACTCATAGCCGCGGGCAATAGCCCATTTGAACCCCGTGATATAGGCCGTGCCCAGTCCCTGTTTGCCGGGGCGTTCGAGCATGTGGAGTGCTCCGGGGAACTGCTTTTGCAGCGAGCGCACGATGTCGGCAGTCCCGTCGGGCGAGTTGTCGTCGATGATGAGGATATGAAAGGAGCGAGGCAACTCGAATACGGCATGGATAATTGCAGCAATATTCTCCTTCTCGTTATAGGTGGGAATGAGAACGATACAGTCTGATCTCGAAGGTGCAACAGGGTCCATATGATTTTTGTTTGGATATTACAGGAGCAAATATAGTGAAAGGCGAGCGCAAAGGCAAATGAAAACGTAGTTTTCAGAATTGCCTTGGTCGGGGGTATTCTAGCCGAGAATTTATCGAGGGGCAATTCCCCGGTGCTCGAATGCCCGATAGTCCTCCTCGTCGAAAGGAAGATACTGTATCGGTATCGGGGTATTGCGCTCACCCAGGTAGTAACGTTTGTCGAGGTGGAACGAGGGGCTTACGAGCGAGAGGGTATCGTTACGATAGTCGGTGTCGATACCACCGATGGCCAGCAGCGTGTGGAAGACTACCCGCGAGTCGAAGGGGGTGGTGTGGCGCTCCCGGGCCTGTTGTATCTCTGTGGGGAATTGTTGGGCATACTGCGGCGAGAACCACAGGATAAAGGGTACATGTAATTGGTAGTAGGTGGGAACGGGTGAGGCGTGCAGAAACCGGTTGCGGTCGTCGTCGAGCAGGTCCTCGCCGTGGTCCGACAGGTAGAGCATGGCCGCTGTCTTGCCACTTTGGGCGAGACGTTCGATTATCTGGTCGAGAAACCGGTCGGTTGCTACAATCGAGTTGTCGTAGGCATTGATCATGGCCTGTCGGTCTTTGCGGTTTATCTCGCTGATACGGTCGGGGGTGAATACCCGGCAATCGGCCGGGTATCGCTCGCAGTAGTTGAAATGAGATCCGTAGGTGTGCAGCACAATGAGTTGCTTGGTGGCTCCGCTGCGGAGCAGTGAGTCGACAACGGGCAACAGCGCATCGTCGAGTACGTGAGGCTTGTTTTTGGGGGCAATAAGATATTGTGTGCAGTCGGCTTCGTCGGCAAAGAAGTCGGTAAACGAGCTGTTGTGCAGCTGGTTGGAGATGAATGCCGTGCGGAATCCGGCCTGTTTGAAGGCGGAGATGAGGCTCTTTTGGCGGTAGATTTGGTTGAAATCGAGTGCGTCGGCCGGAGAGAGCATGAGGGGTACACTCTTGTGGGTAGCGTTGATTTGGGTGAGCACATCGTCGAAGTGAATTACATCGCGTCGGGCTCTCAGTCGGGGAGTGGTGTTGCGCTCGTATCCGTAGAGTCCCCAGTTCCCGGCTCGGCCTGTCTCGCCGATGACAAAGATATAGACTTCGGGTTGCCTGGGGTCGCGGGTCGAGGAGGCGTGGTAGTTAAAGTCGCGCGAGGTGCGTTTGTAGTTTTTGGAGGCCTCCCAACTGCGCACGGCAAACCGGGCGTTGTTGAAGGCGTTGATGGGGTAAAGGTTGTCGAGCCGAGCCCGATGTGGGGCTTTGCGATGGGCTGGTGTATAGACCAGTACACCGCTTCCCAGCATGAGCATGGTCAGCATGAATATCCGTTTTCGGAAGAGCGGAGAGAGGGTGTCGCTTCGTCGTATGGAGTAGACGGCCAGAGCCAGAGCCGGCAGGTAGAGCACGAATACACCCACGACGGCTGGGGCCAGCTTGTCGAGCAACTCGAAGGCTTCGCCGCTGTTGGTGGTGAATATGTTGAGGAACATGTCGGAGGCGATGATGGAGTTCCCGAAGAGGTAGAGCAAAACCAGTTGGACGGCGCTGATGAAATGCAGCGGCAGTAGTGCCCAGAATGTAATACCCGGTTTGCGCGACAGGTTGAGCAGCACTAGATAGAGGGCTCCCGGTATGAGGATATACGAGACCTTAAACAGCGCGGGCAGATGCTCGGTGAAGCACAGGAATATGTTGGGCACCAGCATGATGACCGCAAATATCCAGAAGATACGCCGTTGTGTGAAGAGTCGATTAAAATGCTTCATTGATGTTGAATAAAAATCCCGATTGTCCTTTCTTGCCAAATCCGTAGTCGAGTCGCAGATTCACCCGGTTCTTGAACTCCCAGCGGTAGCCAATCCCGTAGTTGGGCAGTGTGTGGTTCCACTTGAAGCCCGAGAATGAGGGGAAGACGTTTCCGGCTCCCACCCACACGGCGATACCGTTGCGTCGCCAGATGTGCTGCCGCAGTTCCAGTTGGGTTTCAATGAGGTTCTTGTCGCGGTAACGCCCTTCGTAGTATCCTCGCATACGGGTCGAACCACCCAGCGAGGCAAGCATGTTCCAGGGCACATCGCCGTAGTTGAATTCGCCGTGCAGGTCGAAGGCGAGAATCGCTCCCTTCCATAACCGCTGGTAAGCGTCAAAGACAAAAGCGGTGCGGGTGAAGGGGTTTTTGTTGCCGAGAAACCGGGGAAAGAAACGTTGGTTTATGTTCAGATAAATTCCACGGGCGGCATTGGGAATAAAGTCGCGGCTGTCGTAGGTGAGCACCAGTCCCACGCTGGTGCTGATGACTTCGTGCGGTTCGCCGTTGAGCAGTTCGGGCTTGGTAAAGCGCGAGCCCTTCACCCAGTTAAACCCCGTGGAGATACCTCCATAGAGATTCCGGTGGAAGCGGGCCAGCCAGTTGGCGAGCAGAATGGTTTCAAGCCGGTTGTAGCTGCTCTTGTTGGCGTTGTTGTTGCCGTTGTCGTAGCCAATTCCCCAAAAGTCGCTGGGGAAGGTATAGAGATAAAAATCGTAGTCGATGCGATATTTGTTTTCGGGGAAGAGGTTGTTGCCCTTCACCCCGATGAGCAGGAATCCTGTGGTGGTGGCATCGCCATAGAGCGATACGTTGGAGAGTTGTGTGAGTGAATCGCGACGCGTGCGATAGGTCCCTGATGCCACTATACCCAGCCCCAACTTGGTGGTCGACGAGTAGTGGGGACCGCCGATGATACCAAAATCGAATTTCTTTTCGGGCCGGGGCTCATTTGATTCGTTAAAATAGTTGATGACCTTTTGGAAGAGATTCAACTTTTTAGGGGCCGGTTCGGGAGAGAGAAGTGTGTCGATTGAAGCTATTGCAGTAGTGTTGTCGTTCCCGGTCGTAACCTGGGCTTTTGTAGAGCACAGTGTTCCTGCGGCGAGGAAGCCGAGGCAGAGGAGCGAATGTCGTACAAATAGTTTCATATATAATTGGGTTAGGTTCTCTCACGAGTGGGTTGCAAATGTATATCTTCTGAGTTTAATTGCCTAATCGCTTTTTAGTCAACTTGTTAACTTTTGTATAAATTTTCTTTTTGGAGGGACGCTCGAAAAAGCGATATCCCGGGAGAGGCCGATTCGTTTTTCCACGTAATAACAAATTACGGTTCAGAAGGTTTGACTCGGTGACACTATTTATATAAAAAGTCTTTTGTTTAATAAATCGAGCCTGTCGAAGGAGGTAAACTTTTTGAGATTTTTGTGACAGTTGCCCGAGAATTAATAGGTCTCAACAGACCTGCAAACTATTTGTTATAATTCTCGAAAATGCTCTTCTTGACCGCTTGGGCGGCGGCTCGGCAGAGTCCGACCTGAAAACGGTGTTTTCTATGTCGCTACTCTCGACTTTGGCTGATTTTGCTGGATACCGCATCGAGGTGCGGTATGACTTGCGGGTGTCACTTCGCGCTGTGACGTGGGGACCAGTTGGGGAGGCGTATCAAGAGATACAGCCCGGCAGAGTTCAACTCGAAAACTGTGTTTTCATTTGCCACGGCTCTCGCCTTTCACTATCTTTGTAGAAGATAGGAGGCGTCTCAGCATAAAAATCAAGCAAGCCTGTTTTTCTGCTTTCGACTTTCACTATCTTTGCTACCAAATAAAAATGAACGCTATGAGTATATTGAAATCGGGAAAGCCGGTGGGGTTGGCCTGCGACCATGCCGGATATGAGATGAAACAAGTTGTGATGCAGGAACTCGATGCTCGGGGTATTGCTTATAAAGATTTCGGTACCTATTCGACCGACAGTTGCGATTATCCCGACTATGCCCACCCCCTGGCCATTGCCGTGGAGCAGGGCGAGTGCTATCCGGGTATTGCCATTTGCGGTAGCGGCAATGGCATAAACATGACGTTGAACAAGCACCAGGGCATTCGCGCCGCCTTGTGCTGGACCGAAGAGATTGCTTCGCTGGCCCGTCAGCACAACGATGCCAACGTGCTGGTGATGCCCGGTCGGTTCATTTCGGCCGATTTGTGCCGTCGTCTGGTCGACATCTTTCTGAACACCGAGTTTGAAGGCGGTCGCCACCAACGTCGCATCGACAAGATACCGGTGAAGCAATAACGATCGGGGGTTGCAGGATTACCACTCGACCACGACCGAGACGTCGCGAATATCGCCGGTAATGGGAGGTTTCTCTTTTGTCACGATGATCTTGCCGCCGGTGATGGAGGGGAATTGGTGGGTGAGAGCTGTAATGATGCGGCCGGCTACATGCTCGAGCAGTTGCGATGGGTGGGCCATCTCGTCGGCAATAACCTGATAGATGTCGGCATAGTTGACCGTGTCGGTCAGAGCGTCGGAGGTGAGTGCTCGCGAGAAATCGGTATAGAGCGTAGCCTCTACCCTGAAATAGTTGCCCGCTTTCTGTTCCTGCGGCAATACGCCATGATAGGCATAGAAGCGCATGGAGCCGATGTGTATCGCTGTCTTCATAAGAAAAACTTTTGGGTAAAGATAGTGAAAGGCGAGAGTAGAGGCAAGCGGAAATCCTATTTTTGAGGAGGAACCCTAAACTAATATTTCGTCCTGAGAAAAAAGAAGAGGGGAACGAAAAAGTCAACGTTGACTTTTTCGTTCCCCTCGCTGTCTCTTATGGTCGCCCCAGCCTACTTATCACAAGTAGACTGGGCCTGTTGCCTGCGATTGCAGAGCGTGAAATAAGAACTGTTTTTACAGATATGTCTGTGGATTAGAACTCAAAGGCAACCCGTGCCTGAATCGAGTGCAGATTCTTGTCGAGAGACATCGGCAAGTTGTATTGATTGTCTACCTTCTGGTACGAGTAGTTCAGTCTCGTTACGATGTTGTCGGTTACATAGTAGTTCAATCCTACGGTAAACGTATCGGCTTTACCTCCGGCAATACTTTGGTCTTTCAAACCAAAGGAAGCATGCAGGGAAGAGGTGTAGAATGCCCCGTTATAGAAGATGTTTCCATCGACAATATCGTTCAAATCGGTGTGGTTATAGCGAAGAACCAGTTCGAGCGTTTTGCCTTTGGGACGATTCATAAGAGCGTCCACTCTGTTGTAGCTGTAATTGCCGCCAAAGATGAGCACACCGGCTTCAACCGTATAGCCGCTGAAGCAGGCAGGGGTATCGGCACCCATGAATTTTTGATAAGCCTCCATGGTGGGGAACATGGTCGACAGTAGTGAACCCAAGGAACTTTGGAAATTATATTCCCAGTCTCTTTCACGGTTGTTGCGTGAATAAATGTATTCACCTTTTACGTAGATGTTACGGAAGTTGGCCATACCCTCGATTCCATATTTGAATACGCTCTTGACGTTATTGACCGTGGCACTCAGGAATTTGGTTTGGTCGATACTCGACTCCAATCCCGAAGCATAAACGACGCTACGGTTGAAATCATCGCTACCGTTGGTGAACCCGTTGGCGTTGGGACGGCGATAGTTAACCGATCCACCGATGTGGAAGTTCCAGTCGTCGTTGGTCATACGGCCCAAGATTCTGGCCGAAGCACTGTATCCCATATCACCTTGGTTGTACTCTGTGGCCAGTTTTTGCGAGAACAAACCACCTTCAACCCAGAAATAGGGGTGGTAGTAACGGTACGATACACCTAATGCACGACCTGTGCCCAAGGCCTCTACCGTAGCCGATTTGTTGATGAATGAATAGTCCATCGAGCTTTGAATGTTCTCAGCCGAGAACGGTTCGGCGTAGTTACCTACTTTCAAGAAACCGTTTTTGTTGGTGTGCCATCTCAGATAGGCATCTTTGATGACCGATGAAGAGGCCAGATCGAAGTCTAGTTTGATATCGAAGGCTTTTCCTATCTGGCTGAACAATCTGATACGGGCAGCCTGGAATTTTGCACCCGAACCCCGATCGGTGAAATCATCGAAATAGTAGGCTCCGTCCATGGCAACTCTACCGCCTACACGGAAAGAGAAGTTGTTGTCTTTTGATTTGAATTTGACGATACCGTCGGCCATATAGGCGTCCAGTTCTTGCTGTGCTTCGGTTTTCTCTTGCGCAAATACGTTGGCGGCGCTGGTACAAAGACACAATCCTAAAATAAAAATATATTTTTTCATGTTTTTCTAAGATTTAAAAGTGATGAAATTAATAGCCCAGTTCGTCCAATACTTCTCGTGCGTCTCTTACGGGTTTGTTTTTGTGAATGTTGTCTTCGATACCAAGATTGCTATTGGAGCGGAAATAGTTCAGACCTTGATCGGCATATTGTTGCAATTCGGTGTTGTAGAAGCGGATAGCCATATCGGCCAAGTTGGTAAATGCGCCGTCCAGGTAGTTTTTGTCTTCACCACCCTCTTTGTTGGGGTCGCACCACGGGCCGGTGTATTTCAAGTATTGTTCATTGGTGTTGAACGACCAAGCGTGAATGTGCATGCCTGTTCGACGAATCATATCGCCTTGCCAAGGAAGCAGACTCGAAGGATAACCATCGACATAGTCGATCATCGGGCCCATGATGGTAGCGCCTGTTCTGATGGCAAAGTTAATCTTGTCGGCATAAGTGGCAGGATTACCGCTCATATCATACATCAAGTAAACTATAGGAATAAGTCTCTTGAATGCCTTGCGGAAGTTTGCCAAGCCGGCACCGTCAAAGGTCTGTACAATAATACGGGCGGGAGTATTGGCAATATCTACGGCACCCGGTTGTCCGTTCTTGTAGGCCACTTTCTTCATGTCGGCGATGTTGTCGGCATACCAGCCGTTTTCGGTCAAGCATTTGGCCAGAGCCTCTTCCATTCCCGAGAACAGGTAGGGAGCTTTCGTTTCGATGTAAACACCGGGACGGTTTCCGTTGTCGAAGGGGTCGTCTTCATATTCGGTTCTTACATAGTTGCCTTCTGCATCTGTTACGATGATACGTTTTCCGTTGGCATCACGTTTGATGCGTTTTCCTTCGGCAATGGCCAATACATCTTCCAAGGTCAAGATATCTTGTCCCACGAAAGAGGCGCGGGCCTGTTCGGGATTGGCCTCGTTGAACCAGGAGCCGATATCCAGTTTAAGCAGTTCTTGATAGGTGAATGCGCTTGTATAGTCGTTCTTTCTGTTGGGATAGACAACTTCTACATCGGTCGTTCTCAGCAGACTTTCATCGTGAAGAGCGAGAATGACACCGTCTTTGGTCTTTTGAAGGTCACATTCGAGGTAATCTGCACCCATGTTTCTTGCCCATCTCATGGCAGCTTCGCTCTCTTCGGGAGCCCAGAATTCAGTTCCGCGGTGTGCAATAATGATATTTTTGGGTAAGTAGTTGATCACATCTTTTTGTTCCGAGCTGAGTGGTAGGAGCTCAGGGACATCGAACGTGGAGTAGCCGTCGGTGCGACCATCCTCCTGACACGATGTGAAGGTCGTCGAAAGAGTCGTTGCTAATGCTAAGGCATAGAGCAACCTTGAATGAATAGATTTTGCTTTCATTTTAATTAAATTTTTAGGTTATAGAGTGTTTTTACATAATGTGCAAAGGAATGGGACTCCCCTTGAAGGGTCGTGAGCCCATTGATTTCAGGGCTCACAAACCTCCTTTATTCGGGGATAATTTCATGAAGAAATCCTATTTCTTGTTTTGAATCAGGTATTGTTCCTCTTTATAGGTAAAGCTAACAAAGAATATCGACAGGAAGCAGGCTGCCAGCAGCAGGATAAAGGTCCAGTCCCAACCGGCGTGCTCGGCTACGTAACCGATTACGATGTTGGCCAGGATAGCGGTACCGAAGAAGTAACCGAAGAATCCCGTCAGACCGGCCGATGTACCGGCTGCGTTTTTCGGAGCCAGGTCGAGAGCCTGTACACCAATCAGCATCACCGGGCCGTAGATGAAGAAACCGATGGCGATAAGCGACAGGGTTACCAGCGTGTAGTTGTCGGAGAATTGCCAGTAGGTGAAGATAAACACGGCCACAATGAGCATGAAGATGATGGTGGTGATGGCCCGGCGGCCCTTGAAGAGTTTGTCGCTTACCCAACCGCAGAAGAGCGTGCCCGGTATGGCGGCAAATTCGTAGGCGAAGTAGGCCCAACCGGCCTCTTTGATGTCGTAGCCCTGAGCCTCTTTCAGGAAGGTGGGAGCCCAGTCGAGGCAGCCGTAGCGTACCATGTAGACGAAGGCGTTGGCGATGGCGATGAACCACAGCATCTTGTTGTTGAGCACATACTTGAAGAAGATCTCTTTCGTGGTCAGCACCTCTTCCTGTTTGGCGCTGTAATTGCGGGGATAGTCGTTGCGATATTTCTCAATCGAGGGCAGTCCGCACGATTGCGGGGTGTCGCGAATCAACACGTAGGCGAAGAGAGCGATAAGGATAGCTACGGCCGACGGGAATACATAGGTTCCGATGAGGAAGTAGTGAGTCGTGTCGGCTCCGTAGAACCACGAACCGAACCAGATGGCGCCATAAACAGCCATCGGGCCTACCAGGGCGCCGCCCACGTTGTGAGCACAGTTCCAGATAGCCATCTTGGTACCACGCTCTTTTACCGAGAACCAGTGAGTCATCACACGTCCGCACGGGGGCCAACCCATACCGTTGAACCAACCTACCAGGAAGTTGAGGGCAGCCATCATGAAGATAGCCCAACCTTTATTTTCGGGGCCGAAGGCAACAACGGGAACAATCATGAACATCATGGATAGGGAGGCCAGAATCAAGCCCAACGGGAGGAATACCCGCGCATTGCTGCGGTCCGATACACTACCCATCAAGAACTTCGAGAGGGCATAGGCTATGGCGTTCATAGACAAAACGATACTCAGCTCTCCCTTTTCGTAGCCAAACTGAGCCAGCTCGGGAATGGCCATGGAGAAGTTCTTGCGGACAATGTAGTAACCTGCGTAACCAATAAAAATTCCTAAGAATACCTGCCATCTCAGACTCTTATAGCGGGAGTCTATCTGGTCGGCCGGGAGTTCCGGCTTGTAGGCAGGGGGTGCCATAAAGTTCCACATGATAATTAGATTTTAATGTAAGATTTATAAGATAATTGTTTATTTGTTCAGTTTCATGGTTCCTTCTACGTCGATGGCCTCGGCCAAGATGCTGATCGGGTGTTTCACCTCGTAGGGGGTGGACATCTCGATTTGCCATTTGCAGGTCTCGCAGTCGGTGGCTACGTATTGCACGCCTGCTGCCTTGATTTGGTTGAAGAGCGATTCGCCTATGCCTTGCGAGGTGGGGTAGTTCTCTTTCTTGAAGCCGTAGGTACCGCCTATGCCGCAGCATTGCGAGTCGAGCACGACCAGATCGAGATGGGGGATTTGCCGCAACAGTTCGATGGAGTAGTAGCCCCACCCCAGTTTCTCCATGTGGCAGGGAGTGTGGTAGGCGACTCTCACCGGTTGGGTGTCGCGGAATTTCAGTTTTACTTTCCCCTCTTCGAGCAGCCGGTAGATGAAGCGGGTGGCCAGTTCGACCGAGTCGCGCACGTCGTCGTTCTCGACTTGCAGCAAGTGGGGATATTCGTCGCGTATGGTGAAGGTACAGGTCGATGAGGCGGCGATAACCGGACGTTTCTCTTCGTTCACCGATTTGCGTATCGATTCGATATTGATGTGGGCCTGTTTCTTGGCCTGGTTGATGAGCCCGTTGGAGATGAGGGCCACGCCACAGCATTTCTCCTTTTCCAGCAGGTGCACGCCGTAGCCGATGGCATTCATCACCTTCACCACGTCCTTGCCCAGCTGGGGGTAGTTGTAGTTGATGTAGCAGCCGTGGAAGAAGCTCACGTGGTTGGGGTAGAGCTCCTGTTTGTCGGCGGCGTTTTTCTTGAACCAGCTGACAAAGGTTTGCCCGGCATACTTGGGGAAGGTACGGTGCTTGTCTATCTTCAAGACGCTGTCCATCACCGCTTTTACCGGTTTCAGCGCTACGGTGGTGTTGACGATGGGAGCGAAGGTCGACGACAGGGTGCCCACGATGTCGGTATTGGCCAGAATCATGTCGCGCAACGAAGGTTTCTTCTGACTGTATTTGATGCGGGCCAGTTGGATAATGTCGCCGATGCGCACGTTGGAGGGGCAAGCCACCTCGCAGCGTTTGCAGTTCAGACAGTATTTGAGGGCTTCGTCAAAAAACTCGCCTCTTTTCAGCCGTAACCGTTCGCCGTCGGGACCCGCCTGTTTCGGACCCGGGTAGTTGGGATTTACGGGAACAACCGGACAATAGACGGTGCATACCGTACATTTGAGGCATTGTTCAAAATTATTGTCGCTGATGTTATATTGTTGCGTATTCATCGTTACTCTATTTTTTCAAGTTATCGGCCACATACAGGGCAGTCAACAGGGATACTCCGGCTCCGCAGCCCTCTTGCAGGGCATCGAAGCCGCTCAAAACCGAGCCGATTGCATATACATTCTCTTGGATTTTTCCGTGGATTTTTATCCGGAACCGCTCGTCGGTAGCGACGCCGAAGGTGCGGTAGCGCTGTGAGGCGAATACCGAGGGGTTGTACCACGTGTTGCGGTTGGGGTCAAACTCGACGTCGGCATCGAACACGGGGTCGAACACCCGGTCCATGAGGGCATACAGTCCGTTGCTGAAAAAGCTGCCCGATGCCAGCACGAAGTGGTCGGCCTGCAAGGCGATGTCGCCGTGATTGACGGTGTAGACGCTGTACACCCGTCCGTCGCCCGTCTCGGCATTGACTACGGTATCGCCCAGCATGTAGTATCCGCCGGCCTGCTCGAATACGTGGCGCAGCCGTTGCTGGGTGCGTATGCCGGGAACCGAGGGGGGCATGGTGGAAATGACGTATACCGGTATGTCGAGTTGTTTTTTCAGTGTGCTTACTGTCTGTGACGACGCAAGTCCGAAGATGGCCGGTACGGCTACGATGTCGAACCCTTTGCTCTTCTCTTGCAGCCGGGCGATAAAGGTTTCGAGAACGCTTCCCGATTCCATGACGCGGGCGATGTTGGCCGACCGCATCTCGGTGGGACTTTGGCGCAACCGTTCAAACTCGGGCAGCGAGATGGCGACAATCTGGCACGAGGCTCCGGCGGTCTCGAAGGCGTCGGCCACGAACTTGGTGTTGAAATCGAGGAAGCCGGTGATGTTGACCAGCAATATCTTTTTGCCTTTCAGCTCGTCGGGTGATTCCAGCGTGGTGAAGTCGTCGAGCGTGAGCCAGGTAGGCAGGGCCGTTCCCATGGGCGATATGCGATAGGTGTTGTGTTTCGAGTCGCCGTGTACCCCAACGCCCGATGCGATGAGCAGCTGTTTGGCCTCTTGGGCATAGTGGGTAAAGCGGTCGCCTATCTTGGCGTAAGGGTGGCTCTTGTCGAGTTGAGCCACAGCCTCTTCGGGGTTGCTTACGGGAGTCCCGTCGGGTAGCTCGTTCAGCAAATCGAATGAACCCGAAGAAAAATGCAATGCACTCTGTCCGGCCGATACGATGGCACATTTCGTGCCTGCCTGCTGCAAGCGAATGCCACAAGTCAGGCCGGCCAAACCTCCTCCAATAATTACGGTATCGAATTTCATTTCTCTTCCATTTTATTCATTCCACATAATCCTTTGTAGACCCATTGGGTATATTCGCCTTCCCGAAGGGCTTCGCCCCAGGCTACGGGGTACATGCCTTTCCAGCGTTCGTTCAGGAATCGGGCCAGGTCGGCTTTGGCCTGGTGGGCGCAGTTGTGCGCCTCGCTCAGCAGACCGGCGGCCCGGCAGGCGCAGAGTTCGCCTTGGCAGGTACCCATGCCCACGCGGGTGCGGTGGCGCAGGTCCTCCATGTTGTGTACGTCGAGCTCTTTCAGAGCATATTTTACTTCGCCTACCGACACATCTTCGCATTCGCATACGAGGCTGTTGTCCACCTCGTTGTCGGTGGAAATCCGGGCAGCCAGGTCGCCGTGGCGGCCGATGGTCGAACGTCTGATGGGGCTGGTGGCGTGTTTCTTGTCGGTCGATTCGGGCTCCTCGTTCCGTGAACCGGGCAGGGGCTCGTTCATGGTCGTGCAGGGTTTGTCGATACCCAGTTTGGCACAGGCCAGGTCGGTGGCCTTCTCGGCCATCAGGCGGTAGGTCATCAGTTTGCCTCCCGTGATGGTGGCAAAGCCGGGCACTCCGTCGCGGGTCTCGTGGTCGAGCAGCACGATGCCCCGGCTGATGTTGCGGCCCGTGGGGTCGTTGTCGGCGGCGACCAGCGGGCGCACACCGGCATAGGCGCGCAGGATACGCGTGGTGGCGAGGGCTGGGGCCAGTTTCTCGCCTTCGCGCAACAGCAGGTCGACCTCTTCCGAGGTTACCCGCATGTCGTCGACCTCGTCAAATCCCACGTGGCTCGACGTGGTACCGATGAGGCAGATGGTATCGCCGGGTACCAGGATGTCGGCATCGGCCGGTTTGCGGCAACGGTTGAGTACGACGTTGTTGACCCGGTGGCCGAAGATGAGCAGCGAACCTTTGGCGGGGTACATGCCTACCTCGATTCCGGCCATCTTGGCAATGTTGTGTCCCCAGATACCACCGGCGTTGATGGTAAGCGGGGCGTAGTAGTTGGTCGACTCTTTTTTCTTGTGATCCCATACGGCAACGCCTATCACGCGGCCCTGCTCCTTAATGAGAGCCGTCACTTCGTGATAAACCAGTATTTGGGCACCGTGAGCCTTGGCGTCGATGATGTTGGCCAAGGTAAGCCGGAAGGGATCGACCGAGCCGTCGGGTACCTTGACCGCTCCGATCAGGTTGGGGTTGACCGAGGGTTCTATGCGACGGGCTTCGGCCGGGTCGATGATTTGGGCATCGATGCCGGCTTCGTGACACGATTCGACAAATTTGGATTGGAAATTTATATCGTCTTCGGGTAGAGAGATAAACAGCCCGTTGTTCTCTTCGACACAATGCCGAGCAATCTTTCGGAGTATCATGTTTTCCTTGATACACTCCGAGGCCGATTCCTTGTCGGTGACGGCATAGCGGGCTCCGCTGTGCAACAAGCCATGGTTGCGACCCGTCGCTCCCGCAGCGAAATCGAAACGTTCCAATAGCAAAACTCTCATACCTCGCAAGGAACAGTCTCTCGCTGTACCTGCTCCCGTTATGCCACCTCCGATGATGATGACATCATATTCATTGCTTTTGCCGTTGAGATTCATGGTAATTATATTATCCTTTTTCTTGTTGATATAAAACCTGTATTGTTTCATATCGCAACAAATATATAGAGTTTTTTAATACAAATGAAATTTTTCTGCAATTTTTTTGTAACTGGAATGTAATATTGTTTTCAAAACGAAATTCATATCTTTGACTATATGTAATGGGGTTATATATCGAAGCATATTATAATAAGGCATGAAAGGGTTGGTCGATTCAGCTCTTTTAACACAAAACAGCCCCTTATTTCTTTAAAAATGAACTAACTTGCATTAAAAACATAAATGATAGTGTTCTTATGACGAAAGAAGAGAGACATTCCATTATTTTGGAGTTGTTGATGCAGCATAATTCCATACTGGTTACTGACCTGGCCGAGCATTTGAATGTTTCGTCGGTTACGATACGAAAGGATTTGACCGATTTGGAGAAGGAGAAGAAACTCTATCGGAATCACGGGAAGGCGATTTTGATTAATCCATATATCAACGACCGAAACGTAAACGAAAAGGAAAAGTTTTATACCGAAGAGAAGAGGCTTATCGGAATGCAAGCTGCAAGTTTAATTGCGAAAAAGGACTCCATTTTGATTGCGTCGGGGACGACCATGCATGCTTTGGCCCGCTGTATCCAGACGACCGACAAGCTCACCGTGATTACAGCTTCGCTGCAAGTCGCCATCATCTTGTCGAAAGACCGCAATATCGACATTATCGAGTTGGGGGGGATCTTGCGGCACAGCAGTCTGTCGGTAGTGGGCAAGTATGCCGAGGCGGCACTTGCCGACTTTTCGTGCAGCAAACTTTTCCTGGGGGTCGACGGTATCGACTTGGATTTCGGGATTACAACGACCGACATGATGGAGGCGAGTCTCAACCGGGTGATGATGCGGACGGCCCAGAAGACCATTGTGCTGGCCGATTCGTCCAAATTCGGACGGCGCGGATTCAGCAAAATCTCTGACATGGAGGATGTCGACCAGATTATCACTGATTCGAAGGTCTCGCCGGCGATTGCCAAGCGCATTGAGGAGATGGGTATCGTCCTGACCATCGCCGATGATCCGTTGCCAATACCCTCCGGCCGCAGTTGATGAATGATTAAAAGGGACACACTCTATTAATACATAGAAAATCCTGTTGAAATATAGAGAGTTACTGGCTGGAGCCGATTGCTGTCGCCATGGCCCGATAGAGACGCGGTGACGAAATCTGGTAATAGATGAACCCGACAAGGTCGGCGATGAACCAACCGATGGGGATCGACCACCAGATGCCGGTTACTCCTACGGCTGGCAGCGAGGCCAGGACGTAGGCCAGAGCTACCCGTGTGCCCAGCGACAGCACGGTGAGTATGACCGACATGCCCGGCATGCGCATCGACCGATAGTATCCGTAGAGTAGGAAGAGAATGCCGATGAGGGCATAGAAGGCTCCCTCGATGCGCAGGTATTGGGCGCCGATGCGTAGTATCTCCTGTTCATCGGGCTTGACGAAGATGAGCATGAGGGGTTCGGCAAAAATAAATATCAGTAGCGAAACGGCGAGGGAGAAGAGGCAGGTGATGAGTAGAGCCTGGCGCATGCCCCGGCGAATGCGTTGCCGTTTGCAAGCCCCGAAGTTTTGGGCCACGAAGGTCGAGAAGGCATTGCCAAACTCCTGTACCGGCATATAGGCAAAGGAGTCTATCTTGACGGCGGCGGCAAAGGCGGCCATCACCACGGTGCCGAAACTGTTGACCAACCCCTGTACCAGCAGAATGCCCAGGTTCATCACCGACTGTTGCACACAGGTGAGAGTTGAGAAGGCGGTAATCTCTTTCAGCGTAGCCCGGTCGAAATAGAGATCGCGGCGGCGGATTCTCAGTTCGGGGCGTT
The DNA here is from genome assembly GCF_000512915.1 of Barnesiella viscericola DSM 18177. Classification (GTDB taxonomy): domain Bacteria; phylum Bacteroidota; class Bacteroidia; order Bacteroidales; family Barnesiellaceae; genus Barnesiella; species Barnesiella viscericola. The sequence continues at coordinate 2,209,096 of NZ_CP007034.1, forward strand.
TGAGGTGGGTGTACAGGGCGATACCCAGTGCGGCGGCACCTTGGGCGATGACGGTTGCGGCAGCAGCCCCTTGTATACCCCAGTGTAGCAGCAGGATAAAGAAGAGGTCGAGCCCGATATTGAGCACGACCGACAACGAAAGGAACCACAACGGAGTCACCGAGTCACCCACGGCACGCAGCAGGGCAGCATAGAAGTTATAGATAAAGGTGAAGAGAATGCCCCAAAAGATAATCCACAGGTAGTCGCGCATGAGCGGGTAGACCTCGGCCGGTACTTGCAGAAATCGCAGTATGGGGTCGAGTGCAAGGAATGCGACCAGGTTGAGCACGAGGGTAATGGCCAGAATCAGGACGAAGGCCACATAGGTGCTGTGGCGCAGGGCCGGGAGATCGCCCCGGCCGTATTGTTGGGAGAAGACTGTGCTGCTGCCCAGCGATAGACCCAGCAGAATCGAGCAGAGAAAGACCATGAGCGTATAGGCCGACCCTACGGCTGCCAAGGCCGCGGGGCCGATAAACTGCCCCACGATGAGGGTATCGGCGATGTTGTAGCATTGCTGCAACAGGGCTCCGGCCATCATGGGCAGGGTAAACCGCAGCAGGGTTCCGGTGATGCCCCCTTCGGTGAGGTTCAGGTGTGGGGTCGACATGGTTGCGCTTGGGATTAAGTCGGGGCAAAGGTATAAAGAATCGGGCGATGTCGTCTCTTTCGGAACGCTCCTTTTTTCGGTACTCCCGGCAAATATACTCCTACTTTGCCGGGAGCACCGAAAATATTATTACCTCTTTTTGCAATGATTATCAGACCCGATGTGGATATTTCGGGAGATTCTTTCTACTTTTGCACGAGATGTAAATATAGACTCTCGCCTGGGCAGGCGCAACTCGATGGCGGTTGGCATGGCCTTGTGGATATAAAAACAAGATACAGATATGGCAAAGGAGAATACTTTTTCGGGCATGGCGCACAATGCGCTCACCGCAGAGACTACCATTGTAGGTAAGATTGTTTCGCAGAAAGACATTCGTATCGACGGCACGCTCGAAGGACGATTGGAATGCCAGGGCAAGGTCGTTATCGGAGAGACGGGCCAAGTGATTGGCGACATCGTGGCCGTGAATGCCGAGGTGGTGGGTCGCATTACCGGCAACGTGATGGTGGCCGAGATGTTGGTGTTGAAAGCCACCTCGTCGCTCGAAGGCGATATACAGGCCCGTCGTCTAGCCATAGAACCGGGAGCGGTGTTGAATGGCAAATGCACCATGCAGCCGCCGCTCGACGAGAGCAGTGTGGCTTGATTCGTTTGGACGATCGGGGTGGGCGATGAGCAAAAACCGGCCAGGGGTGTTAAGAGTCTGACCGAAAGGAAAACGTATGGAGAAACAAGTAATACCCGTTTTGGACATGAGCTGCGCCGTGTGCGCGGCTACGGTCGAGAAGACCGTGAGCGAATTGCCGGGAGTGGCCGAGGCTTCGGTCAATTTTTCGGCCAACACCTTGCAGGTGGTTTATGATCCCAAGAAAATTTCGTTGAGAGATATGCAGACGGCTGTGCAGTCGGCAGGATACGATCTGGTCATCTCGGAGAATGCCGAGGCCGATGCCGCCGATGCCGAACGCCGGCACTATGTTGCACAGAAACGCCGCACCGTGGGGGCCTGGATTTTCGGTATTCCGGTGATGGTGCTTTCGATGTGTTTTCATGAGCCTCCGATTTGGCTGATGTGGCTTTTGATGGTGCTCACCTTGCCGGTGCTCTATCTGGGCCGCTCGTTCTATACCTCGGGCTGGAAGGCCGCCCGAAAGGGCCGTGCCAACATGGACACGCTGGTCATGCTCAGCACGGCCGTGTCGTTTGTTTTCAGTCTGTTCACGACCATCTATCCCCGGTTCTGGGAATCGCTGGGGCTGGTTCCCCACGTCTACTACGAATCGGTGGCGATGATTATCGCCTTTGTCCTCTCGGGCAAGTTGCTTGAAGCACGGGCCAAGCAGAGTACGTCGGCTTCGATTCGCTCGCTCATGGGACTGCAACCCAAGACGGCCCGTCTGGTCGACGAGAGCGGCGAGGAGCGCGATGTGCCCATCGGCATGCTGCGTCCCGGCAATCGGGTGAGTGTGCGTCCCGGCGAGAAGATTCCGGTCGACGGCGTGTTGCTCGAAGGGTCGTCGTATGTCGACGAGAGTATGATTAGCGGCGAGTCGGAGGCAGTGGCCAAGCAATCCGGCGACCGGGTGCTGGCCGGGACCCTCAACCAGCGGGGCGCTTTCCTCATACAGGTCGAGGCTTCGGGAGCCGATACGGTACTCTCGCGCATGGTGCGCATGGTGCGCGAGGCTCAGGGAAGCAAGGCTCCCGTGCAGGGTATTGTCGATAAGGTGTCGGCCGTCTTTGTTCCCACGGTTATCGCACTGGCCATACTCACCTTCACGATCTGGGTGGCCGTGTCTGGGTGGGGCATGTTCCCCTACGCTCTGTTGAGTGCCGTCTCGGTGCTGGTAATCGCCTGCCCCTGTGCCCTCGGGTTGGCTACCCCCACGGCCTTGACGGTGGGGATAGGCAAGGCGGCACAGCAACATATCCTCATTAAAGATGCCTTTGCCCTGGAAAACATGTGCCGGGTCAATGCCGTCGTTCTCGATAAGACGGGAACCCTCACCGAGGGGCACCCGCAGGTAGTCGACGAGCAGCTCTATCCCGATTTCGAACAGTTTGCCCCCGTGTTGCTGGCCGCCGAGACGCGGTCGGAACACCCGTTGGCCCTGGCTCTGGCCGATACGTTGCGGCAACGGGGCTATCGCCCGGCCGACGATTTGGCCGACTTTGAGAGCCTCACGGGGCGCGGGGTGACCTGCACCAGCGGCGGAACCACCTTCTGGGTGGGCAATCGGGCCCTGGCCGAGGAGCGCCTGCCGGGTGTTTCGGTGCCCGATGGATATACCGCCTATTTCGGGAACGACCGGGAGCTGTTGGCTCTCTTCGAGGTGAAAGATGCCTTGAAGGCCACCTCGCGCGAGGCGGTGGAGCAGTTGAAACGCTGCGGCATCGAGGTCTATATGCTCACCGGCGACAAGGAGTCGACCGCAGCCGAGGTGGCTCGGGCGGCCGGTATCGACCACTATCGGTGGGGCGTGTTGCCCGACGATAAGGAGCGCTTTGTAGCCGAGTTGCAACAGGCCGGCAAGTGTGTGGCCATGGTGGGCGACGGTATCAACGACTCGCAGGCGCTGGCCCGGGCCGATGTGAGCGTGGCCATGGGCAAGGGTACCGATGTGGCCATGGACGTGGCCATGGTGACCTTGATGAACTCCGACCTGCTGCTGTTGCCCCGGGCGGTGACCCTGTCGCGCCGGACGGTGCGGATTATCCGCGAGAATCTGTTCTGGGCCTTCGGCTACAACGTGGTGTGTATCCCCGTGGCAGCCGGTGTGCTTTATCCCGTAGGGCTGTTGCTTACCCCCATGTGGGCCAGTGCGGCCATGGCATTCAGCTCGGTATCGGTAGTACTCAACAGTTTGCGGTTACGATAAAAAAATAACCCGTTTAAAAACAAAATAAAGATGATACAAGTAAAGACTTCGGCCAAGTGTGCCGGTTGTGTAGCCAAGATTGGCGAACAGTTGAATCAGTTTCTTACTCCCGATCAGTGGAGCCTCGATTTGTCTACTCCCGATAAATTGCTGACTGTCAATGCCGACGTGTCCGCCGAGCGGGTGGTCGATGCCGTACGTGCGGCAGGCTTCAAAGCCGAATTACGGTAAGGGAGTGGCGCAGACCATCACCCACTCGTCGTGGGTGGCATACCACAGGGTGTAGCGGTCGTGGGCCGATGTGCGGCTCTCGACGGCGGTAAAGAGCCCTTCGTGGTCGATTGTGTCGGGTGGAGTGACGTGCAGTTGTGTGCGAAAGTCTACCCCCGCCTCGGGCATCGCTTTGAATAGTGCCTCTTTGGCCGACCAGCACAGGTGCAGCCACAGGGTGTGCGAGTGAGGCGATTCGGTGTGCGCCTGCAACTCATTTTCGTTGAATACTCGAGCGGCTACGCGTTCTATTTGGGCGCCCTGCCGCTCGATGTCTATTCCCACGGGGCGTGTGGGGTGCCAGGCGATGGCCACCCATTGCCGGGTGTGCGAGATGGAGAGGTGTCCGGCACGGTTGGTCAGATAGGGCTGCCCCTCGCGTGTGTGGGCCAGAATACCTCCGCGGGTCTCGTCGAGGCGGTCCAGCAACAGCCGGGTGGCCGCCTGTTCACAGAATCGTTTGGGCGACAGTCCCTGGCTCGACAGTTGTCTGTACGCCTCGTCGCCGAGCAGGGACGCCAGAGTCTCCTCCGTTTCGGTGAGGTGCCAAAGGGCGATGCTTGCACCGGTCGGGGTCGATATGTGGGTGTGAAACGGCATGGCTATCGGGCGGGAATTTCTATACTTTCGATGAGGTGGGCGATGTGGTCCGACAGGTCGTCGACGACGGGGGCGATGGAGTCGCTCTTACCCGGTTCGTCGAAATAGAGGGCACCCCGCAACAGGTATCGGGTGCTGTCGGTTACGATAAATTGCAACGGTGTGGCACTCTCGGCCGAGAGGTCGTAGAGGGTGGCATAAATCTTCAAGCTGTCGTTTTCGTAATGGCCCGCCTGCACGACATCGGGGCGGATACTCTGGCGGTAGACCAGTTCGCGGCTCTCGTCGGTGAGCCGGTCGAGGTTGCCCCGCAAAGGGTGGTAGCTGCAATAGAGGGTGGCCCGATAGCGGGGGAACCGTATGTTGAGCCACTGTACGCCGTCGTGGCGGTGGGTCGAGTCGGGGTCGAGAGCCTCGGTCGTCCCTTCGGGAATCTCGAATGAGAGCCGGGTGCCCGGCAGGGTAGTGCGGCGGTAGGTCTCGGGGTAGGGGTCGATGCGGAAGTAGGCGTCGGGCTTCGGCGTATACTGGCGGCGGCAGGAGAGACTCGTCGTCGCTGCCGTGAGACCGAGCAGGAGATAGATCATCAGGCGGCCGGGACGTATGGAAGAGGGGAACAGACTCATGGCAGCAGGAGGTTTTCGGCGTTATTCGTCCTGAGGCGCAGCCGGGTTGATTTTTACCTTCACCTTGCCGATGCGTCGCTTGTCGAGTTCGAGCACCACGAAACTGCAACGGCCGTAGTCAATCTGCTCTTTCACCTTGGGGAAATCCTCCTTGATGTCGAGTATCAGACCGGCCAGCGTTTCGGCATCTTCGGCCTTGTCGCCGAACTCGCTTTCGTCGAGTCCCGTAATCTTGTAGAAGTCGTTCAGTACGGTTTTTCCCTCGAAGATATAGGTGTTGTCGTCGAGTTTCACGTAGTTTTTCTCCTCCTCGTCATACTCGTCGCTGATGTCGCCCACAATCTCTTCGAGAATATCCTCCATGGTGACGATACCCGAGGTGCCGCCAAACTCGTCGACCACGATGGCCATGTGGATTTTCTTCGTGCGGAACTCTTCCAGCAGGTCGTCGATCATCTTGGTCTCGGGCACGAAATAGGCGCGGCGCATGAGTTTGCGCCAGTTGAACGAGGCGTCCTGCCCGATGTAGGGCAGCAGGTCCTTGCTGTATATGATGCCTTTGATGTCGTCTTCGGTGGTGTCGTAGACGGGCAGCCGCGAATAGCCGGTCTCGATGATGAGGTCGAGCAGCTCCTTGAAATCAGTACGAATCTCCACGTCGGTAATGTCGACCCGGGCCGTCATCACCTCCTGCACGGTTTTGCCACCGAACTTGATGATGCCTTCGAGCATCTCTTTCTCGTCGTTGGCCTCGACCTGAGTCATTTCGAGCGCCTGCGAGAGCTCGTTCATCGAGATGTTGGCCCGCTTACGCACCATGTGCTTGTTGACAATCTGGGTCGAGTTGACCAGCAGGTTGGCCAGCGGGGAGAAAATCTTTTCCAGCAACGACAGTCCCCGGCAGCTCCTTTTTACCCACTTGACGGGCTTCTGGTTGGCATAGAACTTGGGCATCACCTCGCCGAAGAGCAGCAGCAGGAAGGTGAGCAGAATGGTCTGGAAAATGAAATCCAGCACATCGCTGTGAAAATGAAGAATGTCGGAAAAGAAAAAATTACAGAGGATAACGATAGCCACGTTGACCAGGTTGTTCGAGATGAGTATCGTTGCCAGCAGATACTCGGGCTTGGCCAGTAGTTTCTTTACCAAGACGTTGGTGGTAGACTCGTCGTCGTCAAACTCGTGTAGCTCTTCGGACGAGAGCGAGAAGTAGGCTATTTCGGAAGCTGAAACAAATGCAGAGACACACAAAAACAATCCCGCCAGGATTATTGCCAGAATGGCACCGCCCGAGGGGGGCGTAACCTCGATGGCCGAGAAAACCGATAAATACGAATCAGGGTCCAAGAAACAATAGAATTAGTTAAACAATAGGCCCGCCGCCTCGTGTACCCGTTTGGCGGTATCCCCACCCCCGAATCGCTCCGGGGGTGAGAAACGAGGCCCGTTAATTGCTTGCAAAATTACAACATAATATTAGAACGGCAAATCGTCGTCGCCACTATTTCCGCCCGTCGATGCAAATCCCGGGTTGGACGGAGTCTGGTAGCCTGCCGGTTGTGCCTGGGCTGGTGCTGCCTGTGGGGTGGAAGCCGATGCCGACTGGCTGTCGCGACGACCCAGCAGCTCCATGTTGTCGACATAAATCTCGGTTGTGTAGCGGCGAATCTTGTTCTGGTCCTCCCACGAGCGGGTGCGAATCTTCCCTTCGATGTAGAGCTGGGTACCTTTGCGCACGTATTTCTCGGCCACCTCGGCCAATCCGCGCCAGGCCACGATGTTGTGCCACTCGGTCTTGTCGGGTATCTGGACTCCGCTTTGGGTGGTGTAGCCACGCTCGGTGGTAGCCAGGGTAAAGTTGGCCACGCACACGTTGTTTTCGATATATCTCACGTCGGGGTCTTTCCCCACGTTCCCTATCAGAATAACTTTGTTTACAGACATAGTATGTTAAGTTGTTGATTGTACAATCGGAATTTCTGGATTGGGTTCTGCCGAACCATATCCTATCTTTTACAAAAATAGCCAAAAAAGATAGCCGAAACAAATGAAAGCCAAGTTTTCGGAGCCGAATGATTAAAAAAAAGACTTCCCTTGTCAAAAGGAAGTCCAAGTAAAAGAGGTCAGGAATGTGCCGTTCTTTATGGCGAAACGGCTCTTTCTGTATGGTAGAGTCCCCATTGGTGAGTACAATTATTGTTTCTTCTCTTGCCTCAATAGCTTTTAGAGGCAATTTTTTTGACGATAGTTATACTATCGCCGGTTTGTGCTGGCCTGTTGCAACAAATTGCCTAGGCACTTCATACTTTCTTTGACAAGTAACATTCCTGCCTTTATGTCCCCTCCCTCTGAATACCTTGTTCTTGAATCGTATGAAATAATATTGAAATTTATTCAAAGATAGAACGATAAAAATAATCCGGCAACCGCTCTGTCTGATGTTTTTAGGATAACCGGACCAAATTGTGGATAAGCGGTAAAAAATAGGGATTGAAAGGATTGTTTTTATAAAATAGTGAATGAGTCGGAAAAAATCGTACATTTGTTGACTGCAAAACAGACGATGCTCGGTATCATTAAGTAGGGGATTTGCTCTACTCTCGGCCATACGGTGTAGATATAGAGTAGGGTCCAAGCAGGGTATAGCCTGCGGCAATTCATTTCCTCCCAGAGCCTTGACTGTTTTATAGATAAGTTTTGAACCATGAAAATAATACAGTTGTGGCGATTGGTTGCCTTGCTTTTGTGGCTGGTCTTGATAGGAAGCGGTTGTACGTCCCGGAAATCCGAGGCAACATCGATCGATGCTATTAATCAGGAGATCGCCGATTCGTTTCGTACTCACAATCTGGATTTTGTCAAGCAGGCAATAAGCCAGGGAAAGAGGGAGGCTCGCGACAGTGATGCGTATTATAATTTTGTCGTGCAGGACATTATTCGCTATTTCTATACGGCGCAACTCGACTCGGTTCTGCTCAGTGCCGACAGCGTGATTCATTATCTGTCGGGGAAACCCTACTCGAAGCTGCGCAACGATCTGATGATAAAGTGCATGCAGGCCAAGGGGCTCTATTATACCCAATATGCCTTTCATGCCGACTCGATGCTCTTTTATCAAAAGGAGGCGTGCCGGTATGCCGAGCGGGGAGGCGATGAGAACGACCGCCTGTTGAGCTATGCCAATCTGGCCGATGCCTACAAGTTCGGGGGCGACCTCTCCATGAGTGCGATGACCTACCGGCAAGCTATCGCTTTGGCCGATTCTATTCAGGCCGATACGGCCAGCTACATTCCTCTGTATAGTGGTCTGGCGGCTACCTATACCACCCTTCGTGATTTTGGGCAAAGTAAGATCTGGTGGGACAAGTGTGACCGGTTGTGGAATCTGATGACCGTCTATGACCGGTTCAACTATCTGAACAGCCGGGGGAATGATTATTTCTATCAAAAGGATTACCGGCGGGCTTTGGAGACCTTCCTGCGTCTCGATACCTTCTTGTTGGCATACCCCGATATGGAGTGGGAGATTCATTTCTGCAAGGCCAACCTGTCGGATATTTATCTGAAACTTCACCAGCCCGAGCAGGCTCGGCCGCTCATTGCCGAGAACCTGGCCTATTTCGGAGCGAGCGGATATAACGAAATGGTCATGTCGCATCTGCATACCCAGCAGATGGAGCTGGCCTTGCAGGACGGCGACTTCGGCCAAGCCGAGGCGCTGGCTGCCCGGTATCCGTATAGAGACGATATGCGGTCGGAGCAGGGGTTGCTTCGACTCGACTTCCTGCGGCGGTTTGCCGGGGCGAAACACGATTGGAAAAAGGCTTTTGAATATGAAAAGGCCTATACCTCCCTCTCCGACTCCCTGCGCAGCGAGCGGGTGAGAATGAAAATTGCCGAGACTCGTATGCGCTACGAGCGCGATGCGACTATTCTGAACCAGAATCTGGTCATCAGTGACAAGGAGGCCGAGCTGATGCGCATTTACGCCCTGCTGGCCGGGGTGACGGCGATTGTGCTGGTGCTGATTCTCTTCAATGTGTATCGGCGCAAGCGGGTGAAGCAACGGGAGGAGCAGATGTTGCGCCGTATCGTGACCATGAAGATGGAGAATGCGCGCAACCGCATCACCCCGCACTTTATCTACAATGCCCTTAATCATGAGTTGCTGGCCCGGCAGGAGGGACGCCCTTCGTCACTGGGGGTATTGGTCGATATGCTCCGCCAGGGACAGTCGTTGGCCAGTGTGTTCTGCACGACTCTGCGCGAGGAACTGAACTTTATCGACCTGTATGTAGCGGTCGAAGGGGAATCGCTGGGCGAGAAGTTCGAGTACCGTGTGTCGGTAGCCGAGGGTATCGACCTGAATGCCGTGCGGCTGCCGTCGATGATGGTGCAGATATTTGTCGAGAATGCCATTAAACACGGGTTGAAGAAGAAACCCCTCGATGCCGAGAAGCGTCTGACCGTGCAGGTCAACCATCGCGACGGGGCCATTTACATCGAGGTTCTCAACAACGGGCCGCTGCCCGTGGTGCAGCGAGGAGGCGACAAGTCGCAAGTGGGGTTGAGGGTGGTTGCCCAGATTATACAGCTGCTCAATGCCCGCAACAAGCAACCGATGCGATTTGAGTTGGGGGGCTACCGTACTCCCGAAGGGGAGGAGGGGTGCCGCGCGCTGCTGGTTATCCCCGATGTCTATAATTTCGATATAAACGACTGATATGGAAAAGAGAATTGACACGGTCATCGTCGATGACGATAATCCGTCGATACGAGTGCTGGCCGAGCGCTTGAAGGGTTATCCCGATGTGAATCTTGTGGCGACGGCGGGCAACGGCGAGGAGGGTTGGAACACGGTCATGCGCTACAAACCCGAGTTGCTGTTTCTCGATGTAGAGTTGTCCGACACGTCGGGGTTGGAGTTCTTGTCGTCGCTCGACAAGCATATCGATTGGAACATGAAGGTGGTGTTTTACACTTCGTATGAGAAGTATCTGTTGCCGGCCTTGCGGTTACAGGCGTTTGACTTTCTGCTCAAACCGGTCAGCGACAGTGAGCTGTCGTTGATTATGAACCGCTTTCACCTGTCGCGTGAAGAGACTCTGCGGTCGGGGGGGCAACCGTTTCAGTCGAGCCCCCTGTCACAGCCGGCCCAGTCGATATTGATTACGACCATTACCAACGACAAGCTCATTGTCCGTCCCGAGAATATCGGGTTCTTCAAATACGACTCGGAGCGCAAGTTGTGGCGGGTGGTGCTGAACAGCCTGCAACATTTCATCTTGAAGCACCAGACAACGGCCGAGACAATCCTGAACTACGCTCCCGAGTTCATTCAGATTCATAAAACGTATATCATCAACATCAACTATCTTTACCTCATTTCAGAGAACAGTTGCACGTTGCTGCCGCCGTTCAACAAGGTGTCGGAGTTGAAGGTGAGCAAGATGTACAAAAAGAAATTGCTGGACAGGTTTTACGACATGTAACCCTTGCCCAGCAATAGTAGAATTTTGTTTGCTTATTCCCTTATTTCGAGGCTTTCAATCCCCGGATAACGGCTGCCGAGAATCCTGCCATCTCCATCTCGTTCAATCCCTTGATGGTGATGCCGCCGGGGGTGGTCACCCGGTCAATCTCCACTTCGGGGTGGTTGCCGGTAGCCAGCAGCAGTTCGGCTGCCCCTCTCACGGTTTGCTCGACCACCAGCTGGGCGTCCTGGGCACGGAATCCCATTTCGACACCACCCTCGATGGCAGCCCGCATGTAGCGCATGGCAAAGGCGGTACCGCATGAACAGAGGGCTGTGCCGGCCTCCATGAGGCTCTCGTCGACCAGCAGGCTCTTGCCCAGACTGTCGAGCATGGCCCGAACGCAGTCGACCTGTTCGGGGGTAGCGTTGTAGGGGGTGAAGAGGGTCATGCTTTCGCGAATGGCTATGGCCGTGTTGGGCATCACCCGGAAGATGGCCGGAATGGCATCGCCCGAGGTGAAGAGCGCAGCCAGCCGTTCGATGGTGGCGCCGGCAACGACCGATACAATCATCTGCCGGGGCAGGTCGAGCCCGTTGCGAATGTCGATGGCCACACTGTCGAGCACCCAGGGCTTCACGGCCAGAATGATGATGTCGGCATCTTGAATGGCCGCCTTGTTGTCGGTTGTGGTGTGAATCTGCGGGTTGTACGTTTTGAGCAGATCCAGTTTCTCCTGGCCCCGGTTGCTCACCGTAATATCGGCCGGGGTTAAAAAATCGCTTTTTGCCAGACCGCGGGCTATGGCACCGCCCATATTTCCGCCGCCTATGATTGTTATTTTCATGAGAGTATGGTTTTAAGTTTGCCGATAAAACAATCGGCTTGTTCTTGCGATAACGACAGGGGGGGCAACAGGCGGATTACGTGGGTGCCCGAGGCCCCGGTAAATACGTGCTGTTCGAACAGCAACCGGTTGCGCAGCTCCTTGACGGGCTGGTCAAATTCGAGGCCTATCATCAACCCTTTGCCCCGCACCTCCTTGATTTGAGGTATCTCGCGGAGTCGGTCGATGAGGTATTGGCCTACGCGGGCGGCATTGTCGACCAAATGCTCGTCGCGCATGACGTCGAGCACGGCGCAGGCTGCGGCACAGGCCAGGTGGTTGCCGCCGAAGGTGGTCCCCAGCATGCCGTAGACCGGGGTGAACTGGGGGCTGATGAGGACGCCGCCGATGGGAAATCCGTTACCCATTCCCTTGGCTACGGTGATGAGGTCGGGGCGTATGCCGGCATATTGGTGGGCAAAGAACTTGCCCGTGCGGCCGTAGCCCGACTGTACCTCGTCGAGTATGAGTACGACGTGGTGACGGCTGCATGCCTCGCGCAACTCTTGCAGGAATTGCACTTCGGGTATCTGGATACCGCCCACACCCTGTATCCCCTCGATGATGACGGCGCAGACGTCGCCGCCGGCCATCTCCTGCTCTACCCGGGCCATGTCGTTGAGGGGGAGGAAGGCCACCTCGAAGGTGTCGTTGATGGGGGCGACGATACGGGGGTTGTCGGTCACCTTCACCGCGGCCGAGGTACGGCCGTGAAACGAGTGGGCAAAGGCGATGACTTTCTTCTTCCCGGTGTGGAACGAGGCCAGTTTCAAGGCATTTTCATTGGCCTCGGCCCCCGAGTTGATAAGGAAGAGCGAGTAGTCGTCATAGCCCGACAGTGCGCCTAGTTTGTCGGCCAGCTGCTGTTGCAGGCTGTTGACCACCGAGTTGGAGTAGAAGACGAGTTTTTTAGCCTGTTCGGTAATTCGGTTCACGTAGTAGGGGTGCGAATGGCCGATGGAGATGACGGCGTGGCCGCCGTACAGGTCGAGGTATTCGGTCCCGTGGGAGTCGTAGGTGTAGCACCCTTTTCCCGATACGATTTCCAAATCGAACAGCGGATATACATCGAATAGTTTCATAACGTTTCAGCAATTAAAAAGCCGAGGCCTTCAAATGCAACCCCACCCGTTCGTGCAGGCCGAACAGGAGGTTCATGTTGTGTACGGCTTGTCCCGAGGCACCTTTCAGCAGGTTGTCGATAACCGACACGATGAGCAGTTTGCCCTCGTGCTTTTCGAGATACAGGAGGCATTTGTTGGTGTTGACTACCTGTTTCAGGTCGGGCATCCGGTCGGTGAGAAAGGTGAAGTTGTGATCCTCGTAGTAGTTGTTGTACAACTCTTTGAGCAGCTCGAGCTCGACGGGACAGTCGAGGTAGAGCGTGGCAAAGATGCCCCGCGAGAAGTTCCCCCTGACGGGAATGAAGTTGATGGGGGCTGCGAAACTGGTTTGCAGTTTCGAGAGACTTTGCCGTATCTCGGCCAGATGCTGGTGGTTGAAAGGCTTGTAGATGGAGATGTTGTCGTTGCGCCAGCTGAAATGGCTGGTGGGCGACGGTTTCTGCCCCGCACCGGTCGATCCGGTGATGGCATGCACGTGAATCTCGCTGTTGAGCAGGAGGTTCTTGGCCAGAGGGAGCAGCGCCAGCTGAATGGCGGTTGCGAAACAACCGGGGTTGGCCACCCGCTTGGAGCGAATGATATACTTCCGGTTCAGCTCGGGCAGCCCGTAGATAAAGTCGTTGTCGGTGGCGTCGAGCCGATAGTCGGCCGAGAGGTCGATGATGCGCAACTCGTCGGGCAGCGCGTGAGTCTCCATGAACTTGCGGGTGTCGCCGTGTGCCGTACAGAAGAAAAGCAGGTCGATGGCGTCGAAGGGCAGTTCGCGGGTAAATACCAGGTCGGTCTCGCCGAACAGGCCCGTGTGCACGTCGGTTACCCGGTTGCCGGCATTGCTCTCGCTGTGGACGAAGACAATCTCGACATCGGGGTGGTTGATCAACAATCTTATCA